>JAOZOF010000171.1:4125-7659 GCA_029933425.1 Marinilabiliaceae bacterium
TTGTTTAACTGATATTGCCTGCTGATCATCATTTAAAGAACTTACCCAGCTTTTTTAAGGTTTTCTGAACATTCTTATCCTTCATCAGGTTATTTATGGCATCATTTGCTTTATTCTCGAGTTCCTTTCCTATGATCTTTTTTGCTTCATCAAGATCAAGGCTTAACTCAGGTGAATTAAAATTCCCTTTTATGATAACACCTACAGGGATATCTCCGCCTTTCGGGGGGATCACACCGCCAAGAAATCCGGCAATTCCAGCCAGATCTTTACGGGACAACGGGATCACCATCTCATAATCAAGGCTTTTATCCAGTCCCTGTCTGCCGTGGATTTTGATCTCTTTTCCGTAAACCTTTGCAGTAAAAGGCTCAACAATTATTCCTCCTTTGTCGAGCTTGAAATTTATGTTAAGATCTTTGGCAACCATTTGCTTGTATTTGTTGTTCTTCAGCAGATCTGCAATAGTATTCTGCACCTTTGTTCCCGCTATCTCTATTCCTGATGATCTGAGATTACCTCCGCCGTTAACGGATGAGATTACCGGCGCTGCATCTTTGGTCAGCAGACTGGAATATTTAAACCCTGCAGTTATCTTCCCCTGGGCAGCCTTTGCTATCGGCATAAGTGAATCTACCACACTGAAAGAATAAGCAGCCTTATTGATGTCAATATCAGAAACTTTCACATTAAAATCAACGAACGGTCTTTTAATGTTCTCGGTACTGTATTTCCCCGTTAGGTTCATCCTGCCGTCAAGCAGTGCCATATCTAGCCCGTCAAGTACAACATTGCCGTTGCGTATTGTGATCTTTCCTTTGGTATCGGTAATTACCAGCTTATCGTAAAGTATTTTATCAATTTTTGAAGTCAATACGAAATAAATGTTCTTAGGTACCTCAACCAGTGTTGATGGAACAGTATCGGCCGCTTCCTCTCCGTCCGGACTCATTGCCATCAGCTCATTGGCATTGATGAATCTTGAATAATGCGAAAGAGTACCTTTTAACACTCCGTCTTTAAGAGCATAAGCAAGGTAATTTTCCAGCTTTCCTTTCATGTTGAAATCACTTTTCCCGATACGGCTTTTGAACGAAGTAAGTTCAAGGTATCTTGGCGTAAAGGTCATAATCGCATCATCGATGTGAACACCAAGGGGCAAATCAGCATCGGAGTAAAAGAAATTCTTCATTGTTGCTGCTCCGGTCGATTTGATCTTTTCATACTCCTCCTTGTCGATCATCTCATAATCACCCTTGATCTCGATATCTGTCGTGATCACACCGCGTATCTCAAAGCTATCGAGAGGTATGGCCTTTTCGAGTGACCCGAGATCGATAGTTCCGACGGCATTTCCTTCAAAGGTAAGATTTGAAACGGGAGTGGTTATCTTCATCCCTGCATCAAAAGGATTTCCTGCAAGCTCGAAATGGAAATTCTCAATATTGGTAACTGTAGCATCAGCCGATCCGCCGGGATTGTCAATAACACAGTGAATATTAATAGCATCAATAGATTCCGGAAGATCCGGATATTTTATCTTACCGTTGTTTACCGAGAAATCAACATTGAAAGCAGGAAGATGATCGCTGTCTATGTAATCGCCTTTCACCTTTGTAACAAAATGGAAATCACCTGTTGTTTTAACATCTTCAAAATCTGTCATGAACTCTTTGGGAATCAAGGCAAGCAGTGCTTTCAGATCCGATTTCTTAGCTGAGATCGTAAGATCGGTCCCTATGGATTCATCTTTCAACTGAACATCTCCTTCAACACCCATAGCAAGACCGTTAAGAGTAAGTTCATTGTCAAGGAAGGTAAAAAGCATGTTCTCTGTATCCGCCTTGATCTTTGCATCAAGCCCTACCTTCACCTTGTTAAGATAATTCATACCTTCCATTGCCACAGTAAAATTCTCGATACTGCTGTTAACCGAAAGCTCGGTCATCTTTTCCGATAGATCGCCTGAAAGTGAGAGATCCAGGCCGTTGATGTCGGTTTTGAGGTCCATGGTACGATCGTCGTAAACAATGTCACCGTTTACTATCCTGAAAGAGTTGATCCGTATACTCTTTCCTGAAGATGTGGTATCCTCCGGTTCCTCCTGCTCTCCCGTATCTTTCATGATATCCCAGTTTGCCGTTGAATCGGGCAATACCAGTGCATGAACCGAAGGATGATCGATCAGGATATCATTCACCTGTATCACATCAGAAAAAACACTGCTTACATCCACAACTACTGAAAAACGATCAAACGCCAGCAAAGTGTCGCCTTCGAATTTATCCCTGCCCGAAATGCTAAGATCATTAATTTCCAGATGTATGTTTGGAAAATTACGTATCAGGGAGAGTGACAATCCCGAGTATTCAACTTTTGCATTTACCGAACTGTTTATCTCCTCATTGATCATACTCCTGATCTTCCCCTTAAAAACGAACGGAAGAATAAGTAACAGAATGAATATGCTCAATATTACGATCGAAAATATTTTCAGAAACTTTTTCATTTTGTAAACTGCTTAACTGTTTGTGTTTATTGCAAAAATACAAAAACATTGATAGCCTGACACAAACGACCTCTTAAAAGAACTTAAAATATATCAGTAAAAGGGAAAGGTAAAAGAACGACATCTCCTTTTTTCATTTATATCTCTCCTTTAAATCTTCTACAGTGTAAATATCATCGTCTTCCTTTAAAAATGCGTATGATTTTGAATTTTGAACAATATCTTCGATGCCTTTTTGAATTATCAGATCCTCCTGATATTTATTGATAAGAAAGTCAAGATAATCTTCAACTTCCTTTAGTTTATCTTCAGGCAGTTTCTTCATTTTCTCTACAACACTCTCTATCAATTTTTTCTTATCCATTATTTATAAATTTTGATCAAATCGAAGTTACACAAAACAAAATAAATTAAAAAGATATCCAACTTTCTAACTTTGGCCTTAAGGAAAGTACGAAGCCGGGAAGTGGTTGAGCAGTATAGTCTATAAAATTAATAACCTGATCTTAAGTTAGATAAAAAGAACGAACTAAAATAAAAAGGCATTCATTAAAACTTATTCAACCTTATTTTTTATCCAGTCAGTAATAATTTTCAAAGCTGCCGGTGATAATGTCTGTTCTATTTGTGAATACTCCGTTGGAAGACCTGTGGTGCACTCCTGAAAAAGATGGTTCAGGCCGGGGAGCTCTTTTACTGTAAAATCCTTATTGCCGCCCTTTTCTAGGGCATTCCGAATTCCTGTAAGATTCATCTTTGCATTTACCTGCAGGTCCTTACTGCCATTAAGGGCCAAAACGGGACACTTCACTTTTTCGAGAACAGGTGCCGGATCGTAACGTAAAAAATACAACATCCAGGGTGAGGTGAGATTTGCAACTGTCATGCGTGCAAAATCGTCTGCATTCATCCCTGCAGGCCTTTCCTGCTCCGGCAGTTCGTCGAATGTTTTTACCAGGTAACTTGTTAGCTTTTCTTTCAGAGAAGTATCATCAGTAGTATTCAGGATGATATTAAAGAGAGCC
>JAOZOF010000172.1 GCA_029933425.1 Marinilabiliaceae bacterium
TCTTTTATTTTTTCAGCTCTTAATCGTTTTCTTGCACCCATTGTTTTCTTTTTAATAGTTTACACTTAGCCAGACGATTACTTTCTCTTTCCTCCGTGACCACGGAATGTACGTGTGGGAGCAAATTCGCCTAACTTATGCCCTACCATGTTTTCAGTAATGTAAACCGGGATAAACTTGTTACCATTGTGAACAGCTACTGTGTGTCCGACAAAATCCGGCGAAATCATGGAAGCTCTGGCCCAGGTCTTAACAACTGTCTTCTTGCCTGAATCGTTCATGGCAAGAATTTTTCTCTCTAGGTTAAAGTCGATAAATGGACCTTTTTTTAATGATCTACTCATAATCTGTAATTAAATTAACCGGTTATTTTTTTCTTCTTTCAAGAATGTACTTTGAAGACTTCTTTTTAGCATGTCTTGTTTTGTAACCCTTAGCTAGTACTCCTGTACGTGAACGGGGATGTCCTCCTGATGCACGTCCTTCTCCACCACCCATAGGGTGATCGACAGGGTTCATAACAACTCCACGAACTCTTGGTCTGCGGCCCAGCCATCTTGAGCGACCGGCTTTACCCGATTTTTCAAGTGCATGGTCTGAATTTCCAACAGCACCAATAGTAGCACGACAAGTAGTCAGGATCATTCTTGTTTCACCGGATGGTAATTTAACTACAGCATACTTACCCTCACGGGCAGCGAGCTGGGCAAAAGTTCCGGCACTTCTGGCTAAAATTCCACCCTGTCCCGGGCGTAATTCAATGTTGTGAATTATTGAACCCAATGGAATGTCGGAAAGAGGAAGAGAGTTCCCTATCTCAGGTGCAACCCCTGTACCTGACTGGATCTCCTGTCCAACCTTTAAACCATTAGGAGCAAGAATGTACCGTTTCTCACCATCAGCGTAAACGAGCAACGCGATACGAGCACTCCGGTTAGGATCGTACTGGATTGAATCCACTGTTGCTTTAACACCGTCTTTGTTACGCTTAAAATCAATTACCCGGTATTTCCTTTTGTGGCCTCCGCCGATGTAACGCATGGTCATTTTACCCTGGTTGTTACGACCGCCGGATTTTTTAATTGGCCTCAATAAGGACTTCTCTGGTACACTTGAGGTAATTGTATCAAATGCACCAATAACTTTGTGTCTCTGCCCCGGTGTTGTGGGCTTTAATTTTCTTACTGCCATTATTTCAAATTATATATTGCTGTAAAAATCAATATTCTCTCCATCAGCTAATGTAACAATAGCTTTCTTATAGGAGTTGGTTCTTCCTGTTATAACACCGCTTTTGGTAAACCTCGATTTGGTCTTACCTCCGTAAACCATGGTATTGACTTCGGTTACGGTCACGTTGTAAAGGTCCTCAACAGCATCTTTTATCTGAAGCTTGTTGGCTCTTTTATCAACAACAAATCCGTAACGGTTAAGCTTCTCGCCTAACTCAGTCATTTTCTCAGTTACTATAGGCTTAATTATTATTTTCATCTCTATACCTCCTTATGCATTAAATAATTCACCTAATTTTTCAACCGAGCTTTCGAACAATACCAATGACTTAGCTTTAAGTATTTCATAAGTATTCAGCTCAGCGAGAGTAATAACCTCCGATTTAGGTATATTACGCGATGACAGATATACATTCTTATTTAATTCGGGTACAACCAAAAGTGAGCGCTTATCGGCTACGTTAAGGTTCTTACGGATAGTTGCAAGCTCCTTTGTTTTTGGTGCATCGAAATTAAAATCTTCTACTACCACGATGGCCTGATCTTTAGCTTTGTAAGCAAGTGCCGACAAACGAGCCAGACGCTTAACTTTCTTGTTCAGCTTGAAACCATAGTTACGTGGACGGGGACCGAAAACACGACCACCACCTCTGAATACAGGCGATTTGATGCTTCCTGCACGGGCTGTTCCCGTACCTTTCTGCTTCTTGATCTTCCTGGTACTTCCTGTTATTTCGCCTCTCTCTTTCGATTTGTGCGTTCCCTGACGCTGATTTGCGAGATACTGCTTAACATCGAGGTAAATGGCATGATCGTTAGGTTCAATACCAAAAATTGAATCAGGTAATTCAACTTTTCTGTTGGTCTCTTTTCCTTCTATATTTACAACATTCAGTTCCATTACTTTTCAATAATTAAGTATGAATTCCTGGCTCCCGGCACAGACCCTTTCACAAGAAGAAGGTTGTTTTCGGGAATTACCTTTAACACTCTCAAATTTTGTACCTTGACCCTTTCGTTGCCGGTTTGTCCGGCCATGCGCATTCCTTTAAATACCCTTGAAGGATATGAAGAAGCACCAATGGATCCAGGAGCCCTTAATCTGTTATGCTGGCCGTGAGTGGCATCATTAACACCTCTAAACCCATGACGTTTTACCACACCCTGGAAACCTTTTCCTTTTGAGACACCTGATACGTCAACAAAAATATCTTCCTCGAACAGGTCGGCAACAGTAACGGTATCGCCCTCCTTAAGTTCGTTCTCGAAATTCTTGAATTCCACAAGTTTTCTCTTAGGTGTAGTACCGACCTTTTTAAAATGACCTTGCATTGGTTTAGTGGTACTTTTCTCCTTTTTCTCATCGAACGCCAGCTGTACAGCTTCATAGCCGTCTTTATCCACAGTTTTGATCTGTGTGACGACGCAAGGGCCAGCTTCGATAACAGTGCATGGAACATTTTTTCCATCGGCACTGAAAACGGAAGTCATTCCGATTTTTTTTCCAATTAATCCTGGCATTGCTTTTTGCTTTTACTGGTTTATCAAACTTTAATTTCTACTTCTACTCCACTGGGCAATTCTAATTTCATCAGAGCATCGATGGTCTTTGCAGTTGAACTGTAAATGTCGATCAGACGCTTGTAAGATGATAACTGGAACTGCTCACGTGATTTCTTGTTCACGAAAGTGGAACGTAACACAGTGAAAATACGCTTGTGTGTAGGCAGTGGAATAGGACCGCTAACCACAGCACCCGTGCTTTTTACTGTTTTCACGATCTTCTCAGCCGACTTGTCAACCAAGTTGTGATCGTATGATTTTAATTTTATTCTAATTTTTTGAGCCATAATATTTATTATAACAAATCTACATTACCTTTTGCTTCTTTAACTACTTCGATAGCCAACTGACGCGGCACTTCTGCATATTTAAGGAACTCCATTGATGAAGTTGCACGACCTGATGAAATGGTACGCAGAGCGGTTACATAACCGAACATCTCTGCCAATGGTACCTTAGCCTTAACGACACGCGCTCCGGCTTTACTTTCCATACCTTCAACCTGTCCGCGACGCTTGTTGAAGTCGGAGATGATATCTCCCATGTACTCCTCGGGAGTAACAACCTCTACGCGCATGATAGGTTCAAGCAATACCGGAGAAGCTTTCCTTGCAGCTTCTTTGAATCCCTGACGTGCAGCGATCTCAAACGATAACTGGTCAGAGTCAACAGGGTGGAAAGAACCGTCGAACAATTCTACTTTCAGGTTTTCAACAGCATATCCTGCAATAACACCATTATCCATAGCCGTCAGGAAACCTTTCTCTACCGAAGGAATGAATTCCTTAGGAATGTTACCTCCTTTTACATGGTCGATAAATTGTAATCCTTCCTTACCATCATCAATCGGTCCCATGCGGAACTGAATATCGGCGAACTTACCACGACCACCGGTCTGCTTCTTGAATACCTCACGATGCTCAACATTAGCAGTGATAGCCTCTTTGTAGTTAACTTGAGGACGTCCCTGGTTACAGTCAACCTTGAATTCACGCTTCAGACGGTCGATGATGATCTCAAGGTGAAGCTCACCCATACCTGAGATAACTGTCTGTCCTGATTCTTCATCAGTACGAACCTGGAATGTCGGATCCTCTTCGGCAAGTTTGGCAAGTGCTGTGCCAAGTTTATCCATATCCTTCTGGCTCTTAGGCTCAACAGCCACACCGATCACAGGATCGGGGAAGTCCATTGATTCAAGAGCGATAGGATGTTTCTCGTGACAAAGAGTATCTCCTGTACGAATATCTTTAAACCCAACTGCTGCACCAATATCTCCGGCTGCAAGCTCATCGATAGGCAGCTGCTTGTTTGATTTCATCTGATAGATACGGGCAATACGCTCTTTCTTACCACTACGGGTGTTAAGAACGTAAGAACCTGAATCGATCTTACCTGAGTAAACACGTATGAAAGCCAATCGACCAACAAATGGGTCGGTAGCGATCTTAAATGCCAATGCTGCCATCGGATCATCCTCGGTAGGACGACGTTTAACAACATCACCGGTATTAGGATTGATTCCTTCAATATCGGGCACATCAAGCGGGCTTGGCAGGAACTGAACAACAGCATCAAGAAGACGCTGAACTCCTTTGTTCTTAAATGCCGATCCGCAAAGCATTGGTGTGATTGTCTGAGCTATTGTAGCTTTACGGATAACCGCAAGCATCTCCTCTTTTGTGATACTTTCAGGATCCTCGAAATAACGCTCCAGTAACTCGTCATCGTGCTCTGCTACAGCTTCAATAAGTTTTCCTCTCCACTCTTCAGCCTCGCCTTTCAAATCCTCAGGAATTTCCTGAAGTTCGTAACGTGCACCAAGCTGCTCATCGTCAAACCATACAACAGCTTTGTTTTCGATAAGGTCAATAACACCGCGGAAAGTCTCTTCAGCACCAATAGGTATCTGAAGAGGTACAGGGTTTGCACCAAGAACTTCCCTTACCTGAGTAACAACCTCGAAAAAGTTTGCACCCGAACGGTCCATCTTGTTAACGAAACCGATACGTGGTACATTATATTTGTTGGCCTGACGCCAAACAGTTTCCGACTGAGGCTCAACTCCGCCCACAGCACAGAAAAGTGCAACGGCACCGTCAAGGATACGCAGTGAACGCTCTACCTCAACAGTAAAGTCAACGTGTCCCGGGGTGTCTATAATATTTACTTTATAACTTTCGTTATTGTAGTTCCAGTTTGTAGTTACAGCGGCCGAGGTAATTGTTATACCTCTCTCCTGCTCCTGCTCCATCCAGTCCATGGTAGCTGCACCATCATGCACCTCACCAATCTTGTGAGTAATACCGGTATAAAACAAGATACGCTCGGTAGTCGTTGTTTTACCGGCATCGATGTGTGCCATGATACCAATGTTCCTGGTATATTTCAAATCGTATTTTGCCATGATTTAAAACCTAATTCTTCTAAATTTATATTAATTAAAATCTGAAGTGAGCAAAAGCACGGTTAGCCTCCGCCATCTTATGCATGTCTTCTTTTTTCTTAAAGGCTCCGCCTTCCATATTATATGCAGCAACAATTTCAGCAGATAATTTTTCTGCCATTGATCTACCACTTCTTTTGCGTGCAAACAAAATAAGGTTCTTCATACTGATAGAAACTTTTCTGTCGGGGCGAATTTCAGTAGGAACCTGAAATGTGGCACCACCTACACGACGGCTTTTAACCTCAACCGAAGGGGTAATGTTTTCAAGGGCTTTTTTAAACATCTCCAAAGGACTCTTTCCCTCTTTTTCAGCCTTGTCGGCCATACGCTCCATGGCGTCATAAAAAATACCGTATGCAACAGACTTCTTTCCGTCAAGCATAAGGTTGTTAACAAACTGTGTTACCAGTGTGTCATTGAACTTTGGATCCGGTAGTAAGATCCTCTTCTTTGGTTTACTCTTTCTCATCTGTTCTTTTTGTTTATCAGTTCTGCTTCTTGACTGTCTCTTGGGTCTTCAACGGCAGAATGCCATTTACTCAACCAATTAACATCCTAGACAAACATAACTACACATTAATAATTATTTTTTCTTAGGACGTTTAGTTCCGTACTTGGAACGACGCTGTGTACGTCCTTCAACACCTGATGCATCCAAAGCACCACGAACCAGGTGATATCTTACTCCCGGAAGGTCTTTAACCCTGCCACCACGAACAAGAACAATAGAGTGCTCCTGCAGGTTGTGTCCTTCTCCCGGAATGTAGGCATTCACCTCTTTTCCATTTGTTAAGCGAACCCTTGCAACTTTACGCATTGCTGAATTCGGCTTCTTAGGTGTAGTTGTGTACACCCTTACGCAAACACCCCTCCTTTGAGGGCATGAATCCAAAGCAGGAGATTTACTCTTATCTACCAGCTTCTTGCGTCCTTTGCGAACTAACTGTTGAATTGTTGGCATAATTAACTTTAACTATTCTGTTTTAATTGAACTTTCTGCGTTTTTATCAAACGGCCTGCAAAGGTAGTAATTTCCTTTTAAAAACCGTATGATTATCAATCATTTTCGTACACTTCGCACAAAAACGAGCCGCAAAAGTACTAATTTTCAATTAAAAAACACAATACCTCTTTTATTTTTTTATTCAGTTACAGATTTTTAAGATTTCAGGAGGTGATATTGACCGGGCGGCCCGGAACCTATCGTGATCGTGAACTGTCGGTGTGACTGCCGGTCACGCCGACAGTAAGAGGCGTAAATCCGCAAATGAAGAAACCACGGATTATGCGGATGAAGCAGACTGACACAGGTGTTTTTTGAAAGAAGCAGAGGGATTGAGGCAGGCAAATTAGGTTTCACATAGGCACATCATTAGTTCAATTCGTGAAATTCGTGGTTTAATCGTACACTGTTGAGCGCAGGCTTTGCCGATAAATAGGAAGGAAAATATCCGCGAATTACACGAATGATCACTAATGTTTTTATAAGGTTAATAATAGAGTTTGGTATTTTGTGTTTCGTTATCCCGGGTTTCAGCAACTTATACGATTACTACGGGAAATGTATGAATAATTAGAACTTTACCCCAAACTGGATACCTAACAATGCTTCAGCTTCTCCGTCGTAACCATTTAGTGCGGCAACAAACCCCAGGAGCAGGTTCTTTTTGAATAAATAATTATACCCGATCTTGCAATAGTATGGTTCAATAGTACTATTTGACATCATACCAAAGCCGGTAAGGTCATAACCGCTTCCTTCTATCCTATATCTGGCCCAGACCTCTGTGTAACTGTTGTAGGAAACCCCTGTACCTAAAAAAACCTCATGCTTTTCCAATTTCGGGTTATTGAACAATTCAAACGGTTTGAAAATAACAAGTATACTTATTGAACTTAAGTTGTCACTATATTCTTTTTCTCTTTTCGGACCGTTGTCAGGGACTCCATAATCAGGCTGATTAAAATCTTCTGTCCACGATGCACTCATATAATTTAAAGAAACCATAGAAGCATAAGTAAAAGCAGGACTGATTTCGAGAGACCTGGCAATAGGGATACCTATATCAAAAGAGAAGTAATATCCGTCAACAAATTTTACGCCGCTGGCTATTCCGCCATTAGCTCTTAAACTCCATCTGTTTTGGCAATTGACATTAAACAAAACGATAAAAGAAATACCGGTTAAAAGAATCGATTTTTTCATAGTGTAAGGGTTAAGGGTTAAACAAAACTATATTAATAATATTTTCCCCGGGGGTACTGTCGGTGCGAATACCAGTCACGCAGACAGTGACATACTTAGCGTTTTTTCAGAAAACATACCCCACCTTACCCATAAAACCGGAATTGATATCCCCGTTCAGGTAAGGCTGGGT
>JAOZOF010000460.1 GCA_029933425.1 Marinilabiliaceae bacterium
CTAATAATCAACTAGAGTTCGATCAAAAGCTTCTCTATCTTACCGTTTCGTTTTACCTCAACAACTATTCGGTCTCCCTTCTCAAACTTCGCAAGACGATACATGTAATCGTAAATACTTGTAACAGGCTGGTCCTCGATGGCAACTATCACATCACCCTTTTTCATTCCTCCGCTATCGGCAGGCCCGCCGGGACGAACACCGTCAACTGCCAGCCCTTTCACATTGGAAGTAAAACCCGGAATGATCCCAAGTGTTACCTTCATCCTTCGCCTTGACATATTCGGTTGTTTCGATTTTATCTTTTTCAATGTTATCGACTGATCAGCTTTTGCATAGATCTTTGCAATGTCATAAACCATTTTTACCACTTCCTCTTCTCCCGGATAGTTGATCCTGTCAGCATCATCCTCGGGAGTATGGTACTGATCGTGTACTCCCGTAGTAATGAACAGAACAGGAATATTCTCGAAGTAAAATGAAGAGTGGTCCGACGGCCCGCTACCCTGCGGATTCCTGGCCACTTCAAAATCGTAATTCTTAAGTGTAATATCAAGTATGGAATCAGCCTCTGCAGCCGTCCCCGTCCCTCCTATTGATAACCTTTTCAATGAATCAAGCCTGCCTATCATATCCATATTGATCATTGCCTTCACTTTTTTCAGATCGACTAAAGGATTGTTCACGAAATACTTCGATCCTATAAGTCCCAGCTCTTCGGAGCTGAATGCAATAAAAATAACACTTGTCTCCAACGGATTTTCGGCGATCTTCTGCGCCAGTTCGATCACCCCTGCTGTACCTGAGGCATTATCGTCGGCTCCGTTATGAACTGCAACAGTATCGGGTTTTCTTGATCCTGAACCCGGACCGCCCATTCCAAGATGATCATAATGTCCGCCAATAACAATGTATTCGTCAGGCTCCTTTGTTCCCCTGACCATACCAACCACGTTATGGGTCTTAACCTTTTTAAAACTTATATCAGATGCAGCATTTACTTTTTGTCCTGTGGCAAACGAATCACTTTTACCTGTCTTCACCAATGTTTTCTCCAATGATTCAACAGTCTTTCCTGAAGATGCAAGTATCTTATCAGCAAGTTTTCTTGTGATCTGAATTACCGGTATCTGTACAGATGAAATACTCTGATCGAATTTGATCTTATCCAGCTTATCACTTTTATCGAAATCAACAGTGTTAACCAGAATAAGTCCTGCTGCACCATGGTCAACAGCAGTCATTGCTTTGTAACGATCGTTACTGTATGTAGCATACGGGCTCATAGGATTGTCAAGGTCAGGATCAGCACGAAAAACCATTACCCACTTACCTTTAACATCAAGATCCTTATAATCGTTCCATTTCAATGAATCATCATTGATGTCAAACCCAAAACCGGCAAAAACCACTTCAGCATCCAGGCCCTTGTTACCGGAAAAACCAAGAGGAACAAAATCTTTGTTCATTTCCGCTTTTTCACCATTTATCTCAAAACTGTTCTTGTCACCTGCCTCAACTTTAGTAATTACATCAAAGTATTGATATCCGTTATCGGCAAGTAACTTCAAACCGGCATCTTCAAATTTTTGCCTGATGTATGAAGCAGACAGGGAATCTCCTTCTGTACCGGGTTTCCTGCCTTTTAAATCATCAGAAGCAAGGTAACCAATGTATTCTTTTATCTCTTGCTGAGTGATCTCAGGATTATAGTTCTTACAGCCGAACAACGTTGCAAAAGCAACAATGGAATAAAGCATCTTTTTCATGATCTTGTTTTTATTTATATGGTTGATACAAATATGTAAAAAAAAAATCATCTGTACTAATTGTCTGTCACATTGTAAAAAACTGTATTTTTGCATTCTCAAAAAACAAAGAATTAATGCAAAAGAAACGGGTTGTTGTAGGACTGTCGGGTGGAGTTGATTCCAGTGTGGCTGC
>JAOZOF010000173.1 GCA_029933425.1 Marinilabiliaceae bacterium
GTCAGGTTTAACATATCTCTTCCACGATTGTCGATCAATAAAGACTAATTCAGTTTACAATCTGCCGTTCTGCAGTCAGCAGTAACTTACTGATGATTTCAAACTGCTCAGGAAGTACTCGGTATCCGATGTTCGGCATTCGATGACTGACCATTATGTTTACTGTTTTCTGCCGGCTGTCAACTTTCCCTTCCCGCTTCCGGCTTTGATTAAAAAAACAATCAGTCTACCGGTCAAGTTCTTTTTTCTGTCTTTCCGCTTCTTCTAATTTTCCATTTATTATTTCCCACTCGTACATCAGCTCTTCAAGGCGTTTTTCGGCTTTTGCATAATTATTGAATACATCAGGGTCAGATGTTGCTCCCGGTGAATTCATGGCCGATTTCATCGATTCCAGTTTTTCCTCGATCTCTGCAATTGCATTTTCGTTTGCTTCAAGCTCCTGCTGTATCTTTTTATAATTCCGGTTAATAGCCTTTCGCTCCTCGAACGAGACAGTGCCTTTCTTTTTCCCTTTATTGTTCTCTTTCTTCTCTTTTTTCCCGGAAACAACAGTCAGTTCCTGCAGCGATTCCATCTTTTTCTTCTTAAGGAACTCATATACTCCCGTCAGGTGCTCTTTTATCTTCCTGTCCCTGAACTCAAACAACTTGTTCACAAGTCCGTCGAGAAACTCCCTGTCGTGTGAAACAACAAGAACTGTACCTTCAAAATCGATTATCGCCTGCTTCAGTATCTCTTTTGAGCGCATGTCGAGATGATTAGTAGGCTCATCGAGCACCAGGAAGTTCACCGGTTCAAGCAACAGTTTAACCATTGCCAGACGTGTCCTTTCACCTCCTGACAACACCGATACCTTCTTGTTCACATCCTCGCCGCTGAACATAAAAGCTCCGAGCAAGTCACGTATCTTAGTACGGACCTCCCCTACTGCCACATTATCGATAGTTTCAAGCACGGTCAGGTTGTCGTCAAGAAGTTCAGCCTGATTCTGGGCAAAGTAACCGATCTTAACGTTATGTCCGATTTTCAAGTGACCCGTATGATCAAGCTCACCGATTATTACCCTTGCAAGGGTTGTCTTTCCCTCACCGTTACGTCCCACAAAGGCAACTTTCTCACCTCTTTCAAGAGTAATGCCAATATCGTTCAGCACATTCAGGTCGCCATAGCTTTTCGACACGCCTTTTCCCTCTACCACAACTTTACCTGACCTTGGAGCAGGAGGGAATTTTATGTTAAGTTTTGCATTATCGAACTCATCAACCTCTATCCTCTCTATCTTTTCCAGCTGTTTAATTCTTGACTGTACCTGGACTGCCTTGGTTGCTTTGTAACGAAAGCGCTCAATGAACTTTTCGGTGTCATCTATCATCTTCTGCTGATTACGGTAAGCAGCCATCTGTTGCTCATGTCGTTCTTTTCTTAGTTCCACGAACTTATCGTAAGCAACTTTATAATCGTAGATCTTACCAAGAGATATTTCTATTGTGCGGGTTGTAAGATTGTTCAGAAAAGCCCTGTCGTGAGAAATTATCACAACAGCACCGTTGTAATCTTTCAGAAAATCCTCAAGCCATTGGATAGAATCTATGTCGAGATGATTTGTAGGCTCATCGAGCAAAAAAAGGTCAGGTTTCTTCAGCAAAATCTTAGCAAGCTCTATCCTCATGCGCCATCCACCGCTGAACTCTCCCGTATTTCGCTGAAAATCACTTTGCCTGAATCCCAAGCCCTTCAGGGTTGTTTCAATAAGTGCTGTGTAATTAGTCCCGCCAAGCAAATTGAACCTGTCCGTCTTTTCATGAAGTTTATCCAGAAGATCAAGATAACCTGTAGATTCATAATCCTCACGGTCTGCTATCTCACTGTTAAGTTTATCGATCTCCTTTTCAATACTCTTCAGTTCTTCGAATGCCAGTTCTACCTCTTCGGTTACAGTTCTTGTATTTGTATGCTTCATATGTTGCGGAAGGTAACCAATAGTAAAATCCTTTGGCAGAGCAATATTTCCGGATGTGGGAGGCATCAGTCCGGCAATTATTTTCAGAAGGGTGGATTTTCCAGCCCCGTTCTTACCTACCAGACCTATCCTGTCCTTTGTGTTTATCAGGAAAGAGATGTCGTTGAACAATAAAAACCCGCCGAAATCAACGGTCAGTCTATTTACAGAAACCATGAACAATCAGAATTTGCGCAAAGATAAGAAATTAGTTAAATGGTTTTAGTGTTCTATGGTTAAATGGCTAAAGGGTTGCTTGGTTTGTAGGTTCTTTGTTTGTTTGTTTATTGTAGGTTGCTGGTTGGAAAGAAATTCATTAAGACATTGCCTGTCGAAACGGCAGTTGAGACAGGTAATCGTCAGAGAACGAAAAACAAGAGCCGCGTATCGGGGGTGTGTCAGGCACGGCTTACCCCTCAATCCCTTAAAGGGGAAGCTCTATTAAGTTCACCCTTATCAGGGGGTTACAGGGGGTAAAGAAACGAATACTACCACGAATGTCACGTTCCTGCCTGTCTAACTGCCAGGTAGATCTGACTAGCCAAGCGGATTGACCCTGATAGCTTTCCGGATTAAGCTGAATAGTCGGGGCGCGACTCCGACTAATAAAGTAAGCTTGTCCGGCTTTAGACGGGTTCCTAGTCGTAGTTATCACAACAAAAAAGGGAACAACACTATGTCATTCCCTTTTAGATATTATTTTTCAGAGAATTATTTTCCCAGGGCTTTTTTCATGGTTGAACCTATATCGGCAGGTGAATCCACAACATGAATACCGCACTCACGCATGATCTGCATTTTTGCAGCTGCGGTGTCGGCCTTACCTCCTACGATGGCTCCTGCATGTCCCATACGACGTCCTTTCGGTGCTGTCTGACCTGCTATAAATCCTACCACAGGCTTAGTACCATATTCTTTAATGTAGTAAGCTGCTTCAGCCTCCATGCTTCCGCCTATTTCACCTATCATTATTATTCCCTCGGTTCCGGGATCATTCATCAGCATCTCAACAGCTTCTTTGGTTGTAGTACCTATTATCGGGTCTCCGCCGATACCTATACATGTGCTTTGTCCCAAACCTAATTTCGTCAACTGGTCAACTGCCTCGTAGGTCAGTGTCCCTGAACGGCTCACAACTCCTATGCCGCCTTGCATGTGTATGAAGCCCGGCATGATACCTACTTTAGCCTCACCCGGAGTTATCACTCCCGGACAGTTAGGACCGACCAGTCTTGCTTCCTTGTCAGAAAGATACTCCTTAACAGTAACCATGTCTTTGGTCGGGATACCTTCGGTAATGCAGATTATGGTCTTGATACCGGCATCTGCTGCTTCCATTATGGCATCAGCTGCAAATGGAGGCGGAACAAAAATAACAGATACGTCTGCTTTAACCTCTTCCACTGCATCCTTGACAGTATTGAAAACAGGCAGACCTAGATGTGTTGTACCGCCTTTTCCCGGTGTAACACCACCCACGACATTACTTCCATATTCTATCATCTGACTGGCGTGAAATGTACCTTCACTGCCTGTGAATCCCTGAACTATTATTCTGGAATCTTTATTAACTAAAACACTCATAAAACTTTATATTTAATTATCTACATATTTTGGAAAACCAAAAATAGCAGAAATCTTTATACTTAAAAAACATTTATCTTTTATGTTGATATTTAATGCAATTTTTTTTCTCAATCATAAATCAACATTCATGTTCTTTTACACTCATATTATCAATAACGCTTTGACTATCTTCTTGTTTTGTCTTAACTTACATGTGAAAAATTTTATACGAATATGAAAAAGCACATTACATTATTAATTATGTTATTCAGCATGATTCATAGTACCACAGGACAAACCAAATCAGACTTATCTTCCTTGAAAGGAACATGGGAGTATAATGACGGTTATAACAGATCGGTATTGAAATTCATCGACGACACAAAGCTGATATACGACGGCAAGCAGTCTGTCTTTTCCCTGACAGCTTCTCCTGCCGCAATACGTGTTTACGATGATTACGCATATTACGATTACCTGTACACTTTAAGGGGTAACAAACTTACTGTCACATTCCCCGACGGGAACATTTATGTTTTTGTAAAAGTAAAAGACACTCCTCAAACAGCTCAGAATGTTTCCAAAGCGATTAATGGTAATCTGTACGGTTCATTTTGTCATTGGTCGGGCTCGTCCGGTGTATACTCCTCAAGCAGTTACTCTTCAACAGACAGGATATCTTTCGACGGCAAAGGCAACTTTATTTACGGAACAGAGACATCATTCAGCAGTGATGCAGGACTTTATTCCAACGATGACAATAATTCGCAACGAGGAACTTATTCGGTTGAAGGAAATAACATTTACATCACATTCACCGATGGTTCAAAATATACTCTTCAGGTCTATGTTCAACAGGATTGGGGCGAGATAACAGAGATAAAATACGGTGAAAAAGTCTATGCAAAACAGTTATGTGAATAATTAATAAATTTTACTATTTTAGCTCTGTTTTTAACCCGAAAATGATCAAAAAAATGAAAATGAAATACTTAACAACTGCACTGACGTTATTCACATTTATCGCCTTTTCCGTATCAGGTCAAATTGTTATTCCTGATAAACTGATCAAAAAATCAAAAGAGGTAGGTGAAGAGATAAACACTAAAGCAACGGAAAAAGAGATAAATAAGGAATTGGATAAAGCATTTAATCATATTGAAAAAAAATACTCCAAAGAGGATAGAAAGAATAAGAACTCACAAAATAACGATTCTGACAGTGAAGCACAGAATTACAACAAGATACTCAATGATTTCATAAATAACAGCGGGGCATCATCAGAGCCTGTGAAATATGAGGATAAATATATTTTCACCTCGTCGGTATCAATGGAATTCAGCACACTTTCGAAAGATGGTAAAGAGGAAAACAAAGGATACATGGTGTCCTTTTATAATCCCGATGAAAAATACACTGCATATGAGTTCATGAATGCAGATGATCAAAGCTCAAAAAGCGGTGAAGCAGGAATATTCATTCTCGACTTTGATAATAAGGCAACTGTGGTACTTTCGGTTGAAGATGACAGTAACTCAGGAATTGTTTACGGCATGGACGACAATATGAGTGAGAAAGATCTCAACAATGCAATAGAGGAGAATTCTTCGCTTAAGGCCGCCCAGGAAGAGAATCCGTTATTGAAGAAAACCGGCAGAACAAAGACCATAGCAGGTTACAAATGTGAAGAGTACAAATATGACGATAATAATATTTCATCGAAGATGTGGATAACCAATGATATACATTGGAACAATCATGACCTTATGCAGAAAGCTTTTTCAGGATCAATGTATTCCAATGCTGTGCCTAACGGTTTTTTAATGGAAAGTGAGACCAAAGATAAAAGTACCGGTGAGAAGATGATATTTCGTGTCACGGAAATAAACAAGGATATTTCTATAACTTTCGACATGTCAAAATATAACATTACCAATATCGGAAAAGTAACAATGCCGTCAGGTTTTGAAGACCGGTAGATCAGCCTTTATTTTCTGTTTTTTCCGAGATCGCTTTATTCAGTATATCTTTTAAAAGATCAACATTTATAGGCTTTTCAAGGTAGTCGTCACAACCGGCCATCAACGCATTATGCCTGTCTTCAAATGTGGAGTAAGCAGATTGAACAATGATCTTAAGATCCGGAGCAAACTCTTTGATCTTTCGGGTTGCATCAAAACCGTTAAGTTTCGGCATTTTAATATCCATTAAAACAAGATCGAGATTGTTGTTATTCCTGCATATCTCAACGGTCTCGGAACCGTCTCTTGCATGGATTACATTTATGTTCTCATTTATCTTCCTGATAATTGTATTAAGATAAAAGAAGTTAACCTCCTCATCTTCTGCTATCAAAACATTGATATTTCCAAGATGTTTTTCCGGTTCCCCTGTCTCAGCCTTGTTTTTTCTTATCTCAACATCTTTATTTACCGGTTTGTAGGGAACAGTGAACGTGAAAACAGACCCTTTATCCGGTTCTGACTCAACATATATCTTCCCTCCCATCAACTCTGTATTCTCTTTTGCTATCGAGAGGCCGAGCCCTAATCCTCCGTACTCTCTCGAAAGTCTTTTTTCAGCCTGTGAGAACCGTTCAAATATTATCTTCTGTTTTTCTTTCGCAATACCTATCCCCGTATCCTCTACATTAAATACAAGAATATTCCCCTTCAGACTGTAACCGAATTCTATATAACCTTCATTTGTGTAACGTAAAGCATTATCGATAAGATTACACAGCACTTTTCTCAGCTTCACATCATCCAGATACACCAAAGCTTTATCGTCTGGCAACCCGGTTTTCATATATAAAGGTGTCTTATTGCTCTTTGCCTGATGATCGTATAATGTGAAAAGTTCCAGAAACAACTTATTAATATTCACCTGATGCTCCACAACTTTCACCTGTCTTGTTTCAAGTATCGAGATCTCAAGAATATCGTCAATAATACGCATCAGTTGATTACTGCTGTTCTCAATGATCTCGATATACAGTTTTTGCTGCTCTCTGTCGATATCCTCCTCCCCCAGCATCCGTGCAAATCCCATTATGCCGTTCATTGGTGTTCTGATCTCATGGCTCATGTTGGCAAGAAACACCGATTTAAGCCTGTCGCTCTCCTCAGCTTTCTCTTTTGCCAGCATCAATTCCTTGTTTTTTGCGATAAGGTCCTTTTCTGTTTTTTTTCTTTCGGTAAGATCCCGGAATATGGCCAGGTGGTAATTGTTCTCCATTAATGTGGTATTCATCTCTATCGGGATGAGTTTTCCGTCTTTACATACGATTTCTCTTTCAGAGATTATCAACGGCACCTTTTTCAGCAAGTCAAACTTCAGAGGGTTCTTTTCCAATGATTCTTTTGAGAATAATTCTCCTACAAAGACATTCAGCAGCTCTTCCCTTTTGTATCCTGTTAGTTTACAGAACCTACTGTTCATATCGACAATAAAACCTTTATCATTTCCCAGTAGTATGCCGTCGCCTGCATATTCGAAAAGTGTCTTGAATTTTATTTCGTGTTGTTCAAGCTTCTTACGGTTCTCGATCTTTTCGCTGATATTCCGAATAATTGCCAGTCTGACCTCCCTGCCCTCATATAGTATATTTTGCCCGAAGATCTCAGCAGGGAACTTTGTACCATCCTTTTTTATGGCTGTTACTTCGTAAAAACCTGTGAATTTCTGATCAACCTTACTTTGTATCAGTTTTTTGCTTTCATCGTCAAACACAGAAAGTGAATCCATTCCATACGCCTCATCACAGTCATACCCGAACATATCACAACCCATCTTATTAAACATGATCAGTTTGCCTTTTTCGATAAGGAATATTCCTTCCCTCGAATAAAGATTTAAAACTTCACACCAGTCTTTCATGTCATTCTGAAGAGCATGAATTCCATTGATCTGGTCTTTCAGGCGATGTATCTCATTTTGTAATAATTCATTTTGCCTTTTAAGGTCCTCATACGACTTTGAACTGTTTGCCATGCGGGTTAATTTAG
>JAOZOF010000174.1:0-4655 GCA_029933425.1 Marinilabiliaceae bacterium
ATAAGTCATGATCCCACTCCCGTTGATACTTCCCAGAAGAGTATTATTGGGATGCTTACTTTCAATTTTGCAAATATAATCTATTCCGTATCGGCAAGAAACAGTAATGAGTTCTCATCCCTTAAGAATGAATTCATTGATTTGCTTAAGTTCCATACCGGAGATCATGATGCAGATAAAAATCATGAATTTGAAAAGTGGAAAACTGACTGGGCCAGGGAAATCCTGATTGAAATAAGCCAAAGAGATGGCGTTAATTATGTTTACCGCGAAGATGCCCTGAAAATGATAGTAGAGAATGATCATCCTTACCGGGTATTAAAACAGGCTGTAGAGGATGCAGTCAGAATTGCCTCTATGTTTACCGGAAAGGACAGTGAAGATGTTTTTATTGAAAAGTATTTTATTAAGTTTACAGATGTAACTTGCGAGGAGAGTTCAGAAATAGAGAGAGCGTTTGATGTATTACCCGAAAGGATGGACAAAGTATATCAGTTCCTGGAACGACTTGAGAATGCAGCCAGGAAGCTACTTGATGATGAAATTCAGCCCACAAGTGAACTTGTAGGTAAAGCAATGGATGAGCCGATTACAGCTCCCGCTATTCGTGATGCTTTGAAGAAAAACCGTATCAGGGTGGTTAAACTGCTGAACAGGTATCCCGACAAGTGGAAATATATCCGTCGCCATTTCCGTCCTGTACTCAACATTCTTCCCAATAACAATGATCTGCTAAATTCAAATGCCGGATAATTACATATGTAACTTCTTCGTCAATCCGTGATCATTCCTCCTGTAAGTTCAGTTACTGAATTTACGCTATGTCTCTCACAGTAATCCTCAATACCTTTGATCACCTTCACCGAAACAAGCGGATCGATAAAGTTGGCCGTTCCTATCTGAACAGCAGAAGCGCCGGCCAGCATGAACTCTATGGCATCTGTTGCTGTCATTATTCCCCCAAGTCCGACAACAGGTATCTTAACTGCCTGTGACACCTGCCACACCATACGCAGTGCAACGGGTTTGACGGCAGGTCCCGACAATCCACCTGTGATGGTTGACAGAAGCGGACGGCGCGATTCGGCGTCAATGGCCATGCCGAGCAGAGTGTTTATCAGGGAGACCGAATCGGCTCCCTCTCCTTCCACCGCTGATGCTATCTCGGCCACATTGGTCACGTTGGGTGAAAGCTTCACCATGATATGATTATCATACACCTTACGTACCGCATTTATCACTGAAACCGCAGAAGGACAGCTTGTTCCGAAGGCCATTCCTCCCTCCTTTACATTCGGACAGGAGATGTTAAGCTCTATTCCCGGGATATTTTCAAGTTCATTTATCTTACGTGCCACATCCTCATACTCCTCAACAGTCGACCCGGAAACATTGACAAGCAGATTGGTGTTATAATCCTTTATGCGTGGATAGATCTCGCGTGCAAAATAGTCGACTCCTTTGTTTTGAAGTCCCACGGCATTGAGCATTCCGTGAGGCGTTTCAGCCATGCGCGGATAGGGATTTCCCTCGCGGTGACTGCCCGTTGTGCCTTTCACTATGATACCGCCGAGCCGGGAGATATCGAAAAAATCTTCATACTCCTCTCCATACCCGAAAGTACCGGAGGCTGTCATTACCGGATTCTTAAGTTTCAATCCGTTCTTTAAATCTACTGTTAAATCTACCATTTCAAATAAGTTGAATCAAACACAGGACCATCGGTACAGGTACAAACATGACCGTCTTTTGTATCGGTAACACAGCATAGGCAGGCTCCTATCCCGCATGCCATACGGTTTTCGAGCGAAACCTCACATTTGATGCCGTGTTTTTCCGCATATTTTGCCACCACCTTCATCATCGGCTCCGGTCCGCATGTGAAAATATGATCGTATCCGGGATTCCCGGTTCTCATCAGCGGGTGATGTATCACAAAACCCTTTGTTCCCAATGATCCGTCCTCTGTGGTAACGTTAACCTCCCCCACCTTTTCATATTCATCCAGGGAGATCAATCCGTCCCTATCCCTTGCTCCCAGTAAGAATTTCGGAGTTATTCCATTCTCTTTCAGCTTTCTGCCCAGATACAACAGGGGGGCAACACCACAACCTCCTCCCACAAGCAGTACCTCCTTGGTATCCGGATCCGAAAACGAGTTACCAAGTGGATAAACAAGATTAAGTTTATCTCCTTTCTGCAAACTTCCCATCGTCCGTGTTCCCTCACCTATCTCCTGCACTAAAAGCTTTATCTGCCTCTTTTTCAAGTTAACATCATGAATAGATATGGGACGTCTGAGAAAAGTATTCGGAGCATTATCAACCCTGACCTCAGCAAACTGCCCGGGTAATATCTCAGGTAATTCACGGTCTAATTGTAGAGTTAGAATGACATATTCATCATTGAGTCGCCGGTTTTCGACTACTGTAAAATCGTCAATGTATTTTTTCATTAATCTCTGGAAAAATAGAAATGTTTACATCTGTAACAATGCGTTATGGTTCAAAGATACCACTTTTTTATTGTTTGAAAAAAATATTGTCATACGCAACCATGACCATTTTTTCACATCATATCATTAAATATCCTTGATCTAACCACGAAAAAACCAAGTCTATGAAAAAAAACATCTATGTGCTGCTATTGCTTACGGGTATGGCATTAACAGCTAATGCACAGAAACAGTATGTATATCTGAAAGACGGATCAGTAATAAAAGGAAAACTGATATTCTCATCCAATCCTCAAACCTTAGGAATAAGATCGTCAGGCAATATTTATATGTTCAAACGATCGGAGATAGATACCATAACAACGGCAAGACCAATGAAAGGTGCACCTCAGGCACTTGATTTCCGGTATTTTTTCCGCACGGCATTGGGCATACTTCCCGGCAACTCATCCAACGAACAGGTTGCCCCCGCACTTTTCAGCGCATCTTTTAACAGGCAGGTTTATAAAACCATATCGGCAGGTATCGGATCGGGAATGGAGTTTTATAATGAATCAACTTTTATTCCGCTGTTTGCCAATATAGAATACCGTTTTCGAAATACCCGTTTCTCACCCCTGGTATTTCTTAAAACAGGTTATCTGTTTGCTGCGACCGAAACTGTAACGACCGGCGGATACTATCCTGTTATGCCCGATTATTATAATTTTATTCCTCCCGGAAACGAACCTATGGAACTTGAACCTCACGGAGGTTTTATGATCAATCCGGGTATCGGCATGAACATTATGGTGAGCAATAATTTCGGGTTCTATCTAGGATTCGGATACCGTTACCACAGGATAGGATTTGACGGTGACAACGATTATTCTCTCACATACAATTATAACCGCCTTTCGATTGATATTGGTATAATATTTAAATAAACAGGTCATGAGAACAAAATACAGATTACTTACATTCGCACTTATCAGTGCCATTGCTCTTCACTCCTGCAAAGATATTGTTTACGAGAAGAGCTACCGCAATGTACCTGTGTACATGAGCTATGACGATATGAGGAGTTCGGTAACCTCTGAGGCTCCGACTGAACTGAAAGATCCGGGTAAGATATATTTCAAAGACGGATATATTTTCATCAATGAAGAGATGAAAGGAGTGCACATCATCGATAACCGTGACCCGACAAATCCTTCCAATACAGGCTTTATTGCTATTCCCGGGAATATGGATATTGCCGTAAAGGGGGATATTCTGTATGCCGACAGCTATGTCGACCTGGTTGCCATAGATATATCTGACCTCAGTAATCCTAAAGAGGTGTCGCGTGTGAAAGATGTTTTTCCATACACTCTTCCTCCTCTTGCCAATGAGGACCTGCCGATTGACGAGATAGATAAAGAAAAAGGTGTGGTAACCGGCTGGGAGATAAAGTTGGAGAACAAACGGGTGGAAAAGCGATATTTTCCGGTTTACCGCGGTGAGTGGTTCGGAGCAAACTACGACTATGCTTCACTTTCAGGAGTTAACACAACAGGAGTGAACGGATCGTCGTTCGGCATTGGAGGATCAATGGCCCGTTTCGGTCTGAACGGGAACTACCTGTATGCGATCGACAATTATCAGTTCCATATTTTCGATACAGAAAACGAAGCCATGCCTGTTCTTGTAAATGAACCGTTCATTAACAATGAGTCGGAGACCGTCTTTATTCACGATAATAACATCTTTATCGGCACCCGTTCGGGTATGTTGGTATATTCCCTGTCGGATCCGGTAAACCCGCAGTACAAGGCCTCTTTTTCGCATATTTACAGTTGCGATCCGGTAGTTGTGCAGGACCACATTGCCTATGTTACCCTTAGGGGCGGTAATGCATGCGGTAACACTGTAAATCGACTTGATGTTTACGAACTAAGCGAAAACTACGAAACTGCAACATCGCAGTATTCATACAACATGACCGAACCGTACGGACTCGGGATCGATGATGAGATACTGTTCGTGTGCGACGGTATTAAAGGTCTGCAGGTATACGATGCATCCGATATCTCAGAGATCGATCAGCATAAACTGGCATCCTTTCCGGGTATTAAAGCCTATGATGTGATTCCGTTCGATGATCATCTGTTTATGATAGGTGATGATGGATTTTATCAGTACAACTATTCTGACCTGAATAATATTTACGAAATTAGCC
>JAOZOF010000174.1:4755-7567 GCA_029933425.1 Marinilabiliaceae bacterium
GATGGATTTTATCAGTACAACTATTCTGACCTGAATAATATTTACGAAATTAGCCGTATTCTGGTCGTGAATAAATGATAGCTTAGAAATTATTATATCGTTGAATCCTTAAACGTCGGAGCCTGTCGCCATGTAGGCTTGACTAACAACTATTATCCCGGCGTATACTCTTTGAAAGTGCCATCGGAATAAAAAACGACAATCCTCTCAATTTCTTTCTCCCCTGAAGGGACCAGAGAGCTCTGTTTTGTTGTGGCAGCTGATTTTATCTCCTTGTTACGCCCATTATTCCCAGCTCCATAGGGTGGCGAATCCTCTTCCCTGTTCATGTTTTCAGGTTCAGCCACTTGTTCCGACTCATTGTTCACGGGAGGAAACAACTCCTTTTCACTGACATCCCGCTTAGTTTTCAGCATGTCACCATTGCCTGTTATCAGCCAGTCGCCTGACACATCGGGAAAACTGACAAGAATTTTATTCAACACATCCAGACTCGGTTTATTCCTGCCCGAAAGGATGTGCGATATTCCTGATCTTTGAACACCTATTATATCGGCAAATTTTGCCGGTGTCAATGTTTTTGAAGCGATCAGATGCTTTATTCGGTCTTTTATTTCTGCTACAGGGCTCATGTTTTTGATATGTTTACATAAGACAAATGTTATTTTTTTGCTATGATACAAATGTAATCAACAAAATAAAGAAATGCAAACAAGAGTAGTATATTACACTTGTAGCCTAAATTGCCTTATGTAATCTACAAATCCTTTCGAGATCAACTGGTTTTGCCTGAATGATTTTATGTAACATCCGGCATGTGGATAATTTTTTAAGTCATATGGCAAAAACCTTTGTTTGCAGTTGATTCAGACCATTAATTATTGCTTATACGGCTTCTAATACATATTCAAAGGTGTCATTAATCGCAGCATTAGCTTATTTTCACACTGCTGGACATCAGTCACTTATAATTTGACTTAAATAAACAGATAATATGAATTGCATATATGACTGAAATACAACAAGAAAAGGCAAACTAAATAAGTTATTCTGATACGAAATCAGACTATAATTCACAATCGTACATCCATGATTGATCTTACACTTTATATATATTATTTTAATAGCTGGTTAACAGAATATTATAGGTTGTTAAATGAGTTGAGTTTTCATTTCTCTTTCACCTGCCAAGTTTCGATTTCATAGATTACTCATGTGAATTATATGGTTGAATATATCCTCATTCTCTTGTTAACTGCTGTGAATGGCTATTCGAAAATATGTAATTATTTTGCAATTTGTGGTTACATGTGTATTCGCAGGTGTGATAACAGGTTACATTAAGATTTTCATCAACGATTTCATTAAAACTTTACAAAAAAGGTGATTTAACAAAATCCGGTTCTGAATTCTGTATTTAAACATTATTATCCGATTTTTCTCTTTCCTTCCCTATGGATAAGTTTTTTGATAATATTATAAGGAAACGGGTTTAATTATTGTTAAATAGAAACAAGCGTGTTATAATGATCATAACTATTTTTCTAACTTTGCAATAAACAATAGAACTTTATGCAATTATCGGAAACAGACAGAACATTTTTCACCGACGGATATAACCTCGGATTAACAGCAGTGGAAAAAGGGAACACGAAAGAGTCCATTTACGAAGTAGCCCGGAAAATGTATGAAGCAATTGACGGACTCATTGATTCACTCCTTTCACATGCAAAACGTGAGAATATTCCTGTTGATTGCAAAAAAGGATGCAGTTACTGCTGTTATCAACCTGTGTATGCTATTTCCCATGAGATTGATTATCTGTATAACCACATCAAAAAGAATCTTTCGAAAGAGAAACAAAGAAAGATCCTGAAAAAATCGGAGAAGATCGATCGTGAGAGAAAAGTATTGAGTAAAACCGATCTATTGAATCATAAAGCTGCATGTCCGCTGCTTGACGACAAAGGTGTATGCTCTGTTTACCCGGCACGCCCTATGGCCTGTCGTATATATCTGTCCATGAGCGTTGAATCGTGCCGGTTGTTTTATGAAGATCCCGTTCCAGACGATCACTATGCCAAATTGCTTGAATTCCCTCTTCAGGCAGGCAGGATGATGAACGAAGGGTTTGCTCATGCGCTGAAAACTGCCGGAATCAACAGTGCCGAGTTCAGGATCGAAGAAGGTCTGACAATAATTTCACGGCAACAGTAAAAATTACTTTACTGCTTCGGTAAAATATCTTAAATTCGCACGCAAACAAACAAAACAAACGATCATGATACAACGTATTCAGACCCTGTACCTGGCAATTGTAGTGATACTGACCTCTGCACTTTTTTACACCAGACTAGTTGTTTTTTCAACTAGTGAAAACATCTATACCATGTTCTACAACGGCATTTTCACAGGTGAAGAAGACAGCGGCGATATGGTGATGAAAGTTACGGCATTCACAATACTTCTGTTCGTCAGTGTGATCATTGGTGTAATTACCATATTCCTTTACAAGCGCCGCCTGATACAGATACGGGTGGCGGCACTTAATATTGGTCTTCAGCTGGGACTCACTGCCCTGATCTATTTCTTTGCCAAAACAGCCGGAAAAGATATAGATGCATTATACTCATTCAACTACCCTGTGGTTTTCCCGTTGGTTTCAGTGGTTTTGCTGATAATGGCTATCAAAGCAATAGGCAAGGATGAAGCGCTTATACGGTCGATGGACAGGATCAGATAAGCAAAAAGACAATAAATCGGGTAGATGGCCAGTGAGTATAAACACTCACTGGTGCACCTCCCACACCAC
>JAOZOF010000461.1 GCA_029933425.1 Marinilabiliaceae bacterium
AAATTTTGTGAAACCTGATACTACTGACGAGGCATTTGTTTACAGGAATATCGGGTCAAACATTGTTTTTACCGGAGGCAGTCAGCGGGGAACGATGTATGCTGTTTTTACTTTTCTTGAAAAAGAGTTCGGGGTAAGGTGGTACACGCCCGAAGTGCCTGTTGTGCCGGAAAGATCAGAGTACAGTTTTGAACATTTGTGGCATAGTGAAAAGCCGACGCTTCGGGTCAGAAATGATTTTTACTATGAGGCATTTGACCCTGAGTGGGCTGCGCATAACAAGATGAACGGAGCTATGGGATACCGTAAGCAGCACGGAGGTGTAGAGGGTTACTGGGCTGTCCATACTTTTTACCAGTTGATGCCGCCAAAAGAGTTTTACAAAAAACATCCTGAGTATTACAGTCTGATCGACGGCAAAAGGGTGTGGGACCATGCACAGCTTTGCCTGACCAGTCCCGATGTTCTGAACATCATCACAGAACGATTGAAAGAGAAGATGATAGAAAATCCGCACAATCTGATCTATTCCGTATCGCAGAACGACTGGCGCAATCCGTGTCAGTGCGAAAAGTGTCAGGCAATAGCGAAGCAGGAGGGAGGAGAAGCCGGTGTGATGGTCTGGTTTGTCAATCAGGTAGCCGACAGGATCAAAAAGGATTTTCCCGATAAGTATGTGGGAACCCTGGCATACCAGTACACCCGAAAACCGCCGAAAGAGATCAAACCGAAGGAGAATGTTGTGATACGTCTTTGCAGTATCGAATGCTGTTTTGCACATCCTTTGGAAACAGGGCCGGAGAACCGTGCTTTCATGGATGACATTAAAGGGTGGTCGTCAATAGCTCCGCACATGTACATCTGGGATTACGTTGTGAATTTCAGCCACTACATCATGCCTTATCCCAACTTTGCCGTTTTGCAGCCGAACATCAGAACGTTCATCGAGAACAATGCCATCGGGGTGATGGAACAGGCTGCCTACCAGAGCAGGGGCGGAGAGTTCGCGGAGCTGAGAGCTTATCTGATAGCCAAACTTCTGTGGAATGTGAACAGCGATGTGGATGAGGTGGTCGATGATTTTATGTACGGATACTACGGCAGGGCAGGACAGTATGTGAGGGAGTATTTCGACCTGTTGCAGGGACTGGTAAAACCTGATACGCATATCCATCTCGGGCTAAAACCCGATGACAAGATCTTCACCGATGAGTTTATCGAAAAAGCTGATGCGATATTCGACAAGGCAGAAGTTGCTGCCGGATCGGACGTAATGAAAGAGAGAGTTGAGATGGCCCGCCTGCCGTTGATGTACCTGAAATGTAAACGTGATCCGGTAAAGTCAAAATACGACGGAACGTATCAGCGTTTCAATGCCATTGTCGAGCGTGAGGGGATTACCCATTTTGCAGAACAGGGTGCCCCGCATGTGAAGGCGTTCCATGAAACCATTGAGAATGCGAAATGAAATACCGAGGGTGTCGCTCAAAGCGACGCCCTCGGTATTTCTTCTACTTATGCTCGTTCTTCAGATAGTAAAAGCATCCGTCTTCGGCGCCAAGCAGCAGGTCAGGAATGCCGTTCTTGTCGAAATCAACTACTGTAGGGCATGTTGAGTGGCCGGCCAGTTTTTTGTCGGTCATATTGCCTTTGAAATCGAAGGTTACTATGCCGTCTTTTGTGCCGATATTCTCCCACCATGCAGCATTCTTGCTGTTAACCAGCAGGTCAAGGTCGCCGTCGTTATCCCAGTCGGTAAGGTAGAACTTTCTTCTTCCGCTTTTCCCGGCTTTTACTTCGCTTAAACGTAACAATCCGCCTTCGTTGCTGATAAATTCATTTTTGCGGTTGTATGTTTTTGTGGCATAAAAGATGTGTTGGGGTGTTTTCAACCACAGCTCACCTTTGTTGTCTT
>JAOZOF010000175.1:0-3456 GCA_029933425.1 Marinilabiliaceae bacterium
ATGCCCGACTGCGCTGGTCAGGCGGGCTGTGAGGAGAGGGTCGGGGTGAGGTGTAACTTTTACAGCTTTATCACATCGAACTTTGAAATGTCCGGTGCGTAATTTTTTTCTGTTTTTAATACTTTCAGCCTTACTTTTGATGTTGTGGTTTCAGGTACTTTTACGCTGAAATCCATCCCTATCTGATCACCGTTGTAAAGTTGTTTCCATTTTCCGTCATCATCGTACTCCAGCACAAACTGCCGTGTTGCACAATTCCGGATCTGCTCGGCAAGTGCTATGTAATTAAACGTTTCCGGTTTGCCGAACTCCACAGTCAGCCAGGGTTCGGGATCGCCTTTCTTTGCCGACCACCATGCCTTAAAATGTTTGCCTTCTACAAAGTTTGCTTTTGACTTGTTGAGCAAAGCTTCTGTGTTGTTCTTTTTGTTTGCGTTCGACGATGCATTTATGGCAACAACAGGAACTATATCTTTTCTTGAATATGTATCAATAGGATTAATATCCGAAGTGTTCTTTTCCGTTTCCAGAACTATAATATTATCAAGGGTGTTGATATCACTGCCATCGAATGAAACAATTACGTTATTGTCAGTTTGATCTACTTTTGCCTTTGCTCCTGTTAAAGAGTATGATCTCACTATCTTTTGTGGAAGTGCAGGCAGAACAATTTCTTTCGGAGCACCGGGGGCAAATTCAGTTAGGATGTGAAGGTATATCCTGCTATCTTTTCTTGTTGCACCTCCCCAGGGCCCCGGTTTGTACGGGCCGCCGGTTGTGGAATAGATACTTTCGCCGTTCTCTCCCAACCATTTCCCTATCTTCAGATAGATATCTTTTTCGGGCTGATGAATTGTTCCGTCAGGTTTAGGGCCTGTGTTAAGCGCAAGGTTTCCGCCCGATATTGAACACTGGATCAGCAACCGCTGATTGGTTTGATATGTTTTCACATGCTTTGCACCTGTCCATGACCAGGCTTCTGCAATTGTGGCACAGGTTTCCCAAGGGCGGTTGATCTGGAATACGCCAATCTGCTGCTCAGGTGTATCGTAATCACCGTTATATTTTATACCGGGCATTCCTGCACCCCAGCGGCGGTTAATAATTATTCCCGGCTGTAGTGTCCGTATCATTTTCAGCATACACGGAGTGTCCCAGTCATAATATTTTGTTCCCAGTCCGTCAAAGAAAAGTCCGTCTACTTTGCCGTATTCGGTAAGCAGTTGGCGAAGGTGTTCGTACATGTATTTTCTGTAACGTTCATTGTTCTCGGTAAGGCAGTCAGGATGATGCCAGTCGGGTTGTGAGTAGTACCAGAAAAGTTTAATACCGTGTTTATGACAGGCGTCGGCTATCTCTTTTGCAACATCACGTCCGAAAGGGGTATTTGTGATCTTGTAATCGGTGTTGTGGGCATCGAACATACAGAAACCATCGTGATGCTTGGTGGTAAAAATAAAATATTTTGCTCCCGCATCTTTCACCATCTTTATCCACTCATCGGCATTGAAATCAACGGGATTGAACTTTTTGTACAGATTATCGTACTCTTCCTGAAGCACTCCTGCTGTTGCCTGTTTTCCTGCCCCGGGTCGCGGACCGAAACGTCCCCAGCTTGCCGGCACTTCAGCCAGAACATAAGGGCCCCAATGAACGAATACTCCAAACTTTGCATTTTTGAACCACTCTACATCCTGCGGCTTGGCATAGATGTACTCTTTGTATTCGTCAGGGATGGTTTTGTAAAAAACCTTTGCCTGGGGGCTGGTTGTAATCGAGATCAACAGCAATGCTATTCCGGTAAAGAGTATTTTCATGATGTTAAACAATTATTTTTTATTTTTTGTAGGGATGTACGGACTCCGAAATGATCGGGGCAGGCAGGATGCCCCTGCAAGAAAATAATATTCTATTTCATCCAGTACAACTGTTCCCATGTTTCGGGTCCGTCATTTTTTTGAGGAGCACCGTGGGTTGAGCGTCCTTCTTTCACAACCTTTGTTAAAAGTTTTTCAAGTTCTTTTGCTTTCTCCGGGTATTCTTTAATCAGGTTATGTTTTTCGCCCGGGTCTTCAGCCAGATTGTACAGAGCCATTTTATTCGAGTCGCGCGGGAAAGTAAGTTTCCAGTCTCCTTTTCGTATTCCGAAGAAACCTGCAAAATCACTGTGAACCACTAACCTTTTATTATTGTCTAACTGTTTTCCGTTAAGGGCTTCAAGGAAACTGTTGCTGTCCTCGGCAGCATTGTCAGAATATTTTTGTCCGGTCAGTTCTGCAAATGTTGCAAAAAAGTCATTTGTACATATCAGACTTTTATTAACGGTTCCTGCTTTTATGTGTTCCGGCCATGTAACGATGAAAGGAACACGGTGTCCGCCCTCATCAAGACGTCCTTTGTAGCCTTTATAAATGTAACTCGGGCTGTGATGATATTTTTTCTGGTAACTTACCGGAAGCCCTTTCACGCTGGTTCCGTTATCGGCAGTGTAAATGATTATCGAGTTATCGAACATCCCTTTTTCTTTTATTGCATCTACGATCTGACCTACTGCATGGTCAAGCTCAACACAAAAATCACCGTATATACCACACTTTGACTTGCCTCTGAATTCATCGTTTGGAACGATGGGAGTATGGGGAGCTGTAAAGGAAACATACAGGAACATTGGTTTCGTGCTGTTGTATCCTGTAATGTAATCGATAGCTTTATCCTTCACAACGTTAATGGCATCCTTAGGCTGGAAAGAACCGGCAATACCGGGACGCCAGATAGCCACGGGAACTTCCTTTTTATGTTTTATGATATTCTCTTTAGTATAGCCCGGGTATATTTCTCCTACCCATCCTCCTGCTTTGCGGGTCGGCTGCTCCGTGAGCATGTCATTCTCGATAAAGATATAAGGAGGGAAATCCCACGAGGCGGGAATGCCGTACCAGTAATCAAATCCCAGGTTTACGGGGCCCAGTTTTATCGGTTTTGTAAAATCTATTTTTGCTTCGCTTTTAGGAATATCGTTATGGAAACCTTCTATCTTTTCACCCTCTTTGGTTGTCCAGTCGAGGCCCATGTGCCACTTACCTATCAAAGCAGTGTTGTATCCGCTTTTCTTGAGCATTGAAGCCAGTGTCTCCCTGTCTTTTGGTATCATACTTCTGTCGTACCCTGTAAGTACCCGGCTTTTAAGTTTAGAGCGCCAGCTGTACCGTCCTGTCATGATACCGTAACGGGTCGGGGTACAAACAGAGGCGCCTGTATGGGCATCCGTGAACATTGCACCTTCCGAAGCAAGCTTATCGATATTCGGGGTCGGGATCTTTGAATCAGCGTTGTAACATGAAAGATCGCCCTGTCCCATATCATCGGCAAGAAGAATTATGATGTTAGGAAGTTCTTCCGGGTTGCTCTCTGTTTGTGCTTTACAGGAGAAGGCAAGGACAACTATCAAAATATTCT
>JAOZOF010000175.1:3466-4241 GCA_029933425.1 Marinilabiliaceae bacterium
TTCTCATCATCTTTAACATTAAATTGTACATACTTTAGTAAGTTTTCGGAGGCAGTGCGTCTCCTGTTTTTTCAAGCCAATTATTAATTTCTTTTGAAAGCCGCTTAACGGTTTCAGGATGATCTTCTGCAATGTTGATAAGATTTTTAGGGTCTTTTTCATCATCGAAAAGAAGTGTTGCATCCTTACCTTTGATAAGCCGGTATCTGCCATCAGTTGCCATAACATACCCTTCTATCTCTCCGAAAGCTGTTTCCCGTTTAGGAGATCTGCCTTTAAAAAGCGAAGGAAGAAGACTATAGCTGAAATTGCATTTTTTTAATTCACTATCCGGTGCATCAGCGAGCTCAAGTGATGTTCTGACAAGATCATTTAACTCAACAGGTGCATTAACAACTGTATTTTTTTTCATTTTTTCCGGCCAGGAAACGATAAGAGCAGGATTGGTGATCTGTCGGTAAAGTGTTCCTTTGTGAAAACGATAGTGGTCGCCCATCATAACTCCCTGATCTGAAAAGAACACGATAACAGTATTGTCGTAAAGACCAAGATCTTTAAGTTTTTCTACCAGACGGCCAACCTGTTTATCCATGAATGATATATTTGCACAAAAACCCATCTGGTGTTCTTTAATGACATTTTCATCATTGATCTTTTTTGTTTTTTTGACCAGTCCGGCAAGCTCAACATAGTTCTTAACCGATGTTCCACCGGGCATATCATCGGTACTGTAGGTGTGATACTTTTCATTCACATCGTATGGTCCGTGAGGAAC
>JAOZOF010000175.1:4251-7506 GCA_029933425.1 Marinilabiliaceae bacterium
CACGGAATAGTTCACCCACAGAAAAAACGGCTCTTTACTTTTGTATTCCTGAAGAAAATCAAGGGCAGAATAAGTAAAGAACCCGTCAAGATATTCGTCCTCATCAAGGGGTGAGGGGTCTTCACACTTCTTAAAAACATCAAGCTTGCCTATACTGTCGAGATACGAAATGTACCAGTCGTTTGGATTAAGCTTGTTCTTTTTTAACTGGCTGCAAAGAACAGCACGCCCTGCTGTCTGACGTACAAAGTCAAAACCCATCCTTTCCTGCATTGCCTTATTCTTGTCTTTTCCTCCAGGTCTGATATGACATTTACCGATCCATGCGGTATAGTATCCGGAACGCTGCAATCCCTGAGGTAAAGTCCATATTCCTTCAGGCAGTGCCTTCATTTGTCCATTCTGATAAAATCCGAGATTGTGAGGATAAAGACTTGTGATGAGAGAGTTACGCGAAGGTCCGCACATCATGCCCTGGGCAACCGCATTTTTAAAGAACACGCCAGATTTTGCCAAAGCATCCACGTTTGGTGTTTTGTTGATGCCTCCTGTCAGGCTGAGGTATTCATAATTCAGGTCATCGACTTCGATGAACAGAATGTTCGGCCTTTCATCTCCTTTATCAGATGCCATCATCGGAAGAAAGTTGCACAGGCTGAAGAATGAAATAACTAAAATGTATAATCTCATAACGTTCTTTGTATATTTCTCAATTTTTGCTCTTATAAATTTCCTGTTTTTTTAAGAACTCCTGAAATAAACCAGGTTTTTTAGTATGCCAGATCGTGATCGGTAACTTCACTTGTTCAACCCAGAGCATTTCCTGTTGTTTGGGATCTTTAGCATAGAAAGTATGTGCTTCTACTATAATCCCTGCTTCTGAAGCCTCTTTAATTATCTTCAATTGCTCATCTGTGAATTTCTTTCTCTGATCTATTGAGATCATTTTTATATCTAATAAAGACCGGAGTTCATGATATTGCTTAAGGTTTTTAACTCTAAACAACATTTCAGGGATCTTATCCTGATCTAACCTTGCTATATATTCGGCAATCTCTTTTTTGTACCTAAATCTTAAAATAACCCAATCTTTAAATCCTGATCGTTCTATTTCTTTGATCAAATCGTTTAGGTATTTTAATTCGGGTTTATAATCGATCTTAAATATGATCTTACCTTCCCCACCGGAAATAAAGTCAGTTAAAAAAGGTATTTTCTCATCACTTATCTCTCCATTACTATATTTTAAGTTGTATTTTTTTATTTCTTCACTGCTCATTTCTGCAACCTTACCGCTACCGGTCGTTGTTCTGTCGATAGTGGGATCATGCATAATAATAAACACACCGTCCGATGTTCTTTGAACATCTGTTTCGTATATTTCGAAACTATGATCTATTGCATTTTGAATATTTGCAATAGAATTTTCCGGAGCTTTATCTGCAAAATCATTTTCATAACCTCCCCTGTGGGCTGCAATAATTATTTTTCCACAAACAATTCCTGATATCCCTTCTTTTCCATGTTTTCCCTGCATATCATTTCCCTGTTGAGAATACGACATCATTCCTATCCAAATGAATACTGAGATTGCAATAAATTTATTTTTCATAATTCGTTTTAATTATACAGGAATAAGATCTTTAGATTTTAGCTGATTGTTTTTTATCTTTTAAAATTATCAGCCTTCATCCGAGAAAGTTATATCATGTAAAAAATTATTCATTTATTTTTTATGCTCCGGATTATATTCCGGATTCGGCACCGGCATTCTGGCATTCGATTCTTTTTGCAGGCGATGCAATATCTCCTGCATCTCTTTTGCCTTTTCAGGCATCTCTTTCGACAAGTCGTGCTGTTCTCCGATATCTCCCTTCAGGTTGTACAATTCAACATGATCGATCTTGTCATGATAGAATTCGATCAGCTTATAATCTCCAAGTCTCAGCACATCGGTGGGGATGTAAGCATAATGCACTTCGCCGTTTCGTAATGATGCCGGGCCGTAATTGGGATAGTGCCAGAACAGCGGCCTTTCAGGCATTTTGTAACCGGGATCGAAAAGACATTTTGCAATGCTTGTTCCGTCAAGGACCTGACCTTTGGGCTTCGGCAGTCCTGCTACATCCAGAAATGTAGGATAGAGGTCAACACCTGCAACAGGGTTCTCATTGACCGTTCCCGGTTTGATCTTTCCTTTCCAGTAAAAGATGTAGGGAACCCTTAGTCCGCCTTCATACATCAGTCCTTTGCCGTCGCGCAAAGGCAGGTTTGAAGTGTAACTGTTTTTCTTGATAGTTCCGTTGGGATTGGTACGTGCCATTGCACCGTTATCGGAAGTGAAAACGATAAGTGTGTTGTCTAAAAGCCCCAGGCTGTCAAGTGTATTAAATATCCTGCCAACGGTAAAATCCAGACTTTCGGTCATTGCAGCATATGTTGGATCGTGATGTCCCTCGACAGGTTTTTTCTTTTCATATTTCTCTATCAGCTTTTGTTTTGCCTCATGCGGTTTATGCACAAGGAAATCGGGCAGATAGAGGAAAAACGGTTTGTCTTTGTAGTCTTTTATGAACTCAATAGCGTGATCGGCCATGAAATCAGTGAGGTAGGTTCCGTCCGGAATCTCGTACTCCGGAGATGTGTGGAAATTAAAATGTTTTCCCGCACTCTCTATCCAGTGATCAAAACCGTGATCCCCCGGCATTCCGGGCTTCAGGTGCCATTTGCCGAACATTGCGGTTTCATACCCTCCCTGCTTCAAGGCTTCGGCCATTGTTGTAATATCCTCCGGGAAAGGAAGATTGCCCGGTTGAATTGTTTTGTATAGCCATGGTTTGTTTATCCGTTTAGGAACATCAGATACACGTAACGTTCCGTTGCGCGAATTGTACTGTCCGCTTATAAGTGTGGCTCTTGATGGTGCACAAACAGTTGCTGCCGCATAACCCTGAGTGAATTTCATCCCTCCTTCGGCCAGTTTGTCGATATTGGGAGTTTCGTAATATTTACTGCCGAAGCTGCTCAGGCCTGTCCAGCCCAGATCATCGGCAAAAATAAGTACAATATTTGGTTTGGTTTTTTCTTTTTGTGCCGAACAGGAGATGGCAGCGATAAAGAAAACTATTACAATACAAAATCGAATGAAAGTACGCATAACTTATTATTTTATTAACAGAGAGGAAGGTGACGCCGATACGGCGCCACCTATACCTGTATTATTCTCTCCGGAACGTTTTAATATCCCGGATTCTG
>JAOZOF010000176.1 GCA_029933425.1 Marinilabiliaceae bacterium
ATCTTTTGTTCATGGAGCGATCTTATAAAAAATAATGAGATAAAACCGGCTATTACAGGAATTATCAATGATTTCAGGGATGTTGAATTGATAATGAACATTGCAGATGTAAAAAAACTAATAACTCTTTTTGAAGAGAATACAGATATTTTCGGAGGAAAGAAGATAGCTGTTGTGGTTGATTCTTACAAGAATATTGTTTTTCCGATGGTAGGACAAAAGTTTACTTCGAAGATGCAGGTTCGCCCGTTCAGCACTTATGAAGCGGCATATAATTGGGTAAAAGGGTTAGCGGAGTAGGGTTAATCAATGTTTATTCATGTTTTACGTATAAATATGTCATGTTTGTTGAAAAATAGTTATCAGATTAGTGTAAAATGCCTACATTTAATTGATCCTTAAAAACAGACCTTTTTAAGGTATTGAAATTAAGAATAATGAAGATAGATCTGAAGTATATCGATGATGACAAGATCCTGGTTCGTGAGATAAGGGGTAAGGTCACTTTTAAAGATATCTTCAGCTCATGGAAAGAACTTATTAAGGAAGGTTGGCTTAATCCTTCTCTTAAAGGTATTATCAATGACTTTCGAGAAATGGAGCTTGACGCAAAAGTGTCGGATGTAAACGAAGTGATGAAGCTGATAGATAATAATTTTGATACTTTCAAAGGAATAAGGATCGCTGTAGTTGTAGATTCCTATAAGAATATTGTTTTTCCCATGATGGTTGAGAAACTGTCAAAAAAAGTAAAGATCAGGCCTTTCAGTACATTTGAAGCTGCCAGGGATTGGATACACGGCGTCATCGAATAATACTTTCCGCGGGTTTTATTCCGGCTCAAATTCTATTGTAATTAAGTATTCACCATCAGTATTAGTTCCCTTTCGTGTTGCGGGTAACCATTGCCAGTTTGACGGGAAAGACCGTGCTACCCGCATTACTTCGCTGTCAAGCAGGGAATCAAGTTTTTTGTAAAGATACATACCCCACAATTCACCGTTTTGACTGATCTTCAGAGCCAGTATCACCTGTCCTCCGAGTTTCTGTTTCCGTGCTTCCTCAGGATAGTGCATGTTGTTGACTATATATAAATAAGGTATCAACGGACTGCCGAGAAAGAGACAAGGGGTCATGTTTTCAAGGTCTTCTTTTTCCTTGCCCGACATTTTCACAACTTTGTACGAACCGAAATCAAACTCATACTCAAGTATGCCATTCAATGAGAAGAATTGCCAGTTACCGGCTTTTTTGTTGTTGATGTAGTTTCCGTTCTCAATTATCTTGTTTTTATAAAATAACCTGTAACTGCCCTCTTTTTTTGAAGTGTCATTTTTTAACGCATAATACTCGGTTCTGAAGTTCCCGTCATTTTTAATGATCTTTACAGACTGGGGAAATGCAAAAAAATTCAGCATTAATGCAGCTGTTAATGAAAAAATATATTTATAATTGAAGCCTGTAAGCATCACTGTTTTTATAAAAAAGTAAATATGGCTTTAAAATTAACCATTATCAGTGTAATAATCTTTATAATGAATATCCCTTTCGGATATTGGCGCAGTAACGTAAAGAAGTTTTCGCTTCAATGGTTCCTTGCCGTTCATGTTCCCATTCCTTTTATAGTTCTTTTACGTATATATTCCGATATTGGTTTTGTGTGGTATACGTATCCTTTCCTTGTAGGTTCGTTTTTTCTCGGTCAGCGTTACGGAAGCTACCTGAGAACCCGAATGCTGGAGCTGTATGGCAATGTTTCTTCATCTATCTTTACTGACATCATCAGAAGCCAGGGAAAAAAGTCTGACCGATAGTTCCACACTGTTTTGAAATAATTCGTCGGCACCGGATTCAATTAAATTTTCATTCTTTAAAATACCTGTATTCACAGCTATAGTATAGAGTCCGGCACACTTTGCCGACCTGATCCCCAAAGGTGCATTCTCCACAACGATACATTCTTCTTTTTTAAGTCCTGATCTTTGCAATGCTATAAGGTATGGTTCAGGATCAGGGTTGCCCTTTTTTACATCATGGCCCGATATCACTCTTTCAGGCATGACATCAAAATCCTTTTTCAGCTTATATATCAGTGAGGGTTGCCTCGAACCTGTCACTATCCAGCTCTGAATGCCTTCCTTGTTAAGTCTTTTAATTAATTCCTGCATTCCGGGAAATATTTCCGGCTTTGGCATCTGTGACATCAACCGTACCTTTTCTGTATATATATCATTGATCTCTTTTTCGGTAGCCTTCCTTTGCTTGTATTTACTGTAAACTCTGCTTATTGTACCGCTGCCGGTCCTGCCTTCGTTCATGTATGCCTCTTCGGGAGGGAAATCAATCCCTGATCTTTTAAAACTTTCCACCCAGGTTGTGACATGATTTTTCATTGAGTCGTACAACACTCCGTCCATGTCAAAAAAGACCGCCTTAAGTTTTGCCATATTTTACCGGTTGATAAATTATTGATAACACAAAAATAGATAATACCCGGCGTTTAAAATAATTTCTTTTTCTTTGTGCTGAATGAAACTTACGAGGTAAAATGAATATCAAGATAAGTGAAGAGGTGAAGGCTAAACTCCCTGATATTGTTTTGGGAGTGATCAATATTGAAGTAGAGACCGGAACCACACCGGATGAGGTTAAAGATGTTTTCAACAAAAGAGTTGCAGAACTTGAGAAAAAACTCACACCGGAGATCATCAGAGAGATGCCGACAGTGAAGGCTAACAAAGACGCATATCGCAAGCTTGGCAAAGACCCTAACCGTTATCGTCCTTCATCAGAGTCTTTGCTTCGTCGTGTTGCCAATGGTAAAGGACTTTATTTTATCAACAATGTAGTAGACATACTGAACCTGGTATCGATCGATACGGGATATTCCATTTGCGGGTATGATGCCGATAAAATAGAAGGGGATGTGGTTCTTGGAGTTGGAGCGAAGGATGAGCCGTACGAAGGTATCGGCAGGGGGGCTCTGAATATCGAGAAACTACCTGTCTTCAGAGATGAAGCAGGAGCTTTCGGTACGCCCACAAGCGATTCTGTACGTACGATGGTAACGGAGGATACAACCCGTTTTCTGATGATAATCATTGCTTTCGGCAATATTGAGGTGCTTGAGAGAACGATGAAGGATTCTGTTGAACTGTATCGAAAATTTGCGGGGGGTAAAAATGAAAAATTAACGTTGATAAAATAATAACACTATCAAACAATCAATGATCCAGGTTTGTGCAATAGCTTCAGGAAGTAACGGGAACTGCTATTATGTAGGGAATGAAAAGGATGCTGTTCTTATTGATGCCGGTATTAGCAGGAGACAGATACTGAAAAGGATGAAAATGCAGAAGCTTGATATCCGTAAGGTAAGAGCGGTTTTCATTACTCACGAGCATTCCGATCACATGCGTGGTGTCAGGGTATTGGCTGATAATCATCAGATGCCTGTTTATTTTACGGGTGATACTTTGAGAAATACACGCGTGCAGCATCGCCCGGATAATGTTCATATTTTTAACGCAGGCGATAACATCAATATAGGAGAATTCACGATACACTCTTTTTCAAAAAATCATGATGCAGCCGATCCGGTGAGTTTCAGGGTCAGCTTGAACGGTTTTAGTGTGGGGGTACTTACCGATATTGGTACTCCTTGTGAGAATGTGAGACAACATCTCGAAAATTGTGATGTGGCTTTCCTGGAAACAAATTACGATGAGCAGCTTCTTTGGGACGGGCCTTACCCTTATCATCTGAAAGTAAGAGTGGCTTCAGACAGGGGGCACATGTCGAACGACCAGGCTTTGGAACTTGTAAAGTCTCTTAATGGTGGCAGATTGAAGCATTTGTTCCTGTCGCATATTTCGGCAGATAACAACAGAGCGGATATTGCACTTGATGTTTTTAAGGAATTACAGGATGATGTCAACATAATTGCAACATCACGGTATGCTCCTACTGAAGTGCTTGAACTGAAATTGTCTTCAGCAGCTGCAGCCGGTATCTGAAATGATGATCCGGAATTATCAATAGAAAGCCTGAGCCCCGGTTGTGCTGCTTGCTTCTACAAGTATCTTGCCTTTTCCAATGCTAAGTTTCTTTTTCTTGGATTTGCCGAGAGCGAACACAAATGCTCTCTCAGAGGTCAGCTGATAGGTGATCAGGTTTTTGGGCATGCTAAAACGCATTTTTATTTTTCCTTCGGTACTTGTGAACCTGGAATCTCCCGTCAGGCTGATCCTTGTTCCCGACTGGTTGCCCCGGGTGGTTTTCACATCAAGAACTCCTGTTGTCTGAAAGAGCTGTACATCACCGGTCCCTCCGGATATACTGATCGTTCCTTTGGCAAGTGATATCTTCACCGGACCGGATATCGCCTTGGCAACAATATCACCTTTTACATTGTCCATGGTCTGTTTCCCCGATGTACTTTCGGAATTGATATTTCCTGTTATGTTCTCCAGGTGAGTGCTTCCCAGTGTGGTATGGGTTACGACATCACCAAGTGTACGAAGAATGTATATATTTCCGGTTTTAGTTTTTACATTAACATTGCCATCCATTTCGTCGAGATGAATGCTGCCTGATGCTGTAGCAAGCAAAACATCTCCCTTACATTTATTAATGTTGATCTTACCCGATTTTGTTGAAATATTTAATTTACCGGGCGAAATATCATACACCGTGCAATAACCCGATGTAGTTTGTACATCTACTTTTACCGAATCGGGAATTTTCAGGCTCAGTTCTCCTGCATGTGAACTCCATCCTTCTTTGGGGAATATGACACTTATCTCTAAAACATTATTAGTAGTGATGGTTTGAATATCGTATCCTTCAGGATCAGATGCTTTCAGAACGGCCTGAAGTTCTACACTTCTGTTGTTTGACTTACTGACCAGTATTTTACTGTAATGCCCCAGAACTTTAACTGTCAAGATATTTTCGAACAAAGTATCTTTTTCCAGTACAACGGCAAGGTCCTGGGATTGTATTGAATTTCCCGTAAGAAAGATCAGTATTGCGGCAAAAGCAAACAAATTAATGTCAGGCTTCATAATTTTTGTTTGTTAGTAATTAATATAAATATGATACTCAGGTATTGAACCATACAGGATCATATTCCTAAATACGTAACAAACGGCAGTTAGTTTCAGAAAAGCTTTCTATTAACAAAAAAAAGGCTGCCCTTTCAGGACAACCTTTTCACTGTATAATATCTTAAATTTATGACTTCTTACCTTTCAGATTATCATTGATCTCAGCCAAAGCTTTCTTTGCGTTGGCATTGTTTGGATCGATAGTAAGAACTTTGTCGAAATATGGTTTAGCTTCTTCGTATTTTACGTTAGCTTTAACAGCTGTTTTGTCGTAAAGCTCCTGAGTACGCTGGCTTTCACTCATGTTGTTGTAAGTTTCCCATATTTTGGTAGCATCATTGAAAGGTACTGAACCCTCCTTCAGATAATAGGTTACAAGCATTTTTTTCATGTGCCCCAGATACTTGCTGTTAGGAAATTCCTTCAGTGCATTTGTGAGTACCTGCTCCATTTCTTTTTCCTTACCCTGGTTCTTAAGAGAATAAGCAATGTAATAGGTAGCAAGGTCAGCACGGTATTTAAGGTCTTTTGATTGTGTGTAATACTTGATGGCTCTATCGTAATCTTTGATCTTTCTTGCACAAGTTGCAGCATTGTAGATCATTTTTGAATCCATCTCTGTTCCGTCTTCCCAATTAACAATTGCTTTCTCATAGTTTTCCAAAGCCAGTTTGTAATTCTTGGCTTTTAACGCTGCGTTCCCTTCATTCTTATACTCAGCTGCAGATTTGTCCTGAGCTATAGCTCCGGCAAACATAAACAAGACAAAGGATAAGGTCAGTAAATACTTCATGATTCGTTAGTTTTATTATTTAATGGTTAATACAAATTTCTTTTTAGTGGCCGTAAAAATAGTTTTTTTTTGATATAATAAAAAAATGTTTTTTATAATAATTTAAATATCTGACTTTTTAAATATATTATCTCATTCTGTCATTACAGAATTAGTGACTAGAATAATCATCCAAAAATAGTGCCAAAATTTTCTTATTGTTGATCATTGTTTAACAGATACCTCTTAAAGTCAATGAACTCACTTGATATTTCGCTTTTTATTTTCGGTTTATCCATGAACTGTTTCATGGTATCAGGCATATCTACTTCACTGCCGATCTCCTCTTCAACCACATCAGGGAACTTTGCAGGATGCGCCGTTGCCAGGAATATACCCTGCTCATCATCGTTAAGCTGATCTTTCAGAGCTTCGTAACCGCATGCTCCGTGAGGATCGAGCACATAGCCTGTTTTGTCAAAAACCTCTTTGATGGTTTTCCTTATCTGCTTATCATCAACAACGTAACCGGAAATTGAATCTTTAATGTCTTCCAGTTGTTTGTTGAACAATTCCAGAACTCTTACGAAGTTGCTCGGATCGCCCACGTCCATGGCATTGGCCAGTGTCTGCACCGAAGTTCTCGGATTGTATTCTCCGGTATTGAGGAATTCAGGCACTACATCGTTGATGTTCGTAGCTGCAATGAAGCGTTTAACGGGCAGTCCCATTTTATAAGCAATCAATCCTGCCGTGAGGTTTCCGAAGTTTCCGCTGGGAACAGATATTACAACATCCTTGTTTTTATCTTCGAGCTGCGCATACGCATAAAAATAGTACACGACCTGAGGCAGGAGGCGTGCAATATTGATAGAGTTGGCAGATGTCAGGAATAGTTTGTCGTTAAGTTCTTTGTCGAGGAACGCAGTTTTTACAAGCCTTTGGCAATCGTCGAACGTTCCTTTAACTTCAAGCGCCGAAATATTTCTTCCAAGAGTAGTGAATTGTCTTTCCTGCCGGTCGCTGACCATGCCTGACGGGTAAAGCACAACTACTTTAATGCCCGGCACATCGACAAACCCGTTAGCCACTGCGCCGCCTGTGTCTCCCGATGTTGCTGCAAGGACATAAACTTCCTGATCCATGTCTTTCACGAACCATGACAATACCCTTGCCAGGAACCGTGCGCCTACATCTTTAAATGCAGATGTGGGACCATGGAAGAGTTCGAGTACATTGATGTTCCCGTCGACATGTTTCAAAGGGATATCGAAATTGAAAGCATCATCGATTATCTCCTGTAGTTTGTTTTCAGGAACAACAGGGGAGAAGTATGGTTTAAGAACTTCAAAAGCTATTTCCGTAAAGGTCATGTTGTCAAGTTCTTTGAAGAAACTTTCCGGAAGTTGCGGAATGTACTCCGGCATAAACAATCCGTTGTCGCTTGCAAGTCCTTTGATAACCGCATCTTTAATGTTCAGTTGAAGTTCTTTATTATTTGTACTGTAAAATTTCATCTTTTTATGGTTTGTTAGTTTGTGGTTTGTAGGTTTTTAGTTCTTGGTTCTTTAACTTGCTTACTGCTTACTGCTTACTGAATACTGAATACTGAATACTGAATAC
>JAOZOF010000177.1:0-2962 GCA_029933425.1 Marinilabiliaceae bacterium
AAGATGAATTTGATTACACGGCAAATGTCTACTGGAATGAGGATGTTCCCGGAAGAACACTTCAGATGATGCAGTTGATGCGAAAAGCAGGAACGAAATATTTAATGATCAGTCGCTTTGAACAAGGGCTGTTCAATTGGTACAGTCCCGATGGCTCCTATGTTACCCTGTTTTCTCCCGGACACTACGGTAATGCTTTTCTTTCTCTTCAGAAAAGTTTTTATGAAGCTGCTCAGTTTCTTGCCACAAGCTCACTCTACTGGGAGAAATATTATACCTCAGAGAGCAATTCACCTGTAATCCCGCTGTTGTCTGACTGGGATATGAGTCCGGCAATTGACCACTCTAACCTCATTAGCCAGTGGGAAGATGTTGATGAACTTCCGGATAAAAATGGCAGACCCGTTCCGGTTAAGCTGCCGAAAATCAGGATATCCTCGGCTCCTGAGTTTTTCAATGCTCTCACAAAAGAAAACCCTGAATTACCAACAATAACCGGAGAACGACCTGCAGTATGGCTCTACATTCATGGCCCATCGCATCAGAAAGCTCTGAAAGCAAGTCGCGAAGCAGATATCCTGCTTACACAGGCAGAAAAGTTTGCAACTGCAAATGCTATGGTTGACAACTCCTTTGAAAACTATCCGGTACAGAAACTGCAAATAGCATGGGAAGCAAAGATCTATCCTGACCACGGATGGGGAGGTAAACATGGAGACATTACAGATGCTCTTTTCAAACAGAAATTTGAATTTGCAAAAGTAGAAGCAGAAGAGGTTCTTAACAAAAACTTAAATGAACTCTCATCAAAAATAGAAACTGACAATAAAAAAGGCAGGCCCCTGGTTGTGTTCAACAGCATGGACAACGAAAGAGAAGACCCTGTTTCTGTCGGAATCAGGTTTGATGAACCCGGTGTTTTTTCGGTTGTATTATCCGATGCCTCAGGAGAGAAAACAGAGACTCAACTTTCAGACATAACAAACTATCCTGATGGTTCGGTAAAAAGTGCAACCCTCCATTTTATTGCTAAACAAGTTCCGGCAATTGGGTATAAAACATGGTACTTAAAAACATCGTCTAAAAAAATTTCAGCTAATAAACCGAAATTTGAGAATGAGTATGAAAATCAATTTTACTCCCTGAAATTCGGGGATGGCGGAGTGTCATCAATTTTCGATAAAGAGCTGAACAGAGAGTTAATCGACTCCGGTAAATTCAAAGCCGGGGAGGTTTTCACCATGCACTCCGAAGGGAATGGAGCCGGTGAGTTTGCCGACATTCAAAAACCTGACATGAAGGGTTTCGATAAAACAGGGAATTACAAAACCAAATGGGTTGTTGAAGAGAGTGGTGCTATTTTCACAACAATTAAATTCAGGCAGAAGATAAAAAATGCAGTTGTTGAGCAGAAGGTAAAGATTTACAATAATCAAAAAAGAGTTGATTTCGAAACAGCACTTTTAAATTGGGAGGGCGTGTTGTATCGCGAATACAGGATGGCACTGCCTCTGAATATGACTGATGGGCAGGTTGCCTACGAAGTGCCGTTCGGGGTGGTTGAGGTTGGCAAAGATGAGATGATAGGGGCAGCAGGAGAACGCTACTCTGTGCCCTGCAAAGATATGCATCCGCGAGGAATAGAGAATTGGATAAGTGCAAGTAACAGTGATTTTGGTGTAACAATGAGCTCAACGGTTGTGGTTGCCGACTGGATTGACCCTACCGACAATCCGGTAAAAAATCAAATGCTGCAACCTGTTTTGCTGGCATCTCGACGTAGTTGCCATTGGGAGGGGAATGATTATTTGCAAACCGGAGACCATCATTTCAGGTTTTCGATAACATCGCATAAGCAGGATTGGAAAAACGGGATGAATCAGGCACGAGGTGCAAACGAAACTTTGAAAGCTGTTTGGGCAGATAAAAAATATGCAGATGCTTCGTTACCTGAAGAGTTAAGTTTTTTCAACACCGGGGATCCGGATGTTTTTATTTCTACCATAAAAAAAGCTGAAGATAGTAACGACGTTGTTGTCCGATTGGTGAACATGATTGCAAAAGACAAAAAGGTAGCGTTAAAAAGTTTTAGAAAGATAGAAGATGCCACACTTACAAATTTGATTGAAGAGGATATCAAACCAATTTCAACAAACAAAAGCAGTATTCAGATTGAATTGGGACATCATGCTATAGAAACCATAAAATTAAAATAACTTTCACTTATGAAAGACCTTACCTACATGTTGCCATTTTGGTTGTTTATTTGTTTGTGCAACCAAAATGTTATCACAATCAATGACTCGAATGGTACATTGAGCCATACAAATTCCCCTGGTTTAATTAACTTTAATCTGAATGAAAAACAGAAAGATGCTGTAAAAATGGCAATTTCTGAGTATCGTGACCCATGGAAATTTCCGAAAGAGTACTTGTAATTTAACAAACAGATAATTATGCCACGTAATCTCTATCTTTACACAATTGTTGCCGCATTAGGCGGACTTCTTTTCGGATTCGACACAGCGGTAATTAACGGTGCACTACCTTTCTTTCGCGATCATTTTGAGTTGGACAAGGTGATGGAAGGCTGGGCTATGAGCTCTGCCATTTTTGGATGTATCGTTGGGGCAATAGGAATTGGCCGTCCTGGTGATAAATACGGAAGACGTTATATGCTAAAAGTTACAGCTCTCCTGTTCCTGATTTCAGCAGTTGGAACAGGTCTTGCGGCAAATATTACCCAGTTTATCATTTTCAGGATTATCGGAGGTTTGGCAGTTGGCGGAGCATCGGTAATCTCACCCATGTACATCTCCGAAGTGGCTCCTCCAAAATACCGGGGACGATTTACAATACTGTTTCAGCTCTCGTTAGTCATAGGAATTCTGGCAGCATTTGCTGCCGATTTGGCATTGATAAACACCGGAGTTAACAACTGGCGATGGATGTTTATCTCAGA
>JAOZOF010000177.1:3062-7449 GCA_029933425.1 Marinilabiliaceae bacterium
TGCAAACAGTAATTGTTGGAGCCACTAATTTGGTATTTACAATTCTGGCCATGGCTTTTATCGATCGTATTGGCAGAAAATTTATGCTTTTACTGGGATCTATTGCCATGAGTATTTTTCTTGCTGCTTTCTCTTACATTTTCCTGTATGATGTTGGTGGATTCCTTCCACTACTCTTTATGATCCTTTTTGTAGCAAGTTTTGCATTTTCGCAAGGTGCTGTTGTATGGGTACTCTTTGCTGAAATGTTCCCTAACAACATTCGTTCCCGCGGGGTATCAATCGGGTCGTTTTCACACTGGGTGTTCTATTCAATGTTGCTTTTCCTATTTCCGGTAATCAAAAAATCATTCAAAGACAACAGCGGAATAGGTTATATTTTTGCATTTTTTGCAGTAGTAACTTTCCTCAGCTTCTTCTTTTACAAAAAATATATTGTTGAAACGAAAGGTAAGTCACTGGAGGAGTTGGAGAAGGAGACGGTGGCAGGATAGAAACTGGATATTCGATCCTGGATAGTAGATAGCAGCTCGAGAATCGAAAATCAAAAACACTAAATACCATGAATGGATACGAAAGAATTAAAGCTGCATTAAACAATCAGCCTACAGACAAAATTCCAATTATGTTACACAACTTTTGGATGGCAGCAAGTGAGGCGAAAATAAGTATGACTACATTCAGAGAGAACCCTCAGGCAATGGCGGATGCATTTATTCGGTCGGTTGAGAAATACAACTTTGATGGGATACTTGTTGACCTTGACACTGTAACTCTGGCAGGGGCTGTAGGTGTTCCTGTTGATTTTCCGGATGACGAACCGGCACGGTCGGCAATAGGAAACATAAAGGAACTGGCAGATGTTAACTTTCTGAAAAAAGTAAATATCGAAAACTACAAATATGTTCAAAACTGGCTGGAGGCTACGCGGATCATCAAGTCACACTTTAAAGATGATATCTATATAAGAGGCAATTGTGATCAGGCTTCATTTTCACTGGCGAGCATGATGCGTGGCAGTCAGGAGTGGATGCTCGATCTGCTTATGGGTGAACCTGATCAGCTGACCGAGCTGTTGGAATATTGCACTGACATTACGATCCAGTTTATTCGCCTTATGGCACAGACGGGTTGTGACATGGTTTCCAATGGCGATAGTCCGGCAGGGCCTGATATGGTATCGCCGGATATGTATGAAAAGTTTGCTTTGCCATACGAAAAAAGGATTGTTGATGAAGCACACAAGCTGAATCTTCCATACGCGCTTCATATTTGCGGTAATACGGAAACAATACTTGAATTAATGATTGAAACAGGTTCTGATGCATTTGAACTCGATTACAAAACCGATACTCAAAAGTCATTTGACATTTTGCATGACAAAGTTTGTTTTATTGGTAACATAGATCCAAGTGGAGTAATTGCAATGGGAACTCCCGAACAAGTAGAGCAAAAAACCGTAGAGCTACTCAATATATTTACTAAAACTAACCGGTTTATTTTAAATGCCGGCTGTGCCATTCCTGCTGGCACTCCTGAAGAAAACCTGTTTAGAATGATAAAAGTAGCAAGAGAATACTAATAAAAGACCGTTTAACATTGATATTGTATTAGATGTTTACGCAAACTCTGTTTTAGCCCATCTGAAAATATCAATCATCTATCCAAATTGCAGAGAGTATCCTGGCTTTTATCCCAAGCTGTCCGTGATGTCCCTGGCTGTAACAGCAGATGTAGTATTTTCCGGTAAGCCGGTTTACGGTACTGTACGAGAAACGGCCCTCTTCAATCAGTTTTGGTTTCCATGTTCTGCCGTTGTCACTGCTGATGTAAATGGTTCCTTCAATCCTGTGGAATGAAGCAGGTGTTGAGCAGAGAACGGTATTGCCTGCAGTTTCCAGAACCTGAAGACAGCGTGTGGAAGGTATGTTGGTGTAAAATCCTTCTTCCCATGTCATGCCGCCGTCATTACTGATGTGAGCCATCTTTCCGGGTTCGTCTTTTTTGTTCATCCTCTGCACCATTAGAATCTGTTTTCCTTTGTTTACGGGAACTGCCGATGCTTCGTTGGTCAGAAATGCAGTGCTGTCGTTTACTACTCCACCGAAGTTCCAGGTCATCCCGTTGTCGTCACTGTAGATGAGAGAGCTTCCGGAGTTATATTCTCTAAAATGGTTAAAGCCTTTACAAGGAAGGTAATCCCCGCGCAACGGTCCCGCAAGTATCAATCTGTCTTTGTATGGTCCTTCTTCAATTTTGCGAACCTGTCCAATAAGGTTCATGAAAGCAAGGTAGTATTCTTTGCCGTTGCGATCGTAGATTTTATCGGTTATGTCATAATGCTCTTTTCTTTTCCATGTTTTCCCTAGATCATCAGAATAGAATTCCAGAATTAAAGCTGCTCCTTTACGTGAAAAACGGGTAACATCAATGCCAAGTTTCTCTTGTATCAGTGTAGTGTCTTTCATCCTTGAAATGGTCTCGTCAACAGAGAGACTTGTTAAAAGTGAGATGCGCTGTTTGCCGTCAGGGGTTTTATGAAAAAATGAGGAAATGGCATAGGTTTGCATTGGAAAATTGTTTACAAAACGGACTTTTGAAAATGTTCTGCTGCCGTCTTTGCTCTCAATATGGGCTATCATTTTCGGTGCTTTGTCGGCAGAGTTATCAAGCCGTGCCTGAAAAAATATGTGGATCGTTCCTTCCGGGTCAGTTAAAACAGAGGGTTGGAAAGCAGCTCTGATGAAATATTCTTCCCCGTTGATGTTATATTTTATGCTTTTGTCTACAGTGAAAACATCAAGAGCATCGCTGATGCCTTTTTCTCCTGTTATCTTTGCGAACATTTCATTTCCTTGTGAGGTCGAATCGATTTTGTTTGCGGAGATAAGTAACACAAGCACTACTAATCCTGTTAAGTATTTTACTGAGATCATTCGGTGTTGTTATTAGTGAGCATGTTTCTTGATCTTAATTTTGCCCAGTTTCCGGTTTGAATAAAGCTGTCATTCATGTTCTCGTAAACCTCCGTAAAAAGGTCATATGTCAGTGTAAGGGTCATCAGGTCTTTGGGTATTAGTTTACGAACCGAAATGTCGTGTAAACCCCAGACTGCTTTCTTTTCCCCTTTTTGTGCATATCTCATCGGACTCGTGAATATCGAGATGCAGGCTGATGCCATTTTTGTCACTATTCTCTCTTCATCAGGTGCACCAAACTGTATTAAATACACCAAAGCTGACAGCTGATCGGGATTTGCAAAGAAAATTACGATCTCCGGCTTTTCATTATCTGTGAACTGTTCCAATGGTTTGAAAACAATAGCTCCCTGTCGTTTGCTTTCAGGTATGAATGACTCGACAAATCTTTTGGCAGTTTCAGGATCTTTCATAAAACGTTCCGGCTCGCGGCCATGCACACCCTCGTTTGAAAGGAACTTCTCTATACCCGGGAATATCCAGTCGGAATAGCCAAGGTAAAATGATGAGCATGGCCATCCTGTTGTATCGTCATCAAATGCAACGGTTTTTCCTTGCGCACTTTTAAAGATCAAAGGTGTTATGCAGCCTGAACCTTTCTTTTTGAAATGTAACGCACCTTCAGGTATTTCGTTGGTAAAGAACACTCCGACAGGGGATAGCTTCATTCCCAGTTTCTCTTTCAAGTCGAGTCCTGCTTTCTTTAGGTCATACATCATAAAATAGTATTTCATTCATGCTAGTATCTTTTTACTTGCATTAATCCGAATCTTAATTAATATTAAATGATGAATATAATGAATATTTTCTATTGACACACCTTTGATACTGTTGTAAATTTGACATCAGAAAGTTCTGAAAGCAGGACGTTGAACTAACTTTATTAATTTGTAAGAAAGGAGTGTTGTCATGGTTCTGCAAGTAATGAAATGGGACATTCATCCCGGCAAAAGAGGCGCTTTTATCCAATGGGTAAAAGTAGGGGTTGAAAAGGCTTTATCTGTCCCCGGAGTTGTTGAGTTCAGGGCATATCGCTCTTTCATTGGTGACAAGCAGATTGTTAGCACCTTTGAATTTGAAGATGAGACAACATGGTTGAAATGGCGTAGTAATGCTGAAGTCAACAAAGTGTTGGAAGAACTTTATGCAGTAGCACTCAACGTGTCTATTGAAGTCTGGGGGGCTTCCCCCGTATTTCCTGATCCGATACGTCCCGGCAAATAAAAAGATCGCTACAGTCGGTGACGTTTATATGAATGCTGGTTAAAAGCAGGTTGAGTTTTCTCGGTGAAAAATGATATTTCTTTTTTGCCGGGAAAACTTTTTATCCCGAACGGATTAAATATCATAAGCACACGATCAGTCGGTCCAAAATAATTAGTGTTTCTAAGAAAACGCATAACAATCAG
>JAOZOF010000178.1:0-2707 GCA_029933425.1 Marinilabiliaceae bacterium
CGGTCGTCTAAGACGGCGCGAATATCGGAATTATTCAGGAAATTTAAAACTTTTTTTGCGTAATCGTTGAATTTTTTACTTATCGGGAGTATAACTGCCTGATTCGGGGTGAGCCAAAGCGGGAATTTTCCTGCAGTGTGCTCGATCAGAACAGCAACGAAACGCTCCATACTGCCGAACGGTGCACGGTGTATCATCACCGGACGATGTTTCTGGTCATCGGCACCAATGTATTCGAGGTCGAAGCGTTCAGGCAGGTTGTAATCAACCTGAATTGTTCCAAGCTGCCACTTACGTCCCAGTGCATCTTTGATCATAAAGTCGAGCTTGGGACCGTAGAATGCAGCCTCACCATATTCGACAATTGTATTAAGTCCTTTTTCATCACATGCCTCGATGATGGCCTGCTCTGCTTTGTCCCAGTTCTCTTTCGAACCAATGTATTTCGAATGATCTTCTTTATCCCTCAATGAGATCTGAGCTGTGTAATCATCGAACTTAAGTGTTTTAAAGATGTAAAAGATTATGTCGATAACTTTCTTGAACTCATCCTTAAGCTGATCTGGACGGCAAAAAATGTGTGCATCATCCTGAGTAAAACCACGCACCCTTGTCAGGCCGTGAAGTTCACCGCTCTGCTCATAACGATAAACTGTACCGAACTCAGCATAGCGTATCGGTAGGTCTTTGTACGAACGTGGTTTGAACTTGTAAATTTCACAGTGATGCGGGCAGTTCATCGGTTTCAACAAAAACTCTTCTCCTTCGGCAGGTGTGTGTATTGGCTGGAACGAGTCTTTACCATATTTTGCATAGTGACCTGATGTCACATAAAGTTCCTTATTCCCGATATGCGGAGTGATGACAGGTTCGTAACCGTACTTCACCTGAACTTTTTTCAGGAAATTCTCGAGACGCTCACGCAGACGTGCTCCCTGCGGAAGCCATAACGGCAATCCCTGACCCACCTTTTGGGAGAAAGTGAACAGTTCAAGCTCTTTACCAATTTTTCGGTGGTCGCGTTTTTTCGCTTCTTCAAGAAGAACAAGGTACTCTTCAAGCAGCTTTTGCTTGGGGAAAGAGATGCCGTAAATTCTTGTAAGCTGCTTGCGCGTCTCATCTCCGCGCCAGTAAGCTCCGGCAACGCTCAACAACTTGATAGCTTTAATGGGTGCTGTTGAAGCAAGGTGCGGTCCGCGGCAAAGGTCGGTGAAGTTACCCTGTTCGTACAGAGTGATAGTACCGTCTTCAAGGTCGTTGATGAGCTCAACTTTGTATTCGTCCTGCTTGTCCTCAAATAATTTCAGGGCATCGGCTTTAGAGATATCCTTACGGTGATATTCGTTCTTTTGCGATGCCAACTCTTTCATCTTCTTCTCGATCTTCGGCAGGTCGCTGTCTTTTATCACCACATCATCACCGGGGTCAACATCGTAGTAAAAGCCGTTCTCAATGGCAGGGCCAATGCCGAACTTGATTCCGGGATAAAGCTCCTGAAGTGCTTCGGCCATAAGGTGTGCCGATGAGTGCCAGAAAGCATGCTTACCCTCTTCATCATCCCACTTGTGCAGTTTTATCGAGGCATCTTCGTTTATCGGGCGCATAATGTCCCGAAGTTCACCGTTCACGGTTACCGACAACACCTCTTTTGCAAGGCGCGGACTGATGCTTTTTGCGATATCGTATCCTGTTACCCCGTTTTCAAATTCTCTTACCGAGCCGTCGGGGAATGTTATTTTTATCATTTTCATATTTTTTACTAACACAGAGGCCTTCCAGACTCTAAGACGCCGAGGACTTTATTGTCTCTGTTTTTTTAAGAATGCAAAGATAAGGAAAAGCTGTGAAACTGGAGGAAAGAGAAAGGATTTTTTCTTGTAATACGGAATGACGGCATTGTCAGGAGTAATTTTGATTTTATGGACTATATACTTTCAGCCCGGGATACTGATTTGTTGTTTTTTTTGTAGTTTTGAATCTTAAATCAAAAAACGTAAGAAATGAATAAAATAGGTTTAATAGTTCTGTTTTTAATACTCTCAAGTTCAAGCTTTTCCCAGGAAAACAAAAAGGATATCACGTTTGACGACATTTTCAGGGATCACACTTTTTATGCACGTGGTGTCTATGGCTTGAAGTCGATGAATGACGGGCTGCATTACACCACTCTTGAGAAAGGGAAAACAATCCTTAAATATGAATATGCCACAGGCAAGTTGGTTGATACTATTATTGATCTGGAGAAGATCGAGGAGTGTCCTATAAAAAGCATTCAGGGGTATGATTTCAATAATGATGAGACAATGGCCCTGGTTTACACTAACAAAGAGAGGATATACCGTCACTCTTTTACTGCCGATTACTACCTGATAGACATCAAACGAAAAGAGATCACTGCTGTTTCCGACAGTGGCAAACAGATGGTTGCCTCTTTTTCGCCTGACGGAGATAAGGTGGCTTTTGTGAAAGACAACAACCTTTACCTGCGCAAGATCCGCTTCAATACAGTAAGTGCCATAACCAAGGACGGTGAACATAATAAAATACTTAACGGTATTCCCGACTGGGTGTATGAAGAGGAATTTAGTTTCAGTAAAGCTTTTGAATGGTCACCCGACAGCAAAGAGATCGCTTACATAAAGTTTGATGAATCGAAAGTCCATGAATACTCTTTCCCATTGTATGAGGCTTCACATCCGAAAATGAC
>JAOZOF010000178.1:2807-7443 GCA_029933425.1 Marinilabiliaceae bacterium
CGCACGGTATTTACCGACAGAAACAAATATTACGTTGACGAGAGTGTTCTTGACAACCTTCAGTTCACTGATGACGGTAAATATTTCATCTACGTAGGAGAAATGGATGGTTACAATCATATTTATCTGTACACTATGGCAGGTAAAAAGGTCAGTCAGGTGACAAAAGGGAATTGGGATGTTACGGATTTTTACGGGTACAATGCAAAGAAAAAACTGTTTTATTATCAATCGGCAGAGACATCTCCGTTGAGGAGGAATGTTTATGCCATCAACGTTGACGGTAAAAAGAAGTACCGTTTAACACCCGGTGAAGGAACAAACAGTGCAAGTTTCAGTAAAGGGTTCAAATACTTTATAAATAGTTTTTCAAATACTACAACACCTAAAGTCGTGACTTTATATAAAAGTGACGGCAAACAGATCAGAGTATTGGAAGATAATGCTGCACTGAAAGAAAAAGTAAAAGGTTATCGTATCAGTCCAAAGGAATTTTTCACTTTTAAAACGTCAGAGGGTACAGAGTTGAACGGCTATATGATAAAACCGGTTGATTTTGATCCTTCGAAGAAATATCCTGTATTGATGACTCAGTACAGCGGGCCGAATTCTCAAAGTGTGAGAGATAGCTGGCGAATAGGATGGGAGCAGTATCTTGCTGCCAACGGCTATATCGTGGCATGTGTTGATCCGCGCGGAACAGGTGCAAGAGGCGAAGAGTTCAGAAAATGTACATACATGAAGCTTGGAAAGTATGAGTCGGATGATCAGATAGAGGCAGCAAAATATCTTGGTAGCCTTGATTACGTTGATGCATCAAGGATTGGCATTTACGGATGGAGTTACGGAGGATTCATGTCGGCTCTTTGTCTCAGTAAATCAAATGTGTTCAAGATAGGTATTGCCGTGGCTCCGGTTACCAACTGGCGTTACTACGATACTATCTATACCGAGCGATACATGCGTAAACCTCAGGAGAATCCTAAAGGATACGATGAGAACAGTCCTCTTGACCTTGCTGAGAACCTGCATGGAAAACTGTTCCTGATACATGGAACGGCAGATGACAATGTTCATTTTCAGAACAGTGCCGAGTATATCGACCGTTTGGTGCAGGCAGGTAAGCAGTTCGACCTTTTCATTTATCCTAACAGGAATCACGGCATTTACGGAGGAAATACCACTGTTCATCTGTTCAGAATGAAAAGTGACTATATTTTCAGGAATCTGTAATTTGTGAATTTTTATCGGCAACGTAATTTAAACTAAAAAGGATTGTAGTTATGTTTCTTTTGAACAGTACATCAAAAAAAACTGCACGAGCAGCAGGTGTGATCTTAATGACAATTCTTTTATTGACTTCATGTTCCGAAAAGAGCAGGCTTCTGTTTTCCGGTGTTAATGAAAATGAGGTATTAGCCTATGCCATGTCGGAGATGAAGACCTTTTTGAATGAAGATTTTTTAAAAGATGCCGGGAAAGAGGGTCTTCAAACAATAAATATTGATTTTTTTGTAGATAACACATTGCCTGAAGCTGCATTTAATGTGGAATCGAAACGTGACGGAACTGAACTGAACGTGACCCTGATCGGCCAAAGTCCTTCGGATGCACTTTATGCGGCATATACTTTTCTGGAAAAAGGTGGTTTTCAGTTTGAGATAACAGGACCATTGGTTCCCGTGAAGTTCGACTGGAAGGCGGTTTCTGATTACGACGAAAAGATCGTTCCGGCCATTAAAAAACGGGGTATTCGCCAGCACATAAATTTTCCCATGGACCTTTCTGCATGGTCGTTGAATGATGCAAAAGAATACATTCGTAATCTTTCGAGGATGCGGTTTAACTACATGACGTTTCACAGTTATCCGGGTCAGTGGTACGAAGTGAAAAGGAAAGATACAACAGAGTATGCAGGACATTTCTTTTACGGTGATGTATTTCCGGTGCCTGATTACAAACCGATCAAAGATATTGCCGTAAATAAGAAATATTACTGTATACCTGAGATAGAACCCTATTTCAATGATATTCCCAAACGCAGTAAGCTCGCTATCGAATGGTTGGAAAATGTGATGAAAGAGGCAAAGCGAACAGGAATGAAAGTTCAGTTCTCCTTTGAACCGCGTAGCATGACAAAAGACCTTGACAAGTCGGTAGAGACTGTGAAGGCAATTCTGAAAGAATATCCCATGATCGATGCTTTGGAGTTCATCACAGAGGAGGCAGGCGGATGGGGACCGAGGACTACAAGAGAAAATACGCGGAAAGTTATATCGGAACATTTTGGCAAAGAATACCTGAACGATGAGGTGGTCATGAAACCCGTAAAGGATGAGCAGTCTGACCTTGCATACATTTACGGTCAGGTGGGACACGCGGCAGAGCTTATAAAGTATGTTAAGAAGAATAACATTGTTCCCGGCAATATTTCGCTTAAACTTGGTGTTTATGTTGTGATACCGGAGTATGCAAAACCGGCATTTCACCTTGCCCGGAAGATGTTGCCCGATACGGAGATCAGCCTGATGCCGGGTCATCACAGTACCAATGTTGAAAAGAACACTTCCGTGTCAGTCATCACCCCTGACGATTGGGCTCACTCGGTCATATACTCATGGATAGAGTTTGACGGCATGATGTTCCTTCAGCAGAACGGGATAAGCGGTATCCGGAGCATTGTGGGACAAGCTGTGGAAAACACACCGGGAAACAGGGGTAATACAATTCTGTATAACCATTGGCGTACTGCCGAAAATAAGGTGACTGCCCGCTATGCTGCTCTTTCCGGATTGTATGGTGCTGTTGATCCTGATAAGTTTTACCGGGAATACGCCACTGCCTATGGAATAAAAAATGTTGAAGCTTTCTCGGAAGCAATGCAGGCTCTCGATGATGCTGACCTTCTGGCTATGAAGAATGTGGGAGGTATAGGTTTTTGTTGGGTTGGCCGTTGGCGTAACGGAGGTAATGTTTACCGCTTTGATACGAAGCGTCTGGAGACATCGATCGACGGATACAGAAAGGTGAGAGCTGCTTTGAAAAAGTGCGTACAGTCTGTCAGCAGAAAAGAGGGTGAAGATCTGATAGCTTTTCTTGACAACAGAATACGTACAACGATAATTTATCTTAAGACCTTTGTGAAAGCAGGAGAGTTGAAAGGTCTTAATGCTAAAAAGGAACTTACATCTCAGGAGAGGGAAGAGTATGTGCGTATCTCGAACGAAACTTTGGCAATATTGGAACAATACATCAAAATTTATGCTTCTATGAATGCCGACAGAGGTTGCTCAGGTAACCTCGTAAGTTTGTGGTACGGCCCGGTGAAAGCAGTTAAATTCCTGAGGGAGAAAAAAGGAGGGGTGCCATTCGATGATGTTGTACCTGCGAATACGGCAGTGGATGCACCTCCGTTGCCTGTGATCAATCCTGATAAATAATAAACTGATCGTATAACTTAAAAAAATAAACAAATGAAGAACTTATCAGTAGTATTTAGTATTCTGACTTTTGCCTTGATCGTTGGCTGTGGTCAGCAGACAAATAAAAAGAAGGTTGAAAAGAAATCATCTGCCGAAAAGGTTGTAACCACGGCAATAAACACTTTGACTCCGGAAGAAAAAGCAGCCGGATGGGAATTGTTGTTCAACGGTAAAGACCTTACCGGATGGAAAAAGTACAATGACGGTGAAGTTACCGGTTGGACAGTAAAAGAGGGTATTCTGAATAATTCAGGGGGTGGCAGCAGTCATGGCGGCGATATCATCACAAAAAAACAGGATTACAAGGATTTTGAACTTTATCTTGAATGGAAGATCAATCCTCAGAGTAACAGCGGCGTTTTTTATCATGCCAAAGAAGGAGGCGAAGGAGCGATATCGAGAACAGGCATAGAGTATCAGCTCATCGACGGTAAAGGATGGCCGAGTAAGATACATGACTATCAGTATTCAGGTGCTTTGTATGCAATGTATCCTCCTAAGGAGTTTGCCGTGAAGCCTGTTGGTGAATGGAATGTGACAAGGATAATTGTTAAAGGCCCGCATGTGGAGCATTGGCTTAACGGGAAAAAGGTGGTGGACTGTGAAATGTGGAGCAAGGACTGGTACGAAAGAAAAGCAAAAAGCAAATGGAAAGATATTCCAACCTGGGGCGAAGCTAAAGAGGGCGGTATCGGCCTTCAGGATCACGGAGGGCTGACACAGTTCAGAAATGTTAAGATACGCAGGTTATAAAAAGAATGGAAGGTGCCGGCAGGCAGTGAAATATTTTATATAGGCTGCCACAAAAGTCGTCATTGCGAATCCCGGTTTACCGGGTGAAGCAATCTCAAAACGGTTGAGATCGCTTCTTCGCTCGCGCTCATCGCGATGACGGTATGTACTTCGTTATATATTCATTTATTATTGGAAAATTTTAATCGGACATCCCTGCTTTTTATTATTTTTAATTTGCCTAATGTTATAAATTATTATATTTGCACTCGCAATAATTAATTGCACCGAAGCCCGGATGGCGAAATTGGTAGACGCGCTGGTTTCAGGGACCAGTGTCAGCAATGACGTGCAGGTTCGAGTCCTGTTCCGGGCACAAAAAAGCTCGTAAGTTGAAAATGCTTACGGGCTTTTTTTATTTG
>JAOZOF010000462.1 GCA_029933425.1 Marinilabiliaceae bacterium
CTGACTGAGATATTCAGTGAATGTTTAGTCCCATCCTGCGGTATTTCTATTGAGTGATCAGACATGTCAACGATCTTTTGTTGTACGCCTTTCACTTCATTGCCGAATATCAGAGCATACTTTTTATCTTTTTCTATACTGAACCCGGTAAGCATTACACTGTTCTCAACCTGTTCAATACTGCATATAACGTAACCTTTAGAACTCAACCGTTTAACGGTATCTTCAGTATTTTCAACGTATTCCCATGCTACCGAATCCTCAGCTCCTAAAGCTGTTTTGTGTATTTCTTTGTGAGGCGGGGTAGCAGTGAAACCGCAAAGGATTATCTTTTCTATCCTGAAAGCGTCAGATGTGCGGAAAACCGATCCTACATTGTTCAGGCTTCTGATATTGTCGAGAATTACCACAACAGGTATCTTTTCAGCTTTTTTGAACTCTTCGATCGTGAGTCTGTTTAATTCGCTGTTTTTTAGCTTTCTCATTTTTAATTTAATTATTTACGACAAAAATAGTACATTTCCTGTTTGTAATTGCATGGAAAACTATTACATTTAGCCACATATTTAGATACATCAATAAAAAGTATTTTAACAATATGAATATTCACGAATATCAAGGGAAAGAGATACTAAAATCTTTTGGAGTTCCCATTCAGGAAGGTATTGTTGCCGAGACTCCTGAGGAGGCTGTAGAGGCAGCAAAGAAACTGCAGGAAGAAACCGGTACAGGCTGGTGGGTTGTTAAAGCCCAGATACATGCAGGAGGCCGCGGTAAAGGCGGTGGTGTAAAGCTTGCCAAATCGTTGGATGAGGTAAAAGAGATTGCATCAAAGATCATTGGCATGACTCTGGTAACGCATCAGACAGGACCTGAAGGTAAGCTTGTTCGCAAGGTGCTGATCGCACAGGATGTTTACTATCCGGGTGAGAGTGAGCCAAGCGAATTTTATATGAGCGTACTGCTTAACCGTGCTACGGGAAGAAACATTATCATGTATTCTACCGAAGGCGGCATGGACATTGAATCAGTAGCTGAGAACACTCCGCATCTGATATTTAAAGAGGAGGTTGATCCGGCAACAGGAATTCTTCCTTTCCAGGCCCGCAGGGTAGCATTTAACCTTGGTCTTTCAGGTCAGGCATTCAAGTCGATGGTGAAGTTCGTTACTGCCCTTTACAATGCTTACGACAAAACAGACTCTTCACTGTTCGAGATAAATCCGGTGCTTAAGACTTCGGATGACAAGGTTCTGGCAGTTGATGCGAAAGTGAACATTGATGATAATGCTCTGTATCGTCACCCCGATTATGCAGCAATGCGTGATCTCAATGAAGAAGACCCTGCAGAGATCGAAGCTTCGAATAACAACTTGAACTTTGTTAAGCTTGACGGCAACGTAGGTTGTATGGTTAACGGAGCAGGTCTGGCGATGGCTACAATGGATATCATTAAGCTTTCAGGTGGTGAGCCTGCAAACTTTCTTGATGTTGGAGGCGGTGCCAGTGCTGAAACTGTTGAAGCAGGGTTGAAAATCATCCTTGCTGATGAGAACGTTAAGGCTATCCTGATCAATATCTTTGGTGGTATAGTTCGCTGTGACCGTGTTGCCAACGGTGTTGTAGAAGCCTACAATAAGATAGGTGAGATAAATGTACCGATCATTGTTCGTCTTCAGGGAACAAATGCCGAAGAGGGTAAGCAGGTGATCGATGAATCAGGTCTAAAAGTTTACTCTGCAATTACTTTAAAAGAAGCTGCCGAACTTGTTCAACAGGTTTTGAACTAATACAGGCTGTTAAATATTATCATGAGGCTCTGCTGTTTGCAGGGCCTTTTTTGATGCTTGATACGGAGAGATTACATTTTCTTGTAGGTACATGTTAGCTGCTTT
>JAOZOF010000179.1:0-4038 GCA_029933425.1 Marinilabiliaceae bacterium
GAATTTTTACTTCCCGATTATCTTGTGTTTATTGCATATGCACTGGTCATACTTGGTGTGGGACTGTGGGTATCACGTGATAAGAAAGGGCATAAAAAGAATGCCGAAGATTATTTCCTTGCCGGAAAGTCTCTTCCGTGGTGGGCAATAGGCGCATCGCTGATAGCAGCCAACATCTCTGCCGAACAGTTCATCGGGATGTCGGGGTCAGGATTTGCCATAGGTCTTGCCATTGCATCTTACGAGTGGATATCGGCCCTGTCGATAATCATAGTGGGAAAATTCTTTCTGCCGATCTTCATCGAGAAGAAAATTTACACTATCCCAGAATTCGTAGAACAAAGGTTCAGCACAACCCTGAAATCAATTCTTGCCGTGTTCTGGATTGCACTGTTTGTCTTTGTAAACCTCACTTCGGTACTGTACCTTGGTGCTAAAGCCCTTGACACAATCATAGGCACAGGCGACGGCTCACTGATGACAGCATCAATAATCGGGTTGGCTTTGTTTGCCGCATCTTACTCGCTTTGGGGAGGCCTTTCGGCTGTTGCCTGGACCGATGTCATACAGGTTACTCTTCTGATACTGGGAGGGTTCATCACTACTTTTATAGCACTTGATAAGTTAACCCCTGACGGCGGAATCATTGCAGGTATCGAACATATCTACCACACAGTACCCGGCAAGCTTTCGATGATAATAGAGAAAGGTGAAATAATAACACCGAACGGTAAAGATGCCTGGCAGGACCTTCCCGGACTTGCTGTTCTGATAGGCGGATTGTGGGTAGCGGCACTCTACTATTGGGGTTTCAATCAGTACATCATCCAGCGCTCACTTGCTGCCAAGTCTTTAAAAGAAGCACAGCACGGGATGGTGTTCGCCGGATTCCTGAAAATGATAACTCCGTTAATAGTGGTAATTCCTGGAATAATAGCTTATGTATATTACATGCAACCCGAAGGAACAACAGCGTTGGAAGGAGTCAGGTCAGCATTTGATGTTAACGGGGTAGTGCAGAACGACAATGCCTATCCGTGGCTGATACGGCAATTTATCCCCACGGGTTTAAAAGGACTGGTACTTGCAGCTCTTGCAGCAGCCATTGTTTCATCACTTGCCTCCATGCTTAACTCAACAGCCACGATCTTTACAATGGACATCTATCTGCCTTACATCAACAAAAAGGCCACAGAAAGTCAAAAGGTGAAGACCGGGCGCATTACAGTTGCCGTTGCACTTATAGTTGCCGGATTTATTGCACCACTGCTCGGCTCCATACCCCAGGCATTTCAGTTCATTCAGGAGTACACGGGAATAGTAAGCCCGGGCATTCTTGCAATCTTCATTCTCGGGCTGTTCTGGAAAAAAGCGAATAACAAAGGTGCTCTTTGGGGGGCATTTCTCTCGATACCCGTTGCCATGTATTTTAAGGTTGCACCTAAAGGCTGGGTCGATGCAAGCAGCCCTGCAGGCACTCTTTTTGTTGATATCCCGTGGATGCACCAGATGAGCATTACGTTCCTGATAACACTGGTAATAATTGTGATCATCAGCTATGTGACCGGTAAAGGCAACAATGATGAAAAAGGCATTGTTGTTACCCGGAAGACCTTCGCTACAGACCCGGTGTTCAACATTGCTTCATTTGCAATAATTCTCATTTTTGTTGCTCTGTATGCGCTGTTCTGGTAAAAGGAAATTTAATTCCGATAGCCGTTAAGTTAAGCAGCTGTTTTCACCTCATCCCTCGACCCCTTAGGCAGGCTCACAGGAGAAGGGGAAAAACTAGATTTCATGGCTATCACATAAACTTCTTCAAGAGGATGAGGTGACCGCAGTGACAAAAACAATGCCGCAGTAGTCTCTCTTCTTTCTCCATAATCTGACGACTCCTCCCCTCCGCCCCGCCTGCCCTTCAGGTACACATGTATAGTTTTTAGCAGGCAGGTCCTGAAATAGGAACTAAATCTGTTGAAGAAATTTAGTGATATGACTTCCCTATAAAAGCCCATTTCATAACATCAGGGATTCAAAAGAAGAAAAATAAACCTTAGTAAAAAGTAAAATGACTACCGGTACACTTATTCTTAAATAAACTTAATGTATATTTTTTGGTATGGTATTTGGATAGCAAGAATATCTTAATAAAAAGTATTTGTCAACGTATATGTTTTTACGTTATACAATACCATTAAAATACATATAAACTAATAACAATAGAAAAATGGAAGTTTGGCAGATTTTGATAACTATTAGCATCATTGCCTTCATTGCTGAAATATTTACCACAGGATTTATTTCAGGTTCAATTGGTATAGGGTTTCTGTTTTCTGCAATTGGGAATTACTTTGGTTTAGATACTACATGGCAGATATCTTTATTTGCCTTTGGGGTTATCTTAACTTTCTTCCTGATACGACCCGTTATCAATAAATATGGATATGGAAAAAACAAGATCAAAACAAATCAGGATGCTTTAATAGGAAAATCAGGAATAGTTACGCAACAGATCAACAATAAAAAAAATACCGGCAGAGTAAAAATAGATGGTGATGATTGGAAAGCAAAGTCAACAAATGATGAAATAATAAAAATTGGAGCAATGGTAAAGATCGTTGCGATTGATAGTATAGTATTAACGGTTAAAACTTTAAATTAAATTATTATGGGACTTATTATTATTGCCGGGGCAATAGCCCTTTTCGTGTTGATATTTGCAATTTTAGGATTTAAAATTGTGCAACAAGCTGAAGTCATGGTAATTGAAAGGCTTGGAAAATATAGCAGAACTCTTCATTCAGGAATTAATATAATCTGGCCAATAATTGATAAACCAAGGGATATTGTTTGGCGATATGTAGTGGAAGGGATGGATGAACAAAAACATATTCGTTTTAAGAATAAGTCTAAAATCGATCTTCGGGAAACAGTTTATGATTTCCCAAAGCAGAATGTTATTACCAAAGACAATGTTAATGTTCAGATCAATGCGTTATTGTATTTCCAGATAATGGACCCTGTAAAAGCTATATATGAAATAGAAAATTTACCGGATGCTATTGAAAAACTGACACAAACAACATTAAGAAATGTGATCGGAGAATTAGAGCTGGATGAAACTTTAAGTTCCCGGGATACAATAAACACAAAGCTACGTACTATACTGGACGAAGCTACAAACAAATGGGGGGTTAAAGTAAACAGAGTTGAACTTCAGGATATAAACCCGCCTGAAGACATAAAAGAGGCTATGGAAAAACAAATGCGGGCTGAAAGAGACCGGCGGGCTGCAGTTTTGGAAGCTGAAGGGAAAAAGAGATCAAAAATATTAGAGGCTGAAGGATTCCAGGAGAGTGAAATAAAAAAGGCGGAAGGAGAAAAGCAATCTGAAATATTAAAAGCGGAAGGACAAGCTAATGCACGAATAAAAATTGCTGAGGCAGAAGCAGAAGCAATAAAACTTGTTACCAATGCTGTTGACTCAACAAATGGTGATCCTATCAATTATCTGATAGCCACAAAATATATTGAAACATTACAAGAAATGGTTTCAGGACAAGACAGTAAAACTATTTATATGCCTTTTGAAGCAACAGGCGTTTTAAGTTCATTAGGTGGAATAAAAGAAATGCTGAAAGAATAAAATATTATGAATATGAAACACTACAAAGAATTAAATTTAAGACGTTCGAAATTCAAAGTTCATTGGTGGTTTATTTTTGCAATCTTCGGAATTGTTTTTGTTTTTACTTCTTGTGAGAAAGAAAACAATTGTGATAATGTATATGAGGAAATTGGAAATGATGAATACTACGTTAAATACGAAGTAAATAGTAGTACTATATACACAGGCGGCAAACTTGATGTAATAATAAATACTGAGAACAATGAGACTATGCCCATTATTATTAACAAAAGAGTACTTTGGGAAACAGTAATTGGACCGGTTAAAAAAGGTTTTAATGCAACATTAAAAGTAAGTTCACCAACGGAAACACATAATAAATTAAAATTATACACCAAAATATATGTAAG
>JAOZOF010000179.1:4138-7425 GCA_029933425.1 Marinilabiliaceae bacterium
ATCAATGAAAATACACAAAAGAATCTTTTAACAGTTGCGTATAGACTTTACCCAACACAAAATATGTGGACTTTCATAAAGTTAAATACAAGAAATGGTATGATGTGGCAAGTTCAATACGATGTAGAAAAAGATAATCGCTTTGAAACATATTTAAACATACTACCTCTTGTTGATAAAGGAAATGAAGTAAATAACAGGTTTACTCTATATCCTACACAAAATATGTGGACCTTCATTCTTCTGGATCAATATGATGGAAGAACATGGCAAGTTCAATGGTCAATGAAACCTGAAAATAGAGGTATTTTACCAATTAATTAAGACCCAAAATGACAGCTGATTTAAATGATTTCAAGCATGTAGTTGAATGTATTTACAAAGATGAACATTACTCCGTTAGAGACAATGGAGCAGTGCTGCGTCATGCTCGTAAAGGTAAAAGCCTGAGAAAATATGACAACAAATGGACTTTTGGGAAACAAAATAGCAAAACAGGTTATATGGAAATAGCTTCGGTTCGTATTCACAGAATAGTTGCGACTGCTTTTCATGGAGAGCCACCAACAAAAGAACACGTAGTTGACCACATAGATACGAACAAAAGAAATAACCGACCAGAGAACCTCAGATGGGTTACAAGATTAGAAAATGTTTTGCTAAATCCTATTACGGTAAAACGAATCGAATCGACTTGCGATTGTCGTATTGAGGAATTTCTTGCCGATCCATCAAAATTTCGAGATAAATTTCCAGAGCCAAATTATAAATGGATGACTACAGTCAGTAAAGAAGAAGCACAAGCAAGTCTCGAGAAATTAACTAATTGGGCAAAAACCGACAAACCACTATCAGGTGGCACATTGGGAGAATGGATATTCAAACGGGGAAAGGTTCACAATGATCAAAGAATAGACGTAATTTTTAAGACAGTAGAAAATAAAACAGGAATTAGTAGACAAGCATTATGTTTTAATAAGGCAAAAAGAGATAATTATTACGAGGCTCGTAAATATGCAGCAAAACTGCTGTACTCAGAATTAAATTTGTCGGAATATGAAATTGGTAATCTAATCGGTATTACAGCAAATACTGTTAAACTATATTTGGAAGTAAGTGCGGATTGGTTTCGTGGAGACTATGCAAAAGTTAGTGAGAAACAGTATAAAAAGATATCAGAGCAGAGTGAGATAATTCCAAATAATATCATTCAAAAAAATTGGGGTACACAATCTGATTTTCTTTGTTGCCCCAAAAAAGTAAGTTATAATCCTATCGAGGAGTATGCAACACAACTGAAAAGAAATACAATCTTTTTTCAAAACATTTATTATTCTACAACTATATTGAAAAGTTCAATCATAGATAAAGGAGAATCTTTATTGGTTTTGTATAGAATAGAAAAAAAAGAAAGTAAAGATAAGAGATGGGGAATAATGAAAATAACATTTGAAAATGAGAAGTTTATACACGAGATTATTCCTAATTACAATAATACTTTAGAACATTATTGGCTAAAAGATGTAGAAAACCATTTTAAATCGATTATAGAAGGTCATAAATGGATTCCTCTTTATGATTCTCAAGGAAGGGAATTTAAAGGAGATTATATGCCTCTTTGAAGTATTAAGGTTTTGATAAAATTAAAGGTGAGACAAGAAAAATTAATGCCATAGATAAAATTTGAATTATCATACATGAAAGTCGAATGAACTCGAACGCACAACAATGCATAAGCGTACTGCAGGGCAACATCCTGAAAACAAAAGCTGTAAGTGACAAACAAGCTCTCGTTTTTAGCAAAAAACAACAAGTAAACCCAACCCGCACTCCGCTTATGCCAACCGTTAGCAAAAATTAGAGAGGGAGCTGAAAATCTTTAAAAGAGTAAGCATAAGATAAAACCATTAAAATGATTAAAAGAATTATTTTCGGATTGTTATTTCTTATAACAGTTTCGGTTAATGCACAAGAAAAAGTAAAAGAGCCTACATTTATAGGGGAAGCATTTATTATTAAATCTGACAACTCTATTCTTGACCTTGAGAAAGAACAAGTTATATTAAAGACTAAAGCTGGGGTAAGTGTTTACTTGACAGGCATCGGAAAAATAAAAACAAAAATAAGTATTCCCAGTTGTTGTTCAGGATCAGTATACAATCCTGACAATGAGATAAAATTAGTTATTCGAGCAATTGACAATGAAACTGATCCATTATCAATAATTCAGATTTTTAAATTCCAAAAGAAAAAAAAAGAAAGATTAGCTGAATTGGCTTCTTTTGGGACTTTCTCGGGTGAATCTTCAAACAATTTAAACTATTTAAAATTTAATGCAGACAAATACGGAGAAAAATCATACATCTTAACAATTAAAAAATTTGAAAGAGGAGCAGAATATGGTGTTATAGTAAAAAATCCAAATGCTTTAGATGAAAAACAAACTATTGTTTCAACATTTGGAATTGAATAATTTTTGCTAATAACCAGGACTATGAACGGTCTGTAAGCCCCAGCGATAAGTCCCGTGTTGAACTAAATAAGGAGTGGTGGCTTTTCTATGTAATTAACGACGGTTTTCGTTAGGCGGGCTTTGTCTTATTCATTTTACTGGTTTCATGCAATTCTTAACGGAATATCCCCTCGGTTACAACTTCAGGCCCAAGAACAATTATATTAGAAGGAGATACAATTTCAGAAAAGGATGCAGGAGAATTCAAATCATGGTATTGTAAGGACTTTATTAATGATAGTCAAATATTGTTAGAAGTAGGATTTATGGGGGATCCTACTTTTGCATTATTTGGATTTATTCTTTTCGATGGAGGATATACTGGTAGAACTACATTATACCAACGTAAGGGCCTAGATCATCGTTGGGATTGGGGACCAAACGCAACCGACTATACATTCGTAATAAAACCAGATGGAACAGGTTTATATTATGACTTCTCAACGGTAACAGAAGGAGAAAGCACAAAACCTAGTGCTATCTACAAGTGCTATCAAAGGAAGTAGCTCATAATAACTTCATGACACTAGATATTATCCTGACACTATCCTAAAAACTGTGTAACCATAAATCGGGTTCATCCAACTTCAAGGTGAACCCGATTTTCATATAGACACATTAATACTCTTAACGCCTTCGTAAAAAATCTCCTTAATTCAGGTATTATTTCACCCTGAATACCATTACCATATTAGTTTACGAACATTTTGCCGATCAATGGCTGTTTGAAAATAAATTACACATCTGTCTTTAAATGGTACCGGAAAACAAAATC
>JAOZOF010000180.1 GCA_029933425.1 Marinilabiliaceae bacterium
ATATCGCAGATAAGAATTAAAAACACGGATCGAATCAATATTGAAAGATCGTTTAATATTCATGATCATTTCACGAGGCATCGGTTTTATCAGTCCAGGCTTCATCGGGTAATGTTTGTCCCTGAAAATATCTGCTTTAGCATTGTACAGGTCAACACTGCTCAGGTCAAGTATATTGTCTTCCATCAGATCATCAAAACCAAAATCATGAATCTCTATCTTTCGTACGAACATATCGATCCTGTCAGTCTGATACTCTGCCCGTCTGAAAAACTCATCAGGCTCAAAAAGAGGTGTAACATAAAATGAATCAATTGTTATCTTTTGCGAAAGGAAACTGTAATGCAATATTCCGGGATGCATTTCGTAAAGGCTGTCAGCCGTCACACTGGTCTTTCCGTTAAGGTCAATATTGATCCGATCCATTATGGATGGATTTGCCATATAGGCCATTGACGAATCAATCCGCACCCTTTCAATGATCAATCCCAGGCTGTCAAATCTTGCTGTTTTAACAGGCAGATCGCCCATTGAATGAATCCTGAAATTAACTTCACTCAGGTCAACAGTATCGATCTGAACCGAGGCAAACAGATCCTCATAATCCTTTAATCCTTTAAGATTAATAGTCATCACTTTACCATTATCATCCTTTTTAACTGAATCATTGGTAATAAAGACATCAACATCTTTCACTTTCAACAATGAAGCCCTGATATTTACCGGCAGTGAATCACTTATACTGATCTCAGACAACTTAATGCCGTTTGAAAATAACTTTACTCCCGGTTGCTCCGAAGAATCAGTTACATGAACACCGCTTTTTAGACTTTCGACTGACAAGATACATTTCGAAGTATCAAGCTTAAGATCATTCACTATGAGAGATCTGTGTGAAAGGCTGTCGTACATGTTGAATTCACTGATTTCCAGAGCAATCTCCTTAATAAGGTTGCCTGTGCCTTTCTTACGATTAAAATGGGCAAAATTAAAATCTCTGATGTTCATGACCTTATTCAGATCTGAACCTCTTCTGTTTATGCGAAGTGACAGATCGTTGATACGAACAGTATCATAAATTAGTGCAGACAAAGAATCGATATCAAACTCCTTTCCTTTCTTTTCAAAAGAACTTGTTTCATCCCTTTTTAACACCAGGTCAGCATCGGGTGATTGCAGCATAACAGAACTGAACATCACAGTATCACTGCTAATTAACATATCGTAATTCAGTCCTGTAACCCTGAGCAACGGAACCTGCATAGACCTGATAATCAGATCAGTTGTATCTCCCTTGATTTTCTTATCTATCGATATCCTAAGTCCTTCGATACTGAACAGTGATCTTCTGGTATCACTTTCCAGCTTTTTAACAAAAATATGATGATCGTATGCATAAAGGTCTAAATTGTTCAGCCCGGCTTCCCACTCCGGAATATCCCCGGATGTTCCCAACGTATCTCCCTCCCTGAAAACGAAAGGACCGGCAATCAAATTATAATCTGCAGATAAGTCTGCAAATTCATCCTTTATTTTCACAACGGCATTCAACCTTCCGTTTTCCACCACAATATTCTTTAATTGCAACGAAAACGGGGATAAAAAAACCTTTCCGGCATCATCATTCGACTGTGTGATCAACTTACCTTTGAAATACGGCGAGACAAACAGAAGAGAATCAAGGTATATCTTTTTATCATAAATAAGACTGTCCATGTTCAGATTCCTGAACTCAACCGAATTGACACTGATGTTGTTGGTGTCAGTTTCATTTATCTGCTCTAATTTCAGATCCGACAAAATAAAATTGTCATTTCTGAAGCCTATCCCGGAAAGACCTATACTCATTCGCCCCTTCTTTACAAATGCATCAATTGCACCCGAAGAGACCTGAAGGTCCTGCAATTTTAATGTATCACTTTGCCGCACAGGTATCTTTACACCACCTGCAAAAACATTTAAGTTTCTGACAGCAGCATTGAAAACACTATCTTTCTGCACTTTAAAATTCCCGTTTTTTACCGATATCTCATAAAAATTCAGATTAAAAGGCAGGACTAAAGATGTTTTTTCTGTGTCTGACCGAATACCGTTCCTGCCTAATGTGACTGATCCTACCGGATCATTAATGTATATGGACATATTCTGCCTTTTCAGCTTTTGAAGTTGATGAACTGATAAACCGTAAATTTGAATGTCAGGAGTTTTTACATCAATTACGTCACCATTCTTTTCACCGTACACTTTTAACCCCTGTATCTCTAATTCATTATCAACATTGGCATAAGATAATTCATCGTAACTGATCTCAAATCCGGAAACAGCTTTCGTTAACTCAACAGCCCCTGTATTTAAAGCTATCTCCTCAAAACCTATCTTTTTTGCTATATCGGAATACATTGTCGAATCCAGCTGCAACTCCGTTAATATCAGATTAACATCCCGGGCCGTCATTAAAGTATCTGTATTATGTTTGATCAGGTAATAATTAAATTCACTGATAGATAAAGTGTCGACACTGAAATTATCAAAGACCTTTATGATCTTATCTATACCTTCTTTCTTTAAGCTGTCTTCTCCTGCTATGTGTTCATCTTTCCTGTTTATAAAGCTTGTCAGTTCAACTTCTGACAGTCTTACAGAACTTAGTTCAATTCCTTTAAGTTCCCTGATCTCGTCCAGACCTACATTGTTTAATGAGATCTCGGAAGCAGCAAACTTTATCGTATTCTCTTCCTTCAAGAGACTTAGCGGTGATAACTCTATCCCGGAAATTATAAAATCCTTGTGGGCTGAGTTGAAAGTTGCTGAATCAATATCAAGGTCATACCCGGAAGCCAGGGCCTTGTGTACATTTCGAACTTTAAAACTGAATTCATCAGAATAAAGAAAACGGTCTTTTTTCAAAGAATCATGATGTGTGCTGAACTTTTCCAGATTAATGGTAAAATCCACCTGTCCGGGATCTACACCAATGTCTAAACTGTTCGAGAACGTTATTATACCATAATGTATCTCGATATCATCGATATTAAAATATAAATTAGTAAAAGACTGATCATTCTGTTTCAAGGCATCAAAAAAACCTTTCGGCTGAAAATCCATCTTGTTTTTAGTGCCATTTTCCAACAGATGAAATTCAGGTTTATCAACATAAAAACGTTTTGCATCTATCTCCTGTTTAAAAATGAGTGATGCCAGATCCAGGCTTTCTATACTTATTTCATTGAACGCAATTTCTTCAACTTTAAGACTTTTTGATTCGTTGAGATAAAGATCTTCAAACTTAAGAGCAGGATGAATAATTGTGATATCCCCGGGGAATATACTCACATGAAATTCTTCAATATTCAGAGTTATCTTTCCGTTTGAGCTTCCGGATATGACCCTCTTGAGAGTATAACTTATTATGGCACTATGAAAAACAGCCAACAGTAAAAATACTGCCAGTACTACAAACAGTGTTATTTTGCCGGCTTTTTTCACAGACAAATATTTTTATAAATATAATGATAAAGTTTGAATACCCTGAAGCATACTATCTATTCGAAGTATTCATAGGCCTCGATAATATCAAGATATACTCCGTCAAAACCGGCATCTATAATTTTTTTCAGGTATGAATTGTCGTTACCATATATTATATTTTGCCATTCCTCATTCCAGTATTCAACCTTATAATTACCTTCCCACTCAGGATTTTCCTGTTTGAGCCACGCAGGAGGGTCTTTTACCCAGTCATCCTTCCAGTAATACCTGTAATCCTCAGCTTCGCCAATCGACATATAACATATCACAAGCCGTTTGCCACCGTTTGACTTTTGTTTTAAACGTTCAATCTCCCCGGCTGTAAATGCCGTTCCGTCATTGAAAAAAAGATCCATTATCAACAGGTCATAATTGCTTGCAACTACATCGGTAATGAACTCTTCTTTTGATTTAAAAACAGAAGGATTTATCAGGTAAAGGAAGTTTGATATTTCGTTAAGACCGGATATTTCACGGTCGTTTTCATTGTAAATCGGATCAGGGTAAGAAGGAATATTGTCAAGTTCCCTGTGATCAGCTGCAAATGAGACATATCCCGAGGTTTTATTTTTTAGATACGAATCGTCCATGTTCGAATGAGTAGAGCAATAATCCGTTACAAGGATCACATTCCCTGCTGCTTTCGACCTGTCCAGAAAAGACATCAGGTAAGCTGTCTCTTCCTGCGGAGTAAGCTTATCATCATTGTCATAACCGTATAACAGGTCTTCCTGCCCATGACCATCAACAGCTTCCAAATAATCTGAACTCAGATTACCGCCGGATTCACCGTCCATAGTCACAAGTTCTATTCCGTTCTGAGGAACTACAACAAAACCGGAATTGTAACTCTTTGCATAATGACTTATACCTATCACAAAGCTCCTCATCTCCTGTCTGAGATCCACATTGCTATAATCATTTTTATCACATGATATCATCACAAAAAGCAAAATAAAATAAAAGCAAAACCTCATAATTGTTTAATTTTTTTGATTATCCTTGATCACCCTATACCCAAATGAAACAATGACAATCAATTCGCTCCTTTCAGGGACGGGGTAAACGAATTGATCATGAATATTATCTATAGTTTTAGGGTTGGCATACGGACATACATATTCAGCATTTATTCTATTAACGTAAAAAACATACTTATTGTTATAAAAAAACAAACCCGCCGGGAATACCGGACGGGTTCGAAATATTAAGCGATCATTTATTCTGAATAATCTAACAACCTCCCGAAGGATACAACCCGACGGTAAACTCTCCAAGTTTTGTTCCCTTACTGTCGTATCTTATCATTTTACCATTCGAAGTATAAGCATCCTGTAACAGGTAGATCACGTCATCATCAGGATTCACGAAAAATCCGTAATTCATTTCATTAATAAACGGGTTTTGCTGTGAGACGTTTGAATTCACGTCAAATTCATACAATCCCTGCAAACCCCAGGCGCCTCCGTAGTAAAGTTTTGTGCCTGCCTTATTTGCATCCAGTTTTGCCGGATGCTGATCATCAAACAGTTTAACAGTTTTCTGTACTGAACTGCCGTTGGGTGACAACTGTACCAAATACGAAGGATTGTGCCCTATGGGATTCCAGTTTGCATCGTAAATCGTATTTCCTTTTGCCAACACCCATATATTACCGTCAGCATCTGCTTCGATCATCGACGGACAATAAGCATTGACATCTATGGTAGTTGTTGAATAATCGGCAAGACTGACGACCGTAACAGTGGAGTCAACAGCCCATCCGCCGCTGTTCGCCACAAACAGCTTTCCACCTGATATCAGTAATCCCTCCGGGCCTGTACCGGCAACGATTGAATCTTTCAATGTGTAATTTTTCAGATCGATAACATAAACCTTTCCCATCCAGGAACTGACATAGGCATTATCACCGTCAACGGCAATGTAACGTGGCTGCGAAACACTTACGGTTGCTACGTATTTAAAATCAGCCTGATTCACGATCTCAACCTTGTTTGAAGCATTAACTGCTATCAGTATTTTACCATCAGCCCTTGCCATTGACTGAACTACATCCCCTAAAGGAACACTGTTCTCCAACTTAAAAACCTCGTTATAAACGCTATCTTTCCCATTGTAGTAAAAAGAAACTGAACCGTTTCCCTTTCCGAAGATACCTTCATTGTTAACGAACACACCATTGTCATATTTACCCGCGGGTTTCGGATCATCACCGTTATCACACGATGTAAAAAATAAGCTCACGCTTAAAATCGCCCAAAATAAAACTCTTAGATTTTTCATAGTACTTGTGTTTAATTAAATTGTATTTAAATTATATGTGATTTTTGTGTTCCTACAATAAATAAATATTTTTTCATATCTCTGTGTCTCCGTGCCTCCGTGCCTCTGTGTTAGTTTATGTTTATGTTTATACTCAACCCTGCCTCAAAATTTACCGGTGGCATCGGATACCACTGCATCTGCATGTAATCGGCATTAAGCAGGTTATTTACTTTAAAATACACTTTTGCATTGCAGTTTTTCAGTCTGAAAACATAACCTGTGTTCAGATCAACAACAACAAAAGCTGGAATGCTGTCGCTGTTGTCGTCACGGGTAAACTGCTCCCCCGTAAAACGGCTATTAACAGATACTGAGAACTGCTTCAACCTGTAATTCAGAAAAACGTTTCCCTGATTATACGGAGTATAGATCAGCTGTTTGTTCAAAATATCGTCACTTTCATTCTCCGATCTTTCAACTACAGAAGCATGAGTGTAAGTGTAATTAACAATAAGGCTCAGTCCCGAATTCTTATTGAATTCATATCCCGACTTGCAAAAAAACTCAGCTCCGTAGCTGTTCACTTTCTTTTTGTTCTGCGGTGTCCATACATTACCCACAGGCACCCATTGTATCAGATCGGCGGTGGAGTTGAAGTAGCCGGTTACCTTATGTTCATTGCTGAATTTTCCAAATCGGTGTTTCTGTATCAAACTGAGGTCAGCGGAGTAACCGCTCTCATCTTTAAGGTCAGGGTTTCCTATGGCATAGGCATCCTTCCAGTACAAGTCGTTGAATGTAGGTGTACGGTGATTCTTTGAAATATTGGCATTTACTATCCAATGCTCCGAAAACGAGTACTCGCCGAAGAGACCGAAAGTAACCGGTTTAAATTCACTCGCAACAAGCTCTTCCCTGACATTAACATTGAATATTGTATTTTCTATCAGTTTTGTTTTAAAAGAAGCAAATAATGCCAGTTTATTCAATGTCTCGGTTTCCGGAAAGTTATCCGATTCTCCCCGGGTGAAATTATTGTTCATGGCAATTTCAAGAGAGCTCTTTTTTACGGTTTTAACATCTGCAATTACTTCCGATACATTGTTGAGTGAAGTATGAACCGCGTCAATGTCGATGCTCCCATTCACATAGTTCAGGTACGAATAAAACGTTCCGTTCCGTACATCCCAACTCACCTTCTCACCTGCATACTGCCACTCCAGTGCGAGACGGTTCCATTTATCGTATTGCAAGGCATAACCTTCGGTAGATATCATGTTCGGCGGAACCTCGGAATTGTTATTCTGCCACCAGTAATGAGCACTTAACATCTGATACGATCCTATTCTGTAGTATCCGTCAATCAACACACCATACTGCTCCACCCTCGCATTACGCAGCGTGTCAGTAGGGAAGCCGGGCTTTGCCCTGTTGGTGTACTGAAAGTCATTATCGTTTTTACCGTAAAACCCCTTTGCAGACAGATACACTTTATCGTTGCCATAAGCTAACTGCTGCCTGAAGTTCATCTTTCCGAAACTGCCGAATGATAGTCCCGACTTAGAATTGAAGGATGAGTTAAAATAGGGATTGTTACTCATCGAGATAGTTCC
>JAOZOF010000463.1 GCA_029933425.1 Marinilabiliaceae bacterium
AAAATTTAACTTATTTACTGTCCATTGCTGTTTTACTGATTTTCTTTACAGGATGCGGATCGGAAGAGGCACCTAAGAAAGAGATAATCAGACCTGTCAAAGCCATGATGGTAGGAAGTGCCGTTGATCTTGCAGGACAGGGCTTCCCTGCAACAACAAAAGCTTCTCAGAAATCGGAAATATCATTCAGGGTAGGCGGTCCTCTTATCAAAACAAATGTTGTAGAGGGAAAACTGGTAAAAAAAGGTGAGATAATTGCCGAGATAGATCCCAGGGATTACAAGATCGCAGAACAATCGGCCCGTGCCCGTTACGAACAGGCCAAAGCCGAAGCCCAGCGTTACAAGCGTCTATGGGAAAAAGGAGCAGTAGCCAAAAACGACTACGACCGCAAACAGGCAACATACCTGGAAGCCAAAGCAGCCTGGGAAGATGCTGTTAATAATTTAAGAGACACAAAACTAAGAGCTCCTTTTACAGGTTATTACGGCCCGAAACTGGTTGACGTTGGACAGGATGTACGTCCGAAGCAGCCTATCACCACACTTTCGAACCTTTCAATAATTGAGGTTGCAACAACCATACCCGAACAGCTTGCTGTCAAGTACAGGAATTTTGATTCGTATGAAGTTATATTTGACACTTATCCCGACCATGTATTCAAAGCCACTTTGAAAGAAATGGGTAAGGTACCTACAGCAGAAGGCTTTCCTTTACGTTTATATTTAGACCATCAGAATAACCCCAATGACCCGAACCAGCCTAAGATATCTGCCGGTATGAGTTGTCGTGTTAATATTAAACTTAAGAACATTGATGAAGCAGACAACCAAATGGTTATTCCGTTTGCCGCTGTCATTGAAGGTCAAACAGACAATTCTCCTTCTGTATGGGTGCTTGAAGGAAAAGACACATTGACCGTTAAAAAGCAGCCTGTTCAGCTTGACGGTTTTGCAGGCAAGGATCATGTTAAGATCAAAAGCGGACTGAAAGCCGGTCAGATGATCGTTGTTGCAGGGGCCAAACGCCTTATTGAAGGACAAAAAGTGAAGATCCTCGATCAAAAAGCATTCAATTAGTAAATATCAGTGATTAGAGATCAGAGGTTAGTGATGAATGATTTGTATTTACTACTAATTCAAAACACTAAACATTAAACTCTGATCACTAAACTCTAAAAAATATAGATTATGAGTATAGCAGGATATGCACTTAAAAATAAACAGGTAATATATTTCTTCCTGATAATTACCATTATCGGAGGAATATTTGCCTTCGAGCATCTGGGGAAGCGTGAGGACTCACCTTTTGTTATCAAGCAGATCATTTTCATGACTTATTATCCGGGAGCAGATGCACAACAGGTGCAGAAACAGGTGACCGAGATAATTGAAAGAGAAATACAGACACACCCGCTTGTTGACTTTATCAAATCAGAATCCCGTCCGGGTTTCAGTTACATTAAAGTTGATATGTTCCAGTGGGTTCCGAAAGAACGATTTGAACAAATATGGGACGAGATGCGGCGGAAAGTGTTAAATGTTCAGAATAAACTGCCCAAAGAAGCAAGCACAATCATAGTTAACGATGACTTCGGTGCTGTGTTTGGTATCTACTATGCAGTTACTGCCGATGAGGGTTTTTCTTACGACGAACTTGAAGATTATGCCCAGTACGTGAAGCAGCAGCTTGCTACTGCCGATGATGTTGCCAAGGTCAAGCTTTTCGGTATTCAGGACCGTGTTCTGAATGTTTACATATCTGATGAGAAGCTTGCCAATTCAGGCATTACTCCTTATGACATTCAGAATGCCCTTTCAACCCAGAACCAGCTCGTCAATCCCGGTATAATTGAATCAGGGAACTTTGATGTACGTA
>JAOZOF010000464.1 GCA_029933425.1 Marinilabiliaceae bacterium
GTTCATCAGGAAGAGCCAGAGTTGTCCTGTCAACAGATTCACCTTCGAGCGACGGGTCCAGACCAAGTGCCAGCACAACAACATTGGAAGAAGAGGCCAGTCTTACAGCTTCCCTGATCTTCTGTTCAGTGTTGTACGGTGCAAATCCGAGTTTCAGCTCACATGTCCCGATATTCTCAAAGAAATCTACCCTGATGTCGTAGGTGCGGCCCTTTTCAAACTTGTAACGTGTACTGTAAAAATTGCTTGCAATGGCATTCAGCCATACATCCAGCACCTTTTTGCCGTTGATGTACATTCGTGTGCCGTTATCCACCTTCAGGCCTATCTCATACCATCCGTCGCCCGGTGATTTGAATTTGCCGGTGAACTTTGCCGACCATTTATCCTTATTCACTTTTCCCTCTTTCGGGCTTCTGTCCCCCCAGTCAAAATCGATGGCTTTTTCAACGGTAGAGTAAACAGGCTCTCCTTCTAACTCCTTATTGTTGTAGTACTCTGCAAAGATACCCGGCTTACCATCATTGGTTGTGTAAAACTCAGGGCCAGCCACAGGAGCATAAACAGCTCTGTCGGGTATGCCTTTGGCAAATCTTACAGTTATGTTTTTCCCTGTTTTGTTCTTTATACCTTCAAGAACTGATACTCCGTAGTTCCCGTTCAGATAGGCACTACCGCTGCCGAACATACGGGCAATATTGCCATTGGGGCCGATAACTGCAATTGTCCTGATCTTGTTTTTGTTGAATGGTAGCAAAGGTTTTGTCCGACCAGGAACGGGTTCGTTCTTTAAAAGAACAATACTTTTTTCTGCTGTCTTCAGGGCAAGGGCACGTCTTTGAGGAGTGTCGGAGAATCCTCCGTAGCTGTCAACCGACTCATCGAAAAGGCCTGCTTTGAACATGATCCTCAGAAGTCTTCTGATCTTATCGTCCAGTGTGGCTTCCGATACCTTGCCATCTTTGATTGCTTTCAGTAGCTTGTCGCCCCAGTATTTTCCGTAAGGCATTTCCAGATCGACACCGGAGTTTGCCATGGGCACCGTTGATTTTGCACCGCCCCAGTCTGTTTCCACAAAACCTTTAAATCTCCACTCATCTTTCAGTACTTTGTTAATGAGGTACTCGTTCTCGCATGCCCAGTGGCCGTTCACCCTGTTGTAAGCAGCCATGACCGACCATGTGTCCGCTTCCTGTACAGCAGCCTTGAAGGCAGGGAAGTATATCTCGCGAAGCGTTCTTTCGTCCACTTTTGTGTCAACGATAAACCGATTCCACTCCTGATTGTTAGCAGCCCAATGCTTGGTGCTTGTTATCACATTTTTGCTTTGAACCCCTTTTACGTAAGGCACGGCCATCCGGGAAGCGAGGTAAGGATCTTCGCCGAAGGCTTCGAATGTCCGCCCGTTTCTCGGTACACGGGCGATGTTCACATTGGGCCCGAGCAGCATATTCCGTCCCTGAACCCTTGTCTCTTCACCCAACTGGCATGCAACTTCATACATCAGGTCAGGATCGAAAGTTGAGGCAAGATTCAACATTGAGGAGTAGTTGGTTGACTTTCCTCTTGCGTTGGGACCGAGGGGTCCGTCACACATCACGATAGAAGGGATACAGAGCCGGGCATTTGCTTTTGTCTTAAAGCTCTCGCCCCCGACCATTTCAACTTTTTCTTCAAGTGTCATGCGGGGAAGAAGGTCGGCTACACGTTCTTCAACGCTTTTACTTTTGTCTTTGTAAACAGGCAGCTTGGAACTTTCGGTGTTGCATGAAATAAAAACCGCTAAAAGCAGGGCTGTTAAAATAAGATTGAATGGTATTTTCATTTTTGAAGTTTTTTACGAATTTTTCAAAATGTATTGTTTAATGGTT
>JAOZOF010000181.1 GCA_029933425.1 Marinilabiliaceae bacterium
AAAAGAGTACGTTTAATCCGTAATCAGGAAACATTTAGGATTTAAAATCGTATCAGATTCGGTTACGATAAAAAGAAAATAAAAAAAGATGGTTATGAAAAGGGTATCATTTCTTGCAGTTTTATTATTTGTGGTGAGTTATATTTCATTTTCCCAACACACCAAGCCTTACATAAACTTTAAAGAGACCATACATGATTTTGGTGAATTTAAGGAAAGTGACGGGTTAAAGACTCACATTTTTTCATTCACGAACACAGGAGCGCAGCCATTAGTCCTGCACAAAGTAAATGCATCGTGCGGATGTACAACACCTACATGGACAAAGAGACCTATACCTCCTGGAGGAAAAGGTGAAATAAAGGTTGTTTTTAATCCGGCCAATCGTCCGGGGAATTTCAATAAAACAATTACCGTTTCCTCGAATGCTGAAAATCCGTCGGTTGTTTTGCGCATAACCGGAAAAGTTCTCGAACGTGAAAAGACCACGGCAGATATTTATCCTGCCAAAATGGAGGGATTACGTTTGGAGTCCACACATATTCCGTTCACTAAAATGACCCCGAAGCAGAAAAAAACAGAACAGCTTAAAGTGATCAACACATCAGATAAACCCATTAAAGTTACTTTTATCAATGTTCCGAAACATTTAAAGATCAAATGTACTCCTGAAACCCTGAAGCCGGGTGAAGCCGGTGTTATCATTGCAAGCTATGATGCTGCATTGAAAAATGACTGGGGATTTGTTGTCGATAATGTTTTTATCAATCTGAACGATGAGCGTAATTACAAAAACAGGATTGCCATAAGTGCAAATATTACAGAGGATTTCAACTCATGGACCGAGGAGCAGAAACAAAATGCACCGGCAATATCAATTCCCGAGAAGGTTTTCAACTTCGGGGAAATAACTCAGGGTGATAAAGTAGAGCATAAGTTCAAGGTTACCAATACGGGTAAATCGACATTGATATTCCGTAAGATAAAAGCATCGTGCGGCTGTACGGCAATAAAACCCGATAAGATGGAACTTGCTCCGGGCGAAAGCACTTTTATCACTGCTATTTTTAATTCTGCACACAAAAAAGGAAGACAGAATAAATCCATAACTATCATTAGCAACGACCCGAAAGCTACCAATGTGTTGCTGAGAATATCGGGAAATGTTAAAGTAGAATAAAAATCGACATTAGCAATTGAACGTTAAACACTATTGTATAATTTAGCGGGATACAGATGTTTTCTGTGTTCCGCTAAATTTTTTAACATGAACGAGATCGAACATCCTGAGAACAGTGATAAATACAAAGGATTGAAAGTAAACAAAGGAACTGATCGGATGCCTTCAGTAAATCCTGATGCTGCTAAAAAGTTCATCAAACGTAAGAAGAAGCCTTTATCGATAGATGAATATGTTTCAGGGATTCTTAAAGGTGATGTGATGATACTAAGCAGAGCCGTTACTCTGTTGGAAAGCTCACGGCCTGATCATCAGAAAACAGCGCAGGAGATAATATCGAAATGTCTGCCGTATTCGGGGAAGAGCATCAGGATAGGGATTACCGGAGTGCCGGGTGCCGGTAAGAGCACTTTTATTGAAGCCATTGGGTTGAATATAATAGAGAAAGGTCATAAGGTTGCTGTTCTGGCGATTGACCCGTCAAGTGAAAGATCGAAAGGAAGTATTCTTGGAGACAAGACCAGGATGGAAAAGTTATCGGTGGAAAAGAACGCTTACATCCGTCCTTCTGCTTCGGCAGGTTCGCTCGGAGGCGTTGCACGTAAAACCCGTGAAACAATAATTCTCTGCGAGGCTGCAGGCTTTGATACGATAATAATTGAAACCGTTGGTGTGGGTCAGTCGGAAACGGTAGTTCATTCAATGGTCGATTTTTTCCTGTTGTTGATGCTTGCGGGAGCCGGTGATGAGCTTCAGGGAATAAAAAGAGGCATCATGGAATTGGCCGACGCCATTGCAATAAACAAAGCCGACGGAAGTAACATCGAAAAAGCCTTACAGGCCAAAGCGCAATATCAGAGTGCTTTGCATCTTTTTCCTTTGCCTGAATCGGGATGGGAGCCTAAGGTTAAGACCTGTTCAGCACTGAACAATACAGGGATAGGTGATATTTGGGAGATGATAAATGAATATGTATCACTGACAAAAGAGAACGGTTTCTTTGATGCTAACAGACGTGATCAGGCAAAATACAGGATGTTAGAAACAATAAACGAAACCTTGTTGAATGATTTTTATCAACATGAAGAGATAAAAAAAGCTTTGACAGAATATGAAAAAATGGTTGTGGATGCCAAAATAAGTTCATATCAGGCCGCAAAAGAGTTGATGGAAAAATATTACAAGCATTTGTAGGATATAGTAAAGGCATAGAATTAATAATGACAGAAAATGAAAAAAGTTTTAATACTGGCTCTTGGAGTACTCTTGTTATATAGTTGTAACGATGGTAACAGTTATACAGTTAAAGGTAAGATAGACGGTGCTGAAGACGGAACTGCCTACCTGAAAAGTTATCAGAGCGGCAGAGCTGTTTCGGTTGATTCAACAGAAATAAGTAACGGGAAGTTCAAATTTACAGGCAGTGCGGAGCAGCCGTTGCTTCATCTGATATATGTGAATAATTCACACATGCCCGTTGCATTTTTCCTCGAGAATAAAAATATTTACATAGAAGCTTCCATTGATAGTCTCGATAAAGCAAAGATCACCGGTTCGCCGGAGACGGATGTGTTTCTGAACTTCAATAAAAATATGCCTTTTCTGGACAGAAGCATTGAAATCCGCCAGGAATTCATCGATGCTCAGATTGCCAAAGATACAGCAAAAATGAGATCTTTATCGCAAGAGATAGATTCCATCCGGGGAGTACAAAAAGAGTATTACATAAACTTTGTAAATACGCATACGAACTCAGTGACAGGAGCTTTTTTAGCATCGCAGATGTTGTCGGGTATAAGTCTGGATGAACAGAAAAAGCTGATCGATGAGTTTGAGAAGAATCTGGGGGATAATCCTTACGTGACCGATATGAAGAATACTTATAGTTCTTTGAAGAGATTACAGGAAAAAACAAAGGCAACGGCAACAGGAAGTACAGCACCTGACTTCACCCTTAAAACAAAGGATGGCAAAGATGTAAGTCTCTCTTCTTTCCGTGGGAAATATGTTCTTATCGATTTCTGGGCTTCATGGTGTCAGCCCTGCCGTCGTGAGAACCCTAACTCGGTAAAGGCTTATAAGATGTTTAAAAATAAAGGCTTTGAGATACTCGGTGTTTCGCTCGATAAGGATAGAAATGCATGGGTCAGGGCAGTGAAAGATGACGGTTTAATGTGGACTCAGGTTATTGATACTGATGGAAGTATAGCACAGAAATATAACGTAAAAAGTATCCCTTCTACATTTCTGCTTGACAAAGACGGCAGGATAATAGCCAAAAATCTTCGGGGCGAAGCGTTGATACGTAAACTTAACGAGTTATTAAACAAGTAATTTTTATTTCTCATTAAATAAATATAGGTTTGTACAGTTTAAATTTTAAAAATAAAGATTGATGAAAAGTATTTTTTTAACACTATTAGTAGCAACATTTACATTGGCATCATGTCAAAGTAATAAAAAACCTGACGGAGGTTTTTCTTTAAAAGGTAAAATTAACGGAGCTGACGGAAAAACTTACGTTCTTGCTAAAGTTGATAACAGAAGATTAGCCGGTATCGATACTGCAACAGTTGAAAGTGGTGTAGTTGAATTTTCAGGAAAGCTTGATTATCCACAACAATTGTATATCGTAGAATTGGGTCAGCAAAGACCTGTAATGATGTTTTTCGGTGAAAACGGTGACATGACCTTTGAAGGTGAGGTTGACAGTCTTGCTGTTGTTGAAGTAGAAGGTTCGGAAGCCAATAAAGTATTTAATGAGTACAACGAAAGTATGAAGAAATACCAGGAGCAGAATCAACAGTTGATGCAAAAGTATCAGCAGGCTCAGGCTTCTCATGACCAAAAAGCCATTGAAGAGGTTTACAAGGAGTATGATGATATGATGGCTCAGAAAAATGAGGATGCCAAGAAGATCATTACTGAGAATCCTAAATCTCCGGTTTCTTTGTATCTGGTACAGTCTGATTTCATGATGAACGGATATGACGAGCTGAATGAGGTTTTCAGTGTGCTTGATACTTCGTTGGCTGTTATACCCGGTTATACCGAGATCAAGGATTATCTTGATATCATGGCAAATGTTCAGGAAGGTAAAGTTGCTCCTGATTTCACTGTTCCTACCATCGACGGAAAAGAGATGACTCTTTCTTCTTTGAAAGGAAAATATGTATTGCTCGATTTCTGGGCATCATGGTGTAAGCCGTGTATTGCTGAGATCCCTTTCATGCAAAAAGCTTACAAAACATACAAGCCAAAAGGTTTTGTGATCTTCAGTGTATCTGTTGACAGAGATGAGGCTGCCTGGAAAAAGGCTGTAAATGACCATCAGATGACTTGGCTGCAGGGACACGATACTCAGGATATCTCTCACTCTTTGTACGGTGTTATGAGTATTCCTACTACACTGTTACTTGATAAGGATGGTGTGATCATTGCCAAGAACCTCAGAGGAGAAGCTTTAGAGGCTAAACTTAAAGAGTTGATGAAGTAAGAACAGCTCTGAAAAATATTTAAACTGTCTCTGAGGCCATTGTGTCCGGAGGCAGTTTTTTTGTTACATTTACTGAAGTGAGGGTGTCACTTCGAGTGACGCCCTCACTGAAAATAAAGTACTATGCCGGAACCTATCAACACCCGTTTCACAATCCGTGTTTACGGAATTATCCTGAATGAGAATGAAGAGGTGCTCCTCAGCGATGAGAGTTACATGGGGCATCGTTTTACAAAGTTTCCCGGTGGAGGACTGGAGTATGGGGAAGGTACCATCGACTGTCTGAAGAGGGAAATGAGGGAGGAGACAGGGTGTGAGGTTGAGGTGATCAGTCATATTTACACCACTGACTTTTTTCAGGAGTCAAAATTTCATCCCGGAATGCAGGTTGTCAGTATTTACTATCTTGTCCGCTTGAAAGATACCGGATGTATCAATGTATCAGACAAACCATACAATTTTCCCGAAGATGTCGAAAGAGGACAGTCATTCCGCTGGCTCTCTTTAGACAAACTTACACCCGATGATGTGACACTACCTATTGATAAGATAGTTGTGGAAAAGGTGAAGGAAGAGAGATAATAGGGAATAAGACACAGGTAGACACTAATGTGGCAGAAAAAACTTATGGATCAGCATAGATCAGATTGATCTGTACTATCTGCTTACCATTTATCTGTCAAGCCACTTCTTGAAATCCTTTACCCTTTCGCGGCTGACGATCACATCTTCATTAACGATAGGATTGAGTTTTATTTTCAGCCGGCTGTTGAACCATGAGCTGATCTTTTTTATACTTTCGATGTTGAGAATGAATTTCCTGTTTGCCCTGAAAAAGCGGTCAGGGTCCATCTGCTCTGATAACTCTGTGATGGTGTTATTCACTATGTATCGTTTGCCGGTAAAAAGAACGGCAAATGTAACACTGTCTTCCGAAAGGAGATAAGCAACATCGCTGCTGTTGATGTTCATGTAATTATCGCCCGATTTTATCAGGAAACGTTTTTTTGGAACGGATGTCTTTTCTGTGAGAATCTCTTTCAACAGTTCCCTGTCGGGAGGAGAGAAAGCACTCTTCATCTTTTTAAGCCTATCCAGTGCCTTTATGAGGTCGTTTTTATCGTATGGCTTTACGATGTAATCGATACTGTTCACCCGGAATGATTTCAGGGCATACTCACTGTATGCTGTTGTGAAAATAACAGGAGAGGTAATGTCAACGGCATTGAAGATCTCGAAACATTCGCCGTCATTCAGCATAATGTCCTGGAATATCAGGTCTGGGGCAGGATTGGTTTTCAGCCAGTCAATGCCTTCCTTTACCGATCCGATCACAGCCAGAACATTAATTGATTCGTCAATAACGGAAAGAAGTTTTTTTAATCTTATAGCTGTATGTTTTTCGTCTTCGAAAATTAGTACATTCATATCTCGTTATTTTCTATTGAAGATGTCCAAAAAGACGTCATTCCGAACGAAGTGAAGCCTGCCTGCCGAAGCCTCGGCGCAGGCAGGGAATCTCAAAACTTACGAGTATCGAAAATCAGGAGATTGCCTGCCCGACTGGTCAGGCGGGCTTCGTCGTTCCTCCTCGCAATGACGTTTACTTTTTACTTTTTGGACATCTTCAATAATCCAAAGGTTTATTTCAGCAGTGGTAAAGTTACCACAAACTCTTTTTCCGTTTTTTCAATCTTCACAGATTTTTCAGTAAAATGTGAATACCTTGCTTTCAGGTTTTCAAGTCCCTGTCCTGTTGAGTTAACCTTTTCCGATCTCGGGTAAAGGTTGTTTTTAACTATCAGTGATTCACCTTCAACAAAGATATCGATCTTCAAGGGTTGCTTCTCTGTAAATTTATTATGCTTTACCGCATTTTCGACAAGGGTTTCCACTGCAGTGGGAGGTATCCGCCACGATCCTGTTGCTTTTCTGTCGATCCTGATGTCGTATTCTATTTCATCTTCAAAACGTGTATGGATAAGGAAAAGGTAATCTTCGACAAAAGCTATCTCCTCGTTTAAAGATACCAGCATGAACTCATTTTTCTCGATAACATACCTCAGCATTTTTGACAGGTGCAGAATGAACCTGTCGGCAAGGTCAACATCTGTGTGTATCAGTGACGAAAGAACACTTAAACTGTTGAACAAAAAATGCGGTTCGATCTGTGATTTCAGGTTCAGGTATTGGGCAATTGCGTTATCTTTTTCAAGCTTCTCGAGTTTAAGCTGATAATTTTTGGTTTTTATGTTTGTGTGGTAAAATGTATCAAAAGAGAAAACCATAATGTATATCAGCAGTAAACTGATGGTCAGTTCAGGATTAAATACCGTGACATTTTCCCATACTTCGGGATTATTGAATAAATAAATGTCACCATAATGGTACAACAGGTTATTGATCCAGGAAACAAAAAAGCCGAATATCAGGTGAAAAAAGAATAACGGAAAGATATGGCTGCTTTTGTTATTTTGTTTCTTGTCAAGGACCTTTTTCAACCGGTTGTTAAAATACCCGGCAACGTACCAGACGATAAGACTGTATGTGATAAAAAAGAATGTAAAAACCCATGCCCTTAAAGAATGGTCAAAAATACCGTCGAAGGATGAGTCTCCGGCTTTTATTATCAATTGGACAAAAAAAACGAATAAAAACCGTATGGTTAGTTTT
>JAOZOF010000182.1:0-4477 GCA_029933425.1 Marinilabiliaceae bacterium
TTCCCGATGTATATCGGGACGCTCTAACCAGCTGAGCTACCTCGGCTTGTATTTTTTTGTTGCTCTGTGGTTAGTTTGTTTAGGTCCTGACTGTTTCCTTGAACCGCCGACCTTCCCGATGTATATCGGGACGCTCTAACCAGCTGAACTACCTCGGCAAATGTTTTTAGAGTAACGCTATACCCTGTTTGTTTTTGCGGTTGCAAATGTAAACGAAATATTCAAAAAAACCACAAAAAAAAGATAACTTTTTAAGTCGAAACATTTGTTTCAGGGAATAAAAATATGTATAGTTTTCATTTGATGTTGAAAATCAATTTATAATTTGGTATCTTATAGTCAGATATGAAACAATTTTAAATTTAAATCATACAGTTATGTTGGAAACATTCGGAAGTATAATAAAAGAGGAAGAGATAATAACGATAGAGAAAGGAATTCTTACTAATACTTTTGTGCTCGAGAATCTGGGATCTTTCCCGGGATATTACGATACTAATTTTACATCTCAGGAAAAACCTGATACTTTTTTTCTGGTTACCTCAAAAGAGTATTCGGCAGAGGCCGTGTTCAGAATGACCCATGAAATAAAGAAAAAAACAGGTATCAAATTTGACGGTTCTCCGGCTTCCATCAATATGGATAATAAGGTCTATTTTGCAATCAGGGTTAAATTCATTGAAGGATTTGAAAGTATTGCTGAACTGCAGAAGTATTATGCCGATCATGGAGTTGTATATGCCAGATCGAGAAAGCTTGAGGGTGTTGCTGTTATTCAGATCCAGAAGATATATAAAATAACACAGCTTAAGGATGATATTTATAAGGATGAAGTATGCGACATGTACTACCTGAAAATTGACAGGTTGTTGAATTGGGAAGATTTCAAAAAAATAACCAATCAGGTTCGGAATAACCTTTCTGTTTCTGCTTTTGATGCTGCTTTAGCTGTGATCTATGGTTTCGAAGTGCATGATATGATACGTATTTATTCAAAAACCATAAGTGTGGATGAATTGGAGATATTGCATGAAAAATACAGGGAAATAATACAAAAATATTTTTAAGTGTTGCAAATAGAATTTACTCAAAGAGTAGCAATCCTTCAGAAGATGAAATTAAAATGGCTTTTTACTATCTATTTGTTAATACTCGTTTTATTTTTACAATAAATCTGTTATATTGTAACCACGAATAATAAATCTGTTTGATCATGTCAAAAGAAAAATATGAGATTGAATATATAATAAATATTTCACCTTCAATACTATTTAATCGTTTAAGTTCACCCAGCGGATTGTCGGAATGGTTTGCCGATGACGTTAATCTGAACGGGAAGGTATTTACTTTTATCTGGAATGGTGTAGAGCAGGAAGCAGAGCAGGTGTTACGTAAAGAGAATAGAATGGTCAGATATCACTGGCTTGATGATGATCCCGATACGTATTTTGAATTTCGTATAAATGTTGACGAGCTTACAGGTGACACGGCTTTGGTGGTAGTTGACTTTTCCGATCCTGATGAGAAGGAGGATGCTGTTGAACTTTGGAATCAGCAGGTTGAATCATTAAAGCATCTGCTAGGGGCTTAGATCGTTCATTCTTTAATCTTGTCTTTTTTCAATTTAACATTTTTTTAGCTTTTCGTTAATACGCGGGAACCTGTGTTTAATTGTCATACAATAGGGTATGATGCGATATTTTTATTATAATCCGGGAATGCGCTTCATGTTCAATTATTAATATGATTTAACAGGGTTAATTTGTATTTTTGCATTGTTCTGCTTTTTGAGTATTGATTTAACTACAATTGGAGATATTATAAATTGAAGAAGCTATATGTTTTCATACTGAAAAGTTATTCAGGACCTCTTGTAATGACTTTCTTTATTGCCCTTTTTATTCTGGTCATGCAGTTTTTGTGGCAGTATGTCGACGAGATGGTAGGTAAGGGATTGGAGTTGTCGGTACTGGGAGAGCTTATGTTCTATGCCTCGGTGCAGGTTATTCCTATGGCTCTTCCGTTGGCAATTCTTCTGGCCTCGTTAATGACATTCGGTAATATGGGGGAGAATTACGAGCTGACCGCAATGAAAGCTGCCGGAATATCATTACAACGAATAATGAAACCCCTTGTTATTCTTACGGTTTTTATTTCGATAGGTGCTTTTTGGTTTTCAAATAATATGTTGCCTGTTGCTAATCTAAAGTTCTATTCGCTGTTTTGGGATGTAAGGATGGCAAAGCCTGAACTCGATATCAAAGAAAAAGTGTTTTATAACGGTATCGACGGATTCAGCATTAAAGTGGAGAGAAAGGATAAGGAAAGCAACATGTTGCATGATGTTATGATCTATGACCACAGGGACAGGTTGAACCGTAACAGTAATGTGACCGTGGCTGATTCGGGCAAAATGAAGATCTCTGATAACAAGCATTACATGACCCTGACTCTGTTGAATGGAGTGAGGTATGATGAGAAAGTACGGGACAAGAGAGGACGGCTAAGGGATCGTGATAAGCAAATGTTCAGGATCGATAAATTCTCGAAGCAGATCGCGACAATAGAGATGAGCGGATATAATTTTTCCAGATCTGATGAGAATCGTTTTAAAGGTAATTTTAAGATGAAGAACCTTAAACAGCTCAAGACAGATGAAGATTCTCTTTTTCTTGAACGTAAAAAGAAGATAAACGGTTTAAGACGGCAGACTAAAGCTTTTAACTTTACAAGAATACGCTATGCGTATAGAAAAAAAAATGATGAATCTTTAAGGATTATTGATTCTGTTAAGGTAGTGCAAGATGTAGACAGTGTGTTCACTAATTTACCGCATGATCAGCAAATAATGGTCATGGAACAGGCTTTGAGAAGGGCCAGGGAAAACAAACAGGTGATAGATAACCAAAACCGGATAGTTAAAAATGATGACAAAAGGATCATCAGGTACCAGATGGAGAGGCACCGTAAGTTTACTTTATCCTTTGCCTGTCTTATCTTTTTCTTTATCGGGGCACCGCTTGGTGCAATTATTCGTAAAGGCGGTCTCGGAATGCCTGTTGTTGTTTCTATTCTGTTTTTTATTGTTTATTATATCGTGAACACGTTCGGCGAGAAAATGGCTCGTGAAGGTGTATGGCCTGTATGGGAAGGTATGTGGCTCTCATCATTTGTTTTGTTGCCGATAGGGATTTTTCTGACTTATAAGTCGGCCACGGATTCAACCCTGCTCAATGCTGAGGCTTATACTATATTTTTTAAAAAATTGTCTAGGTTTTTTAGTAAAGAGGATTATTACGATAAAAACTGAACCATATCATAAAAACAGCTTTTAATTTTATTAATTTTGCATCTTTTAAAAAGAAAGCAAAAACCCAAATATAATGTCTGAAGATAAAGATATCGATTTGAACACTATTGACGAAGCCATTGAAGCTATACGAAACGGGGAACTTATCATTGTGGTGGATGATGAGGACAGGGAGAATGAGGGAGACTTCATTGCAGCAGCAGACCTGATAACTGCCGAAAAAGTTAATTTCATGACAAAATATGGTCGTGGATTGATATGTACCTCATTGACCGAACAGCGTTGTGAAGAGCTTGATCTTGAATTAATGGCCGGAAAAAATACAAGTTTGCATTCCACTCCTTTCACCGTATCGGTCGATCTTCTGGGGCATGGTTGTACTACAGGGATATCTGCTTCTGACAGAGCAAAGACCATTTTAGCATTATGTGATCCGAAAACAAAACCAGAAGATCTGGGAAGACCCGGGCATATTTTTCCATTGAAGGCAAAGGAGAGAGGGGTTTTGAGACGTGCAGGCCACACGGAAGCTGCTGTTGATCTTTCACGGCTTGCAGGGCTCTATCCGGCAGGTGTTTTGGTGGAAATAATGAACGATGACGGGTCCATGGCCCGATTGCCCGAGTTGATGGAGATCGCCCGTAAATTCGGTCTTAAGATAATAACCATAAAAGATCTGATCGCGTATCGTCTTAAAAAAGAAAGTCTTATCATAAAAGGTGTAGAGGTCAATCTACCGACTCATTACGGAAATTTCAGGTTCATCCCTTTCAAACAGAAGTCAAACGGATTGGAGCATATGGCCCTTATCAAAGGTAAATGGTCGGAAGATGAGCCTGTTCTGGTCAGAGTACATTCAAGCTGTGTTACAGGTGATATTTTCGGGTCTTTAAGGTGTGAGTGCGGTGACCAGCTTCACTATGCAATGGAAACAATAGAGAAAGAGGGTAAGGGCGTTATCGTGTATATGAATCAGGAAGGGCGCGGCATTGGTCTTATGAACAAGATCAAGGCATACAAACTTCAGGAGGAGGGCCTTGATACTGTTGAAGCTAACGAAGAACTCGGTTTTGCCGCTGATGAACGGGATTACGGTGTGGGAGCACAGATACTACGGGAGCTGGGAGTAAAGAAGATGCGGCTGATGACAAATAACCCGGTCAAACG
>JAOZOF010000182.1:4577-7303 GCA_029933425.1 Marinilabiliaceae bacterium
CCTGTTACCGATGCCAGGCAGTTCGGACGTTCCAGAATACGTAAGAGTCCGAGGTAGGCAAATCCGACAGCCTCCTTGAAATCGATGATCTTTTCATCAGGGATAACAACTCTGCCGGAAAACTTATTTTTGATAAGTGACATCAGATAGCTGTTCTTTGTTCCCCCTCCTGTGAACAGTACAGACTTTACACTATGCTTATTCAGGTCGGCGGCAATTCGTTCAGATACATGTTCGTAAAAAGTTGCCATGATATCTTCAGTACGATAGTTCTTTTGATCGATTATGGGCCATACAAATTTGTCAAGCCACTCTGTACCGAGTGATTTTGGTGGAGACTCTTCGTAATACTTCAGTTCTTCCAGTTGGATCAGAAGGTCATTTATCACCTTTCCTGATCTGCCTGTATTTCCATCCTTGTCAAACTCAAGTCCCAGCTCACCCGCAAGTCTGTTCAGCACCGTATTTACAGGACAAATATCCCATGCTTTTCTAACGTTATCTATATCAAGTGACACATTGGCAAATCCTCCGATATTCACACATGCTTCATATTCTCCGAAAAGGTCCCTGTCAACGATCGGTATCAGAGGTGCACCTTGTCCGCCGAGAGTAATGTCTAAAGATCTGAAGTCGGAAACAGTGATAATGCCTGTTGTTGCAGCTATTATCGTTCCGTCTCCTAACTGAAAGTTCAGTTTTTTGTGAGGTTCATGAAAAACAGTGTGCCCGTGCGAGGAGATGATATCAATGTCAGGATGCTTATTCTCTAAAAACTCAAGCACCTGTTTGCCTGTCCATTCACCATATTCACGGTGCAGAGCTATAAGGCCGGGACCTGACAATTCACCTGCTTCTCTCAACTTCTTTTTCAGGTTGTTATCGTACGAAACTGTTTTGGCATCTATCAGTTCAAAATCGCGGTACCCGGGATCCGAAAAACGGCAAATAGCAATGTCTAACCCATCGAGTGAGGTGCCCGACATTAAACCTATTACCGTGAATGATTGTTTAGAAAATAGATTCTTTTGTGATAAATTCATCTGTATTATATGAAATCGTCATAAATATGTTGTAAATTTAGAAAACAACCAATAAAAACACAGTAAAATGCCGGATATAACAACAACTTACATGGGAATTCCCCTGAAATCACCGATTATAGCTTCAAGTTCAAGCCTGACAAATTCGGTGGAAAACATTAAAGCACTTGCCGATAACGGAGTTGGTGCCGTGATACTTAAGTCGGTTTTTGAGGAAGAGATAGTTATTGAGATGGAGAAGAACATGAATAAGATGTTTTCAGAGAACCACCTTTATCCCGAGACAATGGAGTTTTATGCCAACGATGATGTTGAAGATATTTTGTCATCATATCTCCGACTCATTTACGAATGTAAGAAACAAACAGATATTCCGATAATTGCCAGTGTTAATTGTGTGACGGCCGATAACTGGACTGATTTTGCAAAGTCGGTACAGGATGCCGGTGCTGATGGCATTGAGGTGAATGTGTTTTCGGTACCCTCACCCGATGAAGAGGGGAATGGTAAAGAGGGGAATTACCTTGAGATACTGAAGGCTGTAAAAAATGAAGTAACAATACCGGTATCGATAAAGATAGGAAAGTATTTCGCCAATATCCCTAAAGTGATAACTGAGCTATCGGAAAACGGTGCCGACGCGGTTGTGTTATTCAACCGTTTCTTCTCTCCTGATATTGATATCGATAAGATGACCCTCATATCATCGAATGTTTACAGTGATCCGTCAGAATACAGACTTCCTTTGAGGTGGACAGCTCTGACATCGGGCAAGATCGATGCTGATCTTAGTGCAACAACAGGAATACATGATGGAAAAACAGTTGTAAAAATGTTACTTGCAGGTGCAAAAACTGTTCAGATAGCAACAGTGCTGTACAAAAAAGGTTTTGAGTATGTGAATGAGATGACGTTCGAGCTCGAACAATGGATGCAGAAACACGGATTTGAAACACTTGATCAGTTCCGCGGTAAACTGAATCAGAAAAATGTCTCAAATCCTGCAGGATACCTGAGGTTTCAGTTCATGAAACACATCAATATTAAATAGCCTGATCCGGATTATCAGGAAATACACTATTTTTACGGTTATTTTTAAGACTAAATTTATTAATGGCCTATGGATTATATGGATGATTTATTTCAGCCACCGAAGCTGAAAGAGGGTGAGGATTACTATATGGATCCGCGGGGGTTAAGGGTCATGACGGAAAAATACCTGAGGAACAGAGGTTATTGTTGCGGAAGCGGTTGTAAGCATTGTCCTTATTTTCCTCCTCATACAAAAGGGAATACGAATTTTAGGGAATCTTAATCTGAAGTTTCGATGATTGAAAAGAAAAATTTTAGGATAGTATTTATGGGTACTCCCGATTTTGCGGTCGAGAGTCTTAAGAAACTTGTTGAAAACAATTACAATGTTGCAGGTGTCATAACAGCACCTGATAAACCTGCCGGACGGGGACAAAAACTAAGACGATCGCCTGTGAAAGTTTATGCCGAAGAGCAGGGGATAAAAGTTCTTCAACCGACCAATCTGAAAGATCCTTCATTCCTTGAAGAGCTGAAGTCACTTAAAGCGGATCTTCAGATAATCGTAGCTTTCAGGATGCTCCCGGAGGTTGTATGGAATATGCCGCCCATGGGCACGTTTAACCTTCATGCATCGTTATTGCCTCAGTA
>JAOZOF010000183.1:0-1734 GCA_029933425.1 Marinilabiliaceae bacterium
CTCAATTTTTTTCTTACCTGCAAATGCGGTAACTTTGAATAAAACAAAAACAAAATAAAAATATTACAATGAGACAGTTTCTTACAGTTGATGACATCGGTGATGTTGACAGCGCTCTTACCGAAGCCCGGATATTAAAGAGAAATCCTCACGGCTTCAGCTATCTGGGAAAGAATAAAACCATGATCCTGCTATTTTTCAACTCAAGTCTTCGTACCCGTTTGAGTACACAAAAGGCAGCCAGAAACCTTGGAATGGAGGTGATAGTTCTGGATGTCAATAAGGATAGCTGGAAACTGGAATCTGAATACGGTGTTATCATGGACGGTGACAAACCTGAACACCTCCGCGAAGCAATTCCCGTTATTGGCAGCTACTGCGACATCATCGGCATTCGTTCATTTGCATCACTAACAGATAAAGAAGCAGATTACACCGAAGAGCTCATTAACCAGTTCATTGAATTTTCAGGGGTTCCAATCGTAAGTCTTGAGTCTGCCACAAGGCATCCTCTTCAGGCTTTTGCCGACCTGTTCACTATCGAGGAATACAAGCGTAAGTCGAAGCCGAAAGTGGTACTTACATGGGCACCGCATCCGCGTGCTTTGCCTCAGGCAGTAGCAAACTCTTTTGTTGAGTGGATGAAAGTTTCTGATGTCGACCTGGTTGTAACTCATCCTGAAGGATACGAGCTTGACCCGTCACTTATGGAAGGAGTGAAAGTTGAACATGATCAGAAAAAGGCTTTTGAAAATGCCGATTTCATTTATGCCAAAAACTGGTCTTCTTTCACACACTATGGGCAGATTCTTTCAAAAGATCGTTCATGGACCGTTGACGAAGAGAAGATGGCGCTGACCAACGAAGCATATTTTATGCATTGTCTGCCGGTGCGCAGAAATATGGTTGTTAGTGACGGAGTTATCGATAGTTCACGATCTATAGTCATCCCTGAAGCAGCCAATAGAGTGGTTTCTGCACAGGTCGTTCTGAAAAGGATGCTGGAGAAATTGTAAGTGAATGTCGGCCTCACCCCTTTTGTAATTTTGTTTATGTTTTTCCCCCTTTTCACATGCCTGCCTGGCGTCAGACAGGGAGAGGGGGATCAAAGGAGTGAGGTGGAAAAAACACCAAAGAAAAGTCTCACATGCAAAAACTCACAATAGTAAAAGTCGGCGGAAAGGTTGTTGAAGAACCGGAGTCGCTTCGAAAACTACTTGAGGATTTTAGCACGATCGAAGGTGCGAAGATACTTGTTCACGGAGGAGGTCGTTCTGCTACAGCAATGGCCGAAAAACTTGGCGTTAAGACCGAGATGGTCGGGGGAAGGCGTATTACAAACAAAGAGATGCTTGATGTAGTGCTGATGGTTTACGGAGGGTTGATCAACAAAAATATCGTAGCGCAGTGTCAGGCATTGGGTATGAATGCAATAGGGCTTACCGGTGCAGACCTGAATATCATCAAGGCTGTTAAACGACCTGTAAAGGATATCGATTACGGTTATGCAGGTGATGTGGTTTCGGTTCAGGCAGAACAGTTGCAAAATTTACTTAAAACTGACGCTGTACCGGTGATAGCACCTTTAACCCACGATGGAAACGGACTGATGCTGAATACAAATGCCGATACAATGGCCGCTGAGACAGCAAAAGCACTAGCAATCGGGTATGACGTTTCCCTTGTTTACTGTTTCGAAAAGCCCGGCGTTCTGGGTGATCCTGATGACAACGG
>JAOZOF010000183.1:1834-5915 GCA_029933425.1 Marinilabiliaceae bacterium
GAAAGGGAAATAATATCTGGGTTTGGGCAGGAGAGAAAGATGAGACGAAGCCTGTTTTAATGCTTAATTCCCACATCGACACAGTTAAGCCATCGGATAAATGGACTTGCGACCCTTTTACTCCAATACTTAAAGGAGATAAACTAACCGGTTTAGGAAGCAATGATGCAGGAGCGCCGCTTGTCTCTCTTATAGCTACATTTTTAATTCTCTCACAAAAAGAGCAGCCATACAATCTGTTGTTTGCAGCATCGGCAGAAGAGGAGATATCCGGGAAGAACGGCATCAGCTCAGTACTTGAAGAGTTTGGGGAGATAGATCTTGGTATCATCGGCGAACCCACACAAATGCAAATGGCAATAGCTGAAAAAGGCTTAATGGTACTCGACTGCTTTGTTCACGGGAAACAGGGGCATGCCGCACGGGAGGAGGGAGTAAATGCCATTTACAAAGCTTTGCCTGACATTGAATGGTTCAGAACTTATCGCTTCCCGAAAGAGTCTGAATTTCTCGGACCTGTGAAAATGACTGTTACAGGTATAAAGGCCGGCTCTCAGCACAACGTAGTCCCTGACATGTGCGAATTTATGGTCGATGTGCGAATCAATGAGCATTATTTGAACAAAGAACTCTTTGAGCTGATTCAGAAAAGTGTCAACTGTGAAGTCAAAGCAAGATCATTCCGGTTGAACAGTTCGGGTATTCCGGTCGATCACCCCGTTGTTAAAAGAGGTAATGACCTCGGCTTGTCGTATTACGGATCCCCCACCACATCTGATCAGGCAGTAATAAATTTCACAACTTTGAAGATAGGTCCCGGTGACTCCGCGCGTTCACATACTGCCGACGAATACGTATATTTGCACGAAATTGAAGAAGGAATCGATATTTACGTGAAGCTACTAGATGGATTAAATCTCAGTAAATGATCTAAATATTCCTTAACTTTGTAAGACAAGGAGGAGTTAACAATGAACACTATTGAATTAAAAAAGAATTTCCATAATCTTATCGACAGCATTGATAATGTAAATCTTTTGGCTGATTTTTATGACCTCTTGAAAAAAAGATTGTCCGGAGATGAAGGCCAGCTTTGGAAAGGACTTACAAAAAGCGAGCAAAAAGAATTGTTTATGGCTTTTGAAGAAAGTGAAAATCCGGACAATTTAATAAGTCATGAAGATATGAGGAAAAAACATGAAAAATGGCTTTGAAGATCTCTTGGACAAAAAGAGCAGATAAGAAATTCGACCAGATTCAAAGGTATCTTATCGAAGAGTGGGGAGAAAATGTAGCTAAGGCATTTACTAAAAAAGTTTATGACATTCTTGACACTCTTTCTGATTTCCCGGAAATTGGATCACTTGAAAACAAAGGAAAAGGAATAAGGGGGTTTACCATAGTGAAACAGGTGAACCTTTTTTATAGAATTAAAGGAGATAAAATTATTCTGTTGACTTTTTTTGACAACAGGCAAAACCCTAAAAAGAAAAAATTTAAGAAATAAAATATGAAACTCTGGGATAAAGGGATATCCGTAAACAAAAAAATAGAAGATTTTACGGTAGGTAAAGACCGCGAACTGGATGTATTGCTTGCTCCATTTGATGTGCTTGGAACAATGGCACACATAAAAATGCTTGAAAAGATAGGTCTTCTGAAAAAAGACGAACTTAATGTTCTGTTGGAAGAACTGAAAACTATCTATGCAACGGCTAAAGACGGCTCTTTTGTTATCGATGAAGGCGTTGAAGATGTTCATTCACAGGTGGAATTTCTGCTGACAGAAAAATTGGGTGACATCGGGAAAAAAGTCCATAGCGGACGTTCACGTAATGATCAGGTACTGCTTGATCTCAAGCTTTTTGCCCGTGATCGCATTGAAGAGATGGTACAGGGCATTGAACAGCTTTTCAAAACACTTCAGAAGAAAAGTGAAGAGTTCAAAGATGTTCTCATTCCGGGGTACACTCATTTGCAGGTTGCAATGCCATCGTCATTTGGACTGTGGTTCGGAGCTTTTGCCGAAAGTCTTGTGGATGACCTTCACCTTGTTAAAGCAGCCTGGAACGTGGCAAACCAGAACCCGCTCGGAGCTGCAGCTGGTTACGGCTCTTCATTCCCTCTCGATCGCACGATGACCACCCAATTGCTTGGTTTTGATGACATGAATTACAATGTTGTTTATGCACAGATGGGACGCGGAAAGATGGAGCGCACAGTCGCATTTGCCATTGCATCTGTTGCCGGAACGCTGAGCAAGCTGGCCGTGGACGGATGTCTTTTCATGAGCCAGAACTTCGGGTTTATCAAACTGCCCGACGAGCTGACTACCGGATCAAGCATCATGCCGCACAAGAAAAATCCTGATGTTTTTGAGTTAATCCGGGGAAAATGCAACGTGCTTCAAACACTTCCTCAAACCATTGGATCGGTTACAACCAACCTGCCTACCGGTTACTTCCGCGACCTGCAGGTGATCAAAGAGTATTTCATCCCTGCTTTCGATGAGCTGATGGATTCGCTTGCTATTGCAAACTTTGCTATCGAGAACATCACCATCAATAAGGATATCATTACCGATGAAAAATACAAGTTGGCATTCACTGTTGAAGAGGTCAACAGACTTGTTCTTAAAGGCATGCCCTTCCGCGATGCCTACAAGGAGGTGGGACTAAAAGTGGAAAGGGGCGAATTTGAACCTGACTACTCGGTTAATCACACTCATGAAGGCAGTATCGGGAATCTTTGTAATATTGATATTGCAGCAAAAATGGAACAAACAGTTAAGTCATTTGAATTTGAAAAAGTACAATTGGCTTTGAAGGAATTATTGAAGGCTTAAAAGGTTGAAGCATTAATTTTTACTAATGCTTTTGCTATATTTTTATTACCTTTGCGACCGGAATTTTAACAAGAAAAAACAGCATTTATGCCCGAAATACGTAAGATAAAACTTGTACTTGAAGATGGAACAACTTTCGATGGAAAGTCGTTTGGATATGAAGGATCGGTAGCCGGCGAAGTGGTTTTCAATACTGCCATGACAGGCTATCCGGAAAGTTTAACCGACCCGTCGTATGAAGGACAGATACTTGTTTCCACATACCCTCTGATCGGGAATTATGGCGTACCGGGAGACGATAAAGACGAGAACGGGATCCCTAAGTTCCATGAATCCGACCGCATACATATTTCGGGACTGGTAATTTCTGATTACTCTTTCGAGTACAGTCACTGGAATGCAAAAGAGAGCCTGCGTGCATGGCTGATCGAGAATAAGGTTCCCGGCATTTTTGATGTTGATACAAGGGCTATCACAAAGATACTTCGTGAGAAGGGGACAATGCTCGGTAAGATCGTTTTTGAAGATGAGGATGTAGAACTTTACGACCCTAACAAAGAGAATCTTGTTGCCAAAGTAAGTATCGACGAGAAAAAAGTTTACGGTAACGGGAAACACAAAGTTGTGCTTGTTGACACAGGGGCAAAAAATAACATTCTTCGCTGTCTGCTAAAGCGTGACACAACGGTTGAGGTTGTACCCTGGAATTACGATTTCACTCAGGATAATTATGACGGAGTAATGCTTTCAAACGGCCCCGGTGACCCGCAGATGTGTGAAGAGACTATTGGTAATATCAAAAAAGCCATGGACATCGAAAAGCCGATTTTTGGCATCTGCCTCGGTAACCAGCTGCTTGGCATCGCATCAGGCGGAACAACTTACAAGCTGAAATATGGTCACCGTGCTCACAACCATCCTGTGATCAAGGTTGGTACTGATACCTGCTACATCACAAGCCAAAATCACGGTTTTGCCATTGATCAGGAATCCCTGGGCGAAGATTGGGAGCCTCTGTTCGTAAACATCAATGATGAAACGAACGAAGGGATAAGACACAAAACAAAACCTTTCTTTTCAACACAGTTTCACCCCGAGGCATCCAGTGGCCATACCGATACCGAATTCCTTTTTGATGATTTCATCGATCTGATCGAGGAGAATAAAAAGTAAGAACTTATTTTTCATATTGAAAAATTCAGGAACGGACAAAGTAATGCTTTGTCCGTTTTTTCA
>JAOZOF010000183.1:6015-7302 GCA_029933425.1 Marinilabiliaceae bacterium
AAAAACATGAAAGTCGTAATAGCCATCGATAGTTTTAAGGGAAGTTTAAGTTCAGCAGAGCTGAGCCGGCATATCAATGAAGGCATAAAAAATGTTTATCCTGAAGCCGAGATCATTTCCCTGCCTGTTGCCGACGGCGGTGAAGGAACAGTTGATGCACTGGTTCATGGTACAGGCGGAAAGATTGTGGAATGTACTGTTCATGACCCCCTAATGCGGCTCGTGAAAGCAAAGTACGGCATTCTCGGTAACGGCAGAGCAGCAGTCATTGAGATGGCAGAAGCATCAGGGCTGACACTGCTCGATGCGAAAGAGAGAAACCCGTTAAAAACCACAACTTACGGTACAGGAGAATTAATCAAAGATGCACTGAGTAGGGGATGTAGTGAGTTCATTATCGGGATAGGAGGCAGCGCAACGAACGATCTTGGCATGGGAATGATGCAGGCACTTGGTGTTTTATTTAAAGATGAGAACGGGAATGAACTTCCGGGAACAGGAGGATCTATGGAGAAAGTTACTCACATCGACACAATGAATATTCTGCCCGAACTAAAAGATTGTAGTTTTACCATTGCCTGCGATGTTGATAATCCGTTATACGGGGAAAGGGGTGCAGCTTATGTCTATTCACGGCAAAAAGGGGCTGATGAAGAAATGGTGAAACAACTTGACGAAGGACTGAGAAAATTATCGGACATCATCAGAAAAGAACTTAGGAAAAACATTGACAACATTCCGGGCTCAGGAGCTGCAGGTGGTCTTGGCGGTGCTTTTGTTGCATTTCTTAACGGAGAACTCAGATCAGGTGTAGAGATAGTCTTGAAAGCTCTTGATTTTGAAAAGAAAGCAGAGGGTGCCGATGTTGTGATCACAGGCGAGGGACGTATCGACAGGCAGTCGGTAATGGGAAAAGTTCCCACAGGTGTTTCAAAGATTTGTAAAGAAAAAGGCATTCCTGTAATTGCTTTTGCGGGAAGTTTAGCAGACGACGCAACGGCAACCCACGACTTTGGGATAATATCACTTTTTTCGATAATGAACTATCCTGTGTCTTTGGAAGAAGCGATGAAACCGGAAACTGCATCAAAACTGATTAGGAAAAATACAGAAGAGGTTTTTAGGCTGATCAAGGCATTTCGCAGTTAATAACCGGATATATAAACTAATTGGTGTAAAACAAAACAGCGGTTTATGTTGTTTAATTTCAACACAGACAGAGTAAGTATGAGCATAGAAGAGAAAAAAGAGAAGTTGATAGAATTCTTCAAACAGCATCCGAAAGGG
>JAOZOF010000184.1:0-5569 GCA_029933425.1 Marinilabiliaceae bacterium
CGTAAACACTATTTATGTTATCCCAAATCTGTTGCATTGTAGTGGTTTTGATAAATTAAGTTTTTTTTATTTAGTAAATATATTTCTTAGCTTTGCACCGCATTTTCATTTGCCGGAAGCACTTGATATAGGATTTAGGCCTAGTACAATACAGGGAAGATCAGACCGGCTAAATATGAACGAAAAGTAAAAACGGATGAATTTTAAAGCAAGTCAAATTGCAGAATTTCTTAAAGGGAAAGTAGAAGGTGATCCGGAAGCTGTTGTAACCGATGTGTCGAAAATTGAGGAAGGAAAGAAAAACACTTTGACTTTTCTGGCCAATCCTAAATACTCAAAATACATATACGAAACAAAAGCAAGTGTTGTCATTGTTAATGATGATTTCGTTCCTGAAAAAGAGCTTAAAGTAACTTTGATAAGAGTTCCCGACGCTTATCAGGCCCTTGCTATGCTTCTTGACGTTTACGAAAGATCAATCCCGCAAAAAACAGGCATAGAACAACCCTGTTTTATTGACGAGAGTGCAACATTAGGTAAAGATATTTATGTAGGGGCTTTTGCATACATCGGCCAAAATGTAAAACTGGGCGATAACGTAAAGATATATCCTCAATCATACATCGGTGACAACGTTGAGATAAAAGACAATTCAATAATTTATGCCGGAGCTAAGATCTACAGAAGTTGTAAAATTGGACAAAACTGTATTATCCACTCAGGTGCCGTTGTTGGTAGTGACGGTTTCGGCTTTGCCCCTGATGAGAACGGAGAGTATAAAAAGATAGCACAGGTTGGCAATGTGATTCTTGAGGATAATGTAGAGATAGGATCTAACACAACTATCGACAGAGCCACTATGGGTTCTACGGTAATACACAAAGGAGCTAAACTTGACAATCTGATACAGATAGGACATAATGTAGAAGTAGGAAGCCGTACTGTGATGGCAGCTCAGACAGGAATTGCAGGTTCAACCAAGATAGGTGAAGAGTGTATGATGGGAGGACAGGTTGGTATAGCAGGACATCTCAATATTCCTGACAGAGTTAAATTCGGTGCCCAGTCAGGTGTTCCCAATAGTGTGAAAAAAGAAGGAACAGTTTTATTAGGTGCTCCGGCAATTGATGCAACCAATTTTGCCAAGTCCGCCATTATATTCAAAAAACTACCCGAAATATACCGGAAACTCAATGAAATAGAGAAAACTCTCAACGATATCACCAAACAATAAAACATAAAGTATAATTGTAAAAATGAGTGAGAAGCAAACTACACTGAGCAAAGAGATTACACTGAACGGGAAAGGTCTGCATACCGGAGCTGTGGTTAAACTTACACTTAAACCCACCAATGCTGATTTCGGTTATAAGTTCAAGCGTACAGATATTGAAGGAGAACCACTGATACCGGCACTTGCCGAAAACGTTTCTCTTACCGAAAGAGGTACCGTTATTGAGAAAGAAGGAGTTTCCGTCAGCACGACCGAGCATTGCCTTTCCGCTCTGCGTGGTATGAATGTAGATAATTGTCTTGTTGAGATCGATGGTCCGGAAGTGCCCATTTTCGACGGTAGTGCTAAGTTTTTTGTAGAAGCAATAAAAAAAGCAGGTATAAAAGAACTTGACAAAGACCGTAAGTATTTTGTCATCAAGAAAAAAATGGTCTATGAGGACAAGAAAAACGGCATAAAAATAATTGCTCTGCCTTACGATCAGTTAAGTATTGACTCACATATATCATTCAATACTTCAACGGTCCTTGCTAATCAGTTTGCAAGCATCGAATCATTAGATGAATACGAAAATGAAATAAGCGGATGCCGCACATTCGTTTTCCTGCATGAATTGGAACCTCTTTTGAAGAACAACCTTATCAAAGGCGGAGATCTTGATAATGCCATAATAATAATTGACAAAGAGATCTCACAGGAAGAACTGGACCGGCTTGCCGACCTGTTCGACCAGCCACATACCGAAGTTCAGTCGATTGGAATACTTAACAACCTCGAACTGAACTTCCCCAACGAAATGGCCAGGCACAAACTGCTTGACCTTGTAGGTGACCTAGCCCTTGCAGGATTACCAATAAAGGGAAAGATCATTGCTACCAAACCGGGACATAAGTCAAACGTGGAGTTTGCAAAACTTATACGGAAAGAGATCAAAAAAAGAGCATCAAGAATAGAGGTGCCGGAGTATGACCCGAATAAGGAGCCTGTATTGGACATCAACGATATAAGAAAGATGTTACCCCACAGACCGCCGTTCCTCCTGGTTGATAAGATAATCGAAATAGGAGAGAATCACATCATAGGGATAAAGAACATTACGATGAATGAACCCTTTTTTGTTGGTCATTTCCCTGAAGAGCCTGTTATGCCCGGAGTGTTACAAATTGAGGCTATGGCACAATGCGGCGGGATACTGGTATTGAACAATGTTGATGAGCCGGAAAAATACAGTACATATTTCCTGAAAATTGATAATGTCAGAATGCGGAAAAAGGTCATTCCGGGTGATACTCTTATTTTCAAACTCGAATTCATATCTGAGATAAGAAGGGGAGTTGCAAACATGAGGGGAGTTGCTTTTGTAGGTGATACCATTGTGTCGGAAGGGGAGTTCATGGCTCAGGTGATAAAGAATAAATAATAAAGAGATCAAGGATAAGAAATGAAACAACCATTAGCATATATACATCCGGAAGCAAAAATTGCTCCCAATGTTGTTATTGAGCCTTTTGTTACGATAGATAAGAACGTGGTGATAGAGGAAGGAACGACCATTGCTTCGAACGTAACAATACTTGAAGGCTCAAGGATCGGAAAGAATTGTAAAATATTTCCCGGTGCGGTCATAGGTGCAATACCTCAGGACCTTAAATTCGCCGGTGAGGAAACAACCGTTGAGATAGGAGACAACACCACTATCAGGGAATACGTTACCATCAACAGAGGAACAAAATCGAAAGGCAGAACTGTAGTGGGCAACAACTGTCTGCTTATGGCATACGTCCATATTGCCCATGATGTTGTTGTCGGAAATAATGTGATCCTGGTAAATACCGTTCAGGTTGCCGGAGAGGTAAAAATAGACGAATATGCGATCGTAGGGGGAATGACTGCTATTCATCAATTCGTACATATCGGTGCACACGTAATGATCAGAGGAGGCTCCCTGGTTGGTAAAGATGTTCCTCCATATATTAAAGCAGGTCATGAACCGCTGTCGTATGCAGGGGTTAATTCTATAGGCTTGAGAAGAAGGAGTTTCAACAACGATCAGATACGTGACATTCAGAATATTTACAGGATACTGTTCCAGATGGGCTTGAACAACTCTGATGGAATAGAAAGGATCGAAGCAGAATTGCCTGCATCAAAAGAGAGGGATGAAATAATCCTTTTCGTAAGGAATTCACATCGTGGTATCATCAGAGGTTATTATCCTGATAAAGATTAACAATATTTCAATCTTATTTTATTAAACGGCTTTTCCCAGGAAGGCCGTTTTTTTTGCAAAAAAAGAGGCTGCCCCAAAAGCATTTCAGAAAAACACTTTTAAAACAGCCTACACAAAATTAAAACACAAAAACTATTACACAATTATTCCATACTGGTTTTAAGGCTTTGGGCCCGTGCCACTACAGCCTCATATTCTTTTGCCGTCAGGTCTTTGAAAAAATAACTCACAGGATCAACCTCTTTGTTTCTTACATGAACCTCATAATGCAAGTGCGGACCGGCTGACAGACCAGTGTTTCCTGTTAACCCGATGATCTCGCCTCTCACTACTTTCTGTCCTCTTCTCACCTTGATCTTACTCATGTGAGCATAAAGCGTAACAATACCGTATCCATGATCTATTTCAACAACTTGTCCGAAACTATCCGAATGTCGTGCTGACTTGATAACACCATCTGCTGAAGCAAATATAGGCGTACCCCTCGGAGCTATAAAGTCAATTCCTTCATGCATCCGATAACGATTCAGGATTGGATGAAAACGCATTCCGAATCCGGACCCGATTCTTTTAAGGTCCCAATTGGCAATAGGTATGATGGCAGGAAGATGTTTAAGTCTCTCAACATTTAATTCAGCCTTTTTCAAAAGACTGAGATAAGAACTCTTTTGCACCTCCATTTTGGCCATTACCTTGTCCAGCTTCCTGTACGATTCAACGACCTCTTTAAGACTTTTTATCTTTTCAATATCTTTATATTGGTTAACACCTCCGGTACCGGCCATCCGCATCTCTTTAGGAAGAGGCTTAGATCCGAGAACAGTACGGTAAACGCTGTCATCGTATGCGATCAGTTCTGACAATTTCCTGTCGGCATAATTTATCTTGTCATTAAGTATCTTCTGATTCTTTTCAAGCACCTGGATCTTTTCTGCCTGAAGTTTTTCTTTCGGGGTATAGTACTCAACAGCAATGAACACATAGGACATAAGCCCCACTACAATGCCAACAATAACATAAGGCAGAATTTTTTTAATTCTTTCTTTTAATGTTATTTCTACCTGTATATAAATTAACGATTCAGGATCGTATATGTATTTCTTTCTAGCCATATCACTTATTTTTATAAGTAACGGTTTGGACTTTTTGATACGTTCAATTCAATAAAAAGTTTCAAAAACATGCTCTTCATCCCATAAATAAAGAGGTTCAAAGCATTAAACTTTCGTTTTGTCAAAATCTTTACTTATTGATCTACTGTAACTTAGCCACTACTAAATCCAATCATTTTATTTCTGAAATAAAAAATTAATATTTCTCTTCAAGCCGTTGAATCCTGTACGTTCCAATGGTGTCTGACGAAATAATTCGTCAAACTTTTCTTCGTTCAGATCTACCCAGTCTTCAATTGTCATCTTCCGAAATTGTTCTGAAGGCTTAAAATCCGGTTCATTAGTTGGAATAGGTTTGCTGTTCCATGGACAAACATCCTGGCAAATATCACAACCAAAGACCCAATTATCAAATTTGCCTTTAAATTCATCTGGAATATCATCTTTATTTTCGATGGTAAGGTATGATATGCAACGATTCGCATCAATAATGTATGGCTCAGTTATGGCTCCCGTAGGACATGCATCTATACAGCGTGTACAGGTACCGCACGCATTTCTCACCTCCTCTGCCTCCTCCCGTAATTCCAGATTAACTATCAGCTCACCTATAAAAACAAACGATCCCCACTTTTTATTTATCAGATTAGTATTCTTCCCTATCCAGCCCAAACCGCTTCGAACAGCCCACGCACGGTCGAGCACCGGAGCAGAATCGACAAACCAGCGACCTTCAAGTTCCGGGTAAATATTTTCTTTGATAAAATCAAAAAGTTGTTTAAGCTTTCCCCTGACCGTGTAGTGATAATCTTTCCCATAAGCATACTTTGACACTTTGGGGACATCAGAATGCAACGGATATTGTGAAGGATAATAATTGAGCAGAACTGAAATTACGGTTTTAGCTCCGGGAACAAGCTTTACAGGGTCAACACGTTTCTCAAAATGATTAGTCATGTAACCCATTCCGGCATTGAACCCAGCATCAAGCCA
>JAOZOF010000184.1:5669-7301 GCA_029933425.1 Marinilabiliaceae bacterium
TTTACAACAACCCTAATTCCAGCAGTGCCTCTTCACTCATCATTTCGCGTGACCAGGGGGGATCGAATGTCAGGTTCAGTTCTACCTCTTCAACACCTTCCACCGCCTCAACCTTATCTTTTACTTCCTGCACTATCGAATCGGCAACAGGACAGTTTGGTGCTGTTAATGTCATCACAAGTCTTACTTTATGTTTCTCCTCATCCACATTGATCTCGTAGATCAAACCCAGATCGTACACATTGACAGGGATCTCAGGATCATACACGGTTTTCAATGCCTCGATCACCTTCGTTTCCAATTGTAAAAATTCGTCTGCCATGATCGTATTTTTTTAACTCTTCTTTTTATTTAACCTATTTAATTCACTAAGTAGTATTCAGTAATGGTAAATTAAACCCCAGAACCTACTAACTATTCAATTTCGTCTTAAACGCCAGCGCATACATTCGCACCTGCTTGATCATCGAAACAAGTCCGTTTGAACGGGTTGGTGACAAATGCTCTTTTAAGCCTATCTTATCGATAAAATAAAGTTCAGCATTCAGTATCTCATCAGGAGTATGCCCCGACATCACACGAATAAGCAATGCTACTATCCCTTTTGTGATTATGGCATCACTGTCGGCTGTGTAGTAGATCTTTCCGTCTTTCAGTTCACCGTTGAGCCACACCCGCGACTGACAACCCTCAATCAGGTTCTGCTCCACACGGTTTTTTTCGTCAAAACCTTCAAGACTGTTCCCTATCTCTATCAGATAACTGTACTTGTCCATCCAGTCGTCAAAGACTGAAAATTCTTCAATTATCTCGTCCTGTTTTTCGTTGATGGTCATTGTGATCAGGATTTATTGTTTATCTGTTTAAATGTTTATTTGTTTAACTGAAATACTATCCAAAAATCATCCTCACTTTTTCCACTCCTTCCACCAGTTTATCGATCTCCTCTTTTGTGTTGTAAATGGCAAACGAAGCACGCACTGTTCCGGGTATCCCGAACCTGTCCATCACAGGTTGTGCACAATGATGACCCGTTCGTACCGCTATTCCCATTTTGTCGAGCATCACTCCCATGTCGTATGGATGAATATCTCCCACAAGAAACGATATTACACCCGATTTATTTTTTGCTGTTCCGTATATTCTCAACCCTTCAATCTCCATTAATCTCTCCGTAGCATAATCCAGCAGTTCTTTTTCATACTGAACTATATCTTTCCACGAATACGAAGTTAAATAATCTATGGCTTTCCCCAAACCTATTGCCCCTGCATAATCCGGTGTGCCGGCTTCAAACTTAAAAGGCAACTCGTTAAACGTTGTCTTTTCGAACGTTACATTCTTTATCATCTCTCCCCCGCCCTGCCATGGCGGCATTTTATCCAGTAGTTCTTCCTTGCCGTACAGAATCCCGATCCCGGTAGGACCATAAAGTTTATGTCCTGAAAAAGCATAAAAATCAGCATCAAGCTCCGTTACATCAACGGGGAAGTGATGAACAGCCTGGGCACCGTCGATCAACACCGGTATCTCTTTGGCATGTGCTTCCGCAATGATCTCCTTTACAGGATTCACGGTGCCGAGAGCATTTGAAACATGTGCAACAGCCACAAGCTTTGTCTTATCGCTCAG
>JAOZOF010000185.1:0-2535 GCA_029933425.1 Marinilabiliaceae bacterium
CATTCATGTAAGTTCTGGAAACAGGGATCTCAATAATTTGTTCAGTATCCAGTTTTATCATCATTCCGTCCCTGGTCTTTTCTATTAGTTTTACCTTTTCAAGGTTCACAATGTAGGATCGATGACTTCTTACCACAGGGAAACCAGTTAATTGCTTTTCAATATTTTTCAGAGTATTTCTTATCATGAACTTCGATGGCTTGTCTCTGTCGTTATAAAAAATAGTAACATAGTTATCACTTCCTTTGCAATAGAGGAAATCATCTTTTTTTATCGACAATCTCATTGTTCCTCTTTCATCTTTGAAAGGGATCATTACAGTATTTTCAGTTGACAGGAATGCAGTTTTTGATAAGGTTTCAAGTTTTGTCTTTTTGTCTTTCCATGAAAGATACAGCCAGATCACTGCATAAGCCAGAAGCAGTATTAAAGAAGTGTTTCGTACTGCTTTTATGAATATCACGGAAAAATGTCTTGGATCATGTAAGATGAACAGTTCGTATAATGCGTAAAAAAGAGCCATGCTTGCAATCTCGGCAAGTATCCAGAAACCGTAATTCAGATATGACAGATAATTATTGTTTTTGTAGTAACGATACATTATTATTCTGCTGATGACAACGACTAACACTCCGGTAAGGATTATCAGACTTGAATAAAAGAACAGTTCGGTATCCGTTATTTCATACCAGTAATTTACATTGAACGGCGAATAGATATTTATGAATATCAATGCAAAAATTGCAGTAAGGAATATAGTTCTGATTATATTTCCTTTTTCTGTCAGATAATCCGGTATCTTTTTGTTGATATCCATTGTTTGTGTGTTGAAAGCATAAAATTAACAATAATCGGTATATAACCTATAACACCCGGTATCACAATTTTTTGGCATGCTGAAATTACCCCTATATGTCATTTTTCACCCCTGAATACAGATATAAGCCCCGTTTTTATGACGAATGTCACAAAAAATTGCATTCAGGATCTTTTGACTGTTTATTTGCATTATAAAACAATTGAAGAATGAAAGCAGGGAAAGAATTAACTTACACAGAACTATATCATTTGCTTAGAAATACATTGTCGGGACGTGAATCCGGGCAGTGGCTGAAAGAGAATGATGTGAACTTGTGGGTTAATTCTTTTCATTCTGTTTCCACTCTTGATGAAGATATCATTTTTCATTCTTCGACCTATGATGTGTTTTTCGATCCGGAGGCAGCAAAGAAATATAACGAGAATTTCAACTATCCTGTTTTTGTTCCTGATTCAGATAAGGCACGTAAAGAGTGCATCATTTTACTTCACGGACTTAACGAACGCAATTGGAACAAATATCTGCCGTGGGCCTATACCCTGGCGAAACAAACCGGTAAATCAGTGATTCTTTTTCCCATAGCATATCACATGGACAGGAGTCCTGAACAATGGAAAGACCCGAGAAAAATGCTGCCCTACGTAAAAAAACGGAGAATGGAGTTGCCGAATGTAAACATGTCGACGGTTGTTAATGTTGCATTAAGCGAACGGTTGACTGCACAACCCGAAAGGCTTTTCTTCTCAGGATATCAGGCTGCAGGTGATGTTATGAAACTTATGGACAGTATTACCTCAGGTGATCATACTCTTTTTGAAAAAGGTACGACCATCGATTTCTTTTCGTATTCAATCGGTACATTTCTTACTCAGATAATGATGCTGGGAAATCCCGGTAACAGGTTCGATAATTCAAAATTCCTTTTTTTCTGCGGAGGAAGTGCATTTGATGACATGTACGGTGTATCAAGATACATCCTGGATTCTGAAGCGTATGTTACACTGAAAGATTATTATTCTAACACGTTTGAAAATGATCTGAACAAAAATTCCGGGTGGAAGCAGGTCTTTAATTCAACAGCCATTGGCGATTCTTTCAGGGCAATGCTGTCCATGCGATCGCTTAGACATTATCGTTCGGGTCTGTTCTCAAAGTTCAGGGACAGGTTGATGACCATTACTCTAAGACAGGACAAAGTGATAATTCCGGGAAAGGCAAAGAATGTTTTATCCGGGACCAGAATTGAAGAGATGGATTTCAATTATGCTTACACACATGAAAATCCATTCCCCGTAAGTGATATACCTTCGTTACGCAATGAAGTAAATTCCGCATTTGAATCCTTTATCGGTAAAGTAGTTCCTTTTTTTGTTTGATTTGGTTCACGAAAAAACGTAAATTTATAATTCTTAGTTAGAGAATTATAAAAACATGAGTGATGCATAAAGAAGATGAACCCCAGAAAAAAAAGAAATTAAAGAAAGAGTTTTATGAAAAGGAGTTACAAAGACTTCAGATAGAACTTGTAAAACTTCAGGAGTGGATAAAAAAGGAAGGGCTTAAGGTTGTTGTTGTTTTCGAAGGCCGGGATGCTGCGGGGAAAGGAGGAACAATTAAACGGATAACCGAAAAACTGAATCCCAGGGTTTGCAGAATAGTAGCACTTCAGAAACCTACCGAAAAGGAGAGAGGACAATGGTATTTTCAGCGGTATG
>JAOZOF010000185.1:2635-7286 GCA_029933425.1 Marinilabiliaceae bacterium
GCACTTCAGAAACCTACCGAAAAGGAGAGAGGACAATGGTATTTTCAGCGGTATGTCACACATCTTCCATCGGAAGGAGAAATGGTGCTATTCGACAGAAGCTGGTACAACAGGGCCGTGGTGGAGAAAGTAATGGGGTTTTGTACCGATGAAGAGTACTGGGAATTTCTGCGGTCATGTCCCAATTTCGAAAAGATGCTTATCCGGTCAGGCATCATCCTGATAAAATACTGGTTCTCGGTAAGCGATAAAGAACAGGAACACCGTTTCAGACAAAGACTTACCGATCCTACAAAAAGATGGAAGTTCAGTGATATCGATCTGAAATCATTCACTATGTGGGAAGATTACTCAAAGGCCAAGGATGAAATGTTCAATTACACCGATACGAAACAATCACCGTGGTATGTAGTAAACTCTGATGATAAAAAAAGAGCCCGTCTGAATGTCATCTCTCATCTTCTGTCTCTGATACCTTACAAGGATGTTGTTCCTGAACCCATAGAATTACCCGAAAGGCCGAAACAGAAAGGCTATGTCAGACCGCCGATGTCAGAACAGACCTTTGTGCCTGAGATTTACTGAGTTCACGATTTTGACAGGTGTAACTATTTTTTATAAAAAACGTATTATAATTTAAACACATAGTTTTTTACCAATTTAGTTACTAATTTAAAAACCAAACCTGTTATGATCGGTAATTTAATAGAAGACCTTAAAAGTGAACATGCAAAAATAGCTGAAGCACTTAATGAAGTTGTTCATCTTGGCATTGGAAGTCATGAGGGACAGGAAAAATTAATGAATGCAAAGAATATGTTGCTTTTGCATTTGCAGAAAGAGGATACGTTTTTGTATCCGAAACTGGAACAGGCTGCACAGGAGGATGAGCAAATAAAGCATACTCTTAATTCGTTTGCCAAAGATATGGAAGGGATCTCAAAAGCGGCTCTGGATTTTTTTGCAAAATATGAAAACGGCGGAGAAGGCATAGAATTCGCAAAAGATTTCGGACATCTGTTCTCTGCGTTGTCTATGAGGATAAGAAGGGAAGAAACCCATCTTTACAAGATCTATGAAGGGCTAAGCTAAAATTAAAAAATGAAAATTAAAAACCCGGTTGATCACCGGGTTTTTTGTTGATATAGAAACTATCTAACCAAGTAGTTCTTTAACTTGTGCAGCAACGTTTTCGGGAGTAAATCCGAATTTTTCGTCAAGCACTTTGTAAGGTGCGGAAGCACCGAAATGGTCCAGTCCCCAAACCTTACCGTTCTGACCTACCAATCCTTCAAGGGTTACAGGCAGACCTGCTGTTAGTCCGAATACGGGTACTCCGTCGGGGAGCAGTTCTTTCTGGTAAGCTTCATCCTGGTTCCTGAACAAACCTTCAGAAGGAACAGTAACGATCTGGCATTTTATGCCCTCTTCGTTCAGCAGCTTTGCTCCGTCGACGAGTGAACTAACCTCTGAACCCGATGCGATCATTACAACATCAATTTTTTCGGCATCTTTTTGAACGATGTAAGCACCTCTTTTTACTTTAAGTGCCTGCTCGTAACTACTGCCGGGAAGATTTGTGATATTTTGTCTAGAAAGGATCAATGCAGTAGGAGTTTTCACGTTCTCCATTGCCATCTGCCATGCAACGGTAGTCTCCTCGGCATCGGCAGGACGAAGAACGAGTACACTGTTATCGCCACTATGGTTTTTCAGTTTTTCCATCAGGCGTATCTGTGCTTCCTGCTCTACCGGCTGGTGAGTAGGACCATCTTCTCCTACACGGAAGGCATCATGAGTCCAGATGTATTTAACAGGCAATTCCATCAGAGCTGCCATACGGACTGCAGGTTTCATGTAATCGGAGAAAACAAAGAATGTACCACAGGCAGGGATGACTCCGCCATGAGCAGCCATTCCGTTAGCTACGGTTGCCATTGTAAGCTCGGCAACACCTGCCTGAAGGAACGATCCTCCGAAATCATCACGGGTGAAAGGTCTTGTCTTTTTCAGGAATCCGTCGGTCTTGTCTGAATTGGCAAGGTCGGCAGACATTACGATGAGGTTCTCAACGTTACCTGCAAAGTGAGACAATACATTTGCAGAGGCTGCTCGTGTTGCAGAATCTGCTTTTTGTTCAATTTTTGAGTAGTCGAATTCAGGTGCTTTTCCTTCAATGAAGGTCTTCAGTTTAGCTGCAAGTTCAGGATTTGCCTTTTCCCATTCGGCCTGCTCAGCACGTTTACTGTCGGCGTAAGCCTGCTTTTCCTTTGCGATCTTAGCGTAAGCTTCTGCCACTTCATCAAAGATCACGAACGGGTTCTCAGGATCACCTCCAAGGTTGCGTATGGTTTCTTCGAAAGAAGCACCGGCTGCGCTTAATGGCATTCCGTGAGTGGAGACTTTTGATTCGAACGATTCTTTGTTGTCGGTAACAGCACCTTTACCCATAACAGTTTTACCGATGATGAGGAAGGGTCTTTCTGTTTCTGCTATAGCTGTTTTGAGGGCATTGCGTATCTGATCATGGTTATTGCCGTCGATGGTCATCACTGCCCATCCCCAGGCTTCGTATTTTTTAGCGGTATCTTCGTCGGTTACATCTTTTGTAACTGTTGAAAGCTGAATGTCGTTTGAATCGTAGAACATCACAAGATTACCAAGTCCTAGGTGGCCTGCAAGGCGTCCTGCTCCCTGTGAGATCTCCTCCTGAACACCCCCGTCGGAAATGAAAGTGAATATGTTATGTTTCATCCAGTCACCGAATCTTGCAGTAAGGAATTTTTCAGCTATTGCTGCACCTACGGCCATTGTGTGTCCCTGGCCAAGCGGACCTGAAGTGTTCTCGATCCCTCGTGTAAAGTCTTTTTCGGGATGACCGGGTGTTGGGCTTCCCCACTGGCGGAACTGAGCAAGCTCTTCCAGTGTAAATGCTCCTGTCAGTGCAAGCTGTGAATATAGCATAGGTGACATGTGGCCGGGATCAAGGAAGAATCTGTCTCTCAGAAACCAGGTTCTGTCAGAAGGGTCGTAATTGAGGAATTCGGAAAATAAAACGTGAATAAAATCAGCACCACCCATGGCTCCGCCGGGATGACCTGATTTAGCTTTCTCTACCATTGCCGCGGACAATATCCGGATATTGTCGGCAGCTCTTTTTGAAATAGTGTTGTCCATATCTGTAATTGGTTATTAAGATTTGCAGTAAAGTGTTGAAAATTAAATGAGTTGCAAAAATACTATTTTTAAAGATTAAATGAGCATTATATTTTAACAATGAAGTGGTATTTTTGTATCTAAAATAAACTATTATTTGTCAGAAAGATTTTAAAATACCTTTAATTAAATGATCATGAAGTTTGTAGTAGACGATAAAATACCATTCATAAAAGGAGTTCTGGAAAAATTCGGAGAGGTTAAATATTTGCCGGGGAAGGAGATCTCGGCGGGAGATGTGAAAGATGCAGATGCTCTTATTACACGTACCCGCACAAAATGCAACGAGGAGCTTCTTAATGGTTCTGCCATGAAAATAGTAGCATCTGCCACCATTGGCTATGACCATATCGATACTGAATGGTGTGAAAAGAACGGAGTGGAGTGGACCAATGCCCCGGGGTGTAATTCGGGTTCGGTAATGCAGTACATTGCATCGGTTTTTTCGCTGTTGGTAACCGATAAAGGGATCGATGTTTCGAAATTAAAAATAGGGATGGTAGGGGTAGGAAATGTGGGAAGTAAGGTTTCACGTGTTGCCAGTGCGTTTGGAATGAAGGTTTACGAGATCGATCCTCCACGGCAGGAGCAGGAGCCGGATAAGACGTTTTACTCCCTTGAGGATGTTGCAGGAGAGCTTGACATAATTACTTTTCACACTCCTTTGACAAGGGAAGGCAGACACAAAACGTTCCATCTGTTCGATAAGAAACTTCTGAAAAAATTGAAAAAAGGAGTGATAGTTATCAATTCATCTAGAGGTGAAGTCGTTAACAACAAAATACTTAAAGAGGCGCTTAAGAATGAAGATGTAAAGTTTGCGGTTTTGGATGTGTGGGAGAACGAATCGGACATAGACCTTGAATTGCTCGACAGAGTATGGCTTGGCACACCGCATATTGCAGGTTATTCACAGGACGGTAAGGCAAACGGCACTATGATGAGTATACGGGCAGTCAGCAAAAAACTTCACCTGAATATTGACACATGGCAACCTTCCGGCGTACCTTTGCCTGAAGAGCCTCTTATTGAAATTGACACAGACGGAATGTCTGATCAGGAAATCATCTCAAAGGCTGTTCTGCATACTTATGACATCAGAAATGATGATAAAGCTTTGCGAAATGATCCTGACAAGTTCGAGCATCTGAGAGGCAGTTATCCTGTTCGACGAGAGTTCTTTGCATACAGGGTAAGACTTTCAGGGGAGAATGAAAAAGTGAACGATAAACTGGCCGCATTGGGATTTAATATCATTTGAATGTAACGAAGGATCAATCAGAATAGATCCTCTGATTTTGAAAGTCATGAACTTTCATGTTCTTAATACTTATGTCAATGCTTTTACGGAACTGTTCTTCCCCCGTATTTGCCGGGGATGCGGTGAACATTTGTCTGAACATGAAGACGAGGTGTGTCGCAGTTGTCTGAGAAG
>JAOZOF010000465.1 GCA_029933425.1 Marinilabiliaceae bacterium
AAGTCGCTGGACACCATCTTTTATACCGCTTTGTACCATTCGTACATCATGCCCTCGCTCGATACTGATGCTGACGGCAGGTATCGCAGTACTAACAACAAGATATACACAGCAAAGGGATTTACTTCTTACACTAACTTCTCGCTTTGGGATACGTTCAGGGCACTTCACCCGCTGATGACCATCATCGACCAGGAGCGTACAAAGGATTTCATCAACACATTCATCGAGAGGTATGAGCATTCGGGCAGTATGCCGATCTTCGAGCTGTCGGGCAACGACCTGCTTGTGATGATCGGTTACCACTCCCTGCCGGTGATATCGGATGCCTATGTGAAAGGTATTCGCGGGTTCGATGTGCAGAAAGCCATTGAGGGGATGAAAGGTCTTTCCGATATGCCTTTTGAGGAGCGTAACGAGTTTAAGACATTCGGCTACATACCTGAGGAACTGACCGATCAGGCTGTTTCAAGAAGCCTTGAATTTGCTTTCGACGATTGGAGCCTGGCACAGGTGGCAAAAGGCAATGATGATGAGGCATACAAACTATACAGTCATCGGGCAAACTTTTTCAGGAACCTGTTTGACAAAAAGAGCGGCTTTATGCGGCCGAAGAACAGACAACATCAGTGGATGAAGGATTTTGATCCTGCGGCTTACACCCGGAAATACACTCAGGGAAATGCCTACCAGTACTCAACATTCGTTCCGCAGGATATTCCCCGCCTTGTAAACATGATGGGAGGGGATAAAGCGTTTGAAACGTGGTTGGATAACTTTTTTACGGTCAGGAACCGTAAGACTTATCAGGGCAGGACTTCATCACTGCTTATCGGTCAGTACTATCACGGCAATGAGCCGAGCCATCATGTGGGGTACCTGTACAACTATGCCGGTGTGCCTTGGAAAACACAGCAGATGGTACGCAGGATAATGGATACGCAGTACAATGTTTCGCCCGAAGGGCTTGCAGGCAATGATGATGCCGGGCAGATGTCGGCATGGTATGTGTTAAGCTCGCTCGGTTTTTACTCCGTCACTCCCGGAATGGATTACTATGTGATAGGCTCGCCGAGGTTTGATGAGGCTGTGATAAATCTTGAAAACGGCAAGACATTTAAAATTGCGGCTGTGAACAACGGTGCTGAGGATGTTTACATCCGGTCGGTAACACTGAACGGAAAGCCGTATAATAAGTCGTACATTAAGCACAGCGACATAATGGCCGGCGGAACATTAGTATTCGAGATGGGCAGCAAGCCGAACAAAGAGTGGGCTGTAAATGCAGAGGACAGGCCTTATTCGCATAGTTTCAACGATGTTTTGATACCGGAGATCACTGTCAGTAACAAGCAGATCGGCCGTGACGGTGTTGTTACTTTCAGGGGAAGCTGTCGTGTCTATGCTTCAAGCAGAACACCGGGGGCAGAGTTGCACTACACCCTCGACGGCTCGGAACCTGATAAAAATTCTAAGAAGCTTGATAGAAGGCTTACCGTTAACAGCACATCAGTTCTGAAAGTGAAAGCTTTTAAAGAGGGATTGATCCCGAGTTACACGGCAACGGTCAGGTTCCGCGACCTTAACGAGCCGAAGCCTGCTGTGTCAGTTGAAAAACCGGAGAAAGGTATCAGGTACGATTACCGTGAGGTTTGGGTTTGCAAGAAAACGGATCAGATAGATCAATATCCGGTACTGAAAAGTGGAATAGCATCGAAAGTAAGTTCAGATACCGGTTTTGAGATGACCCTTAATCATGGTCTGACCTTTACCGGGTATGTTTACATCCCCGTAACGGGAGCATACACTTTTTACATCGATACCGAATATGCGGCATCGTTGAGGATAGACGG
>JAOZOF010000466.1 GCA_029933425.1 Marinilabiliaceae bacterium
TTGTGACAGTGCCGTTTTATGCCAGTCTTACTGGTGAAGACCTGAAAGAGGTCATCACACTTTCGGATATCAAGCTTTTGTTTGTCGGCAAGATCGATAACTGGGAAAAAACAAAAGCAGGCATTCCCGAAGATCTGCCAATCATTCGCTTTGCTACGGAAGAGGCAGGAGTAAAGGTTGATACCGGTGAAGAGTGGAACGAATTAACTAAAAACATGGCTTCCGATAACACAGGTTTCCGTCCTGAACTTGAGGATGTATGGGCTATTTTTTACACATCGGGGACAACGGGAACACCCAAAGGTGCTGTTGTTACTTATGCAGCACCTGCTAACTTGATGGAAGGTCAGGATGCTCCTTACAATAGTTTCAACTTTAAGTCGCCCGGAAAGAATACCTTCCTTTCGTACATGCCGCTTAACCACATCGCAGAGCAGACACTGATAGTGGTTTGCAGTATTTACAATGAGGGGCAGATATCTTTTGTGGAGTCATTGTACACTTTTGCGAAGAATCTTGCCGATGTTAAGCCGAGCGTGTTCCTTGCAGTACCCAATATCTGGACTAAATTTCAGAAAGGGATAATTGCAAAAACGCCAAAGCTTGATGCAATGCTGAGGATACCCAAAGTGGCAGAGCAGGTTAAGAAAAAGATACGTCAATCTATTGGTTTAGATAACACAAAGCTTATCATTTCAGGAGCATCTGCAATGGCTCCGGCTACGGTAGAGTGGTTCCAGAAGATAGGCATCTACATTCAGGAGACCTACGGAATGACAGAGGCTTTGGGTATTGTGATCATTCAGCCTATGGACGATATCAGGATCGGAAGAAGCGGTAAAAGACTTGAAGAGGGTGAGATTAGGATCGATCCCGAAACCGATGAAATTCAGGTTAAAAACAACTGGTTGTTCAAGGAGTATTACAAAGAGCCTGAGCTGACCAAAGAGGTGTTTACAGATGATGGTTTTTACAAAACAGGTGATACCGGCGAACTTGATGAAGATGGTTACCTGCGGGTGAAAGGCCGTGTTAAGGATACTTTTAAAACTGCCAAGGGCAAATTTATCATACCAGTTCCTATCGAGAATTTCTTTGCTGATAATGAATTTATAGAACAGATATGTGTCGTGGGACAGGATCTGCCGCAGCCCATTGCTTTGGTTCAATTGTCGGAGAAGGTGAAAGATCTGAACTTTGAAGAGATCAAGGCAAGTTTGCAAAAGACTCTTGAAAAGGTCAATGACAAGTTGCAGTTGCATGAGAAGATAAATAAGTTACTCGTGATGAAAGAAAAATGGTCGCTTGAAAACGGTTTCATGACACCTACAAATAAAATAAAGCGTAATGTGATTCATGAAACGTACAAGCATTTGTATGAAAAATGGTATAACGATAAGAACAGGATACAGAAAGTGTAATAACAAAAAATATTAAACTCAGCAACAAGCCCGGGCATTGGTTAATCCATGTCCGGGCTTATTTTTTAATTTTCATAGCAGAATGTCGGGTTAATTATTAATGTAAAATGATTAACATTGTATAAAATTGTTATAGTACGTTTATGTTATTTTAATGCATAATTTAAAAAATGTATTATGCTTGCAGGAATTGACTATTTTGTAGTGATCGCCTACTTTGTAGGTATTTTGATTCTCGGGTATTATTTCAAAAGATTTGTAGACAGTTCAGAAGACTATTTTCTTGGAGGGCGAAGTTTACCATTTTGGGCAATCGGTATGTCGATAGTCGTTTCCGACATTGGTGCTCTCGATTTTGTGGGCGTATCGGGGCAGGCATACAGATATGGAATATCGGTAGGTAACTTTGACTGGATAGG
>JAOZOF010000467.1 GCA_029933425.1 Marinilabiliaceae bacterium
GTACTTCATCGGTGCTAATGGCTCCTGTGATCTCACCGAGGTAGTACAGGACCTCCCGGATATCCTGTGCCAGTAGGTCGCCGGAGATACCGGTGTCGAGACCGAGGGATACGCGGCGAATTGCATCGTATGAGTTTTTCAGAGCTTCGTAGTGGCGGGCATTGGTCACTATCACCTCATTGTTGTCGAGAGCAGAAGTATTTACAGTTTTTAGAAGTTCAGTAGTGAGTTTTTCTATGTTTTTATTGTGCTTGGCCGAGATGGGAACAATGGCATCCGTACCGGTCAGTTCACGAAACTCCTGATGGTTAAAGCGTTTTTCAACCTCTTTCTCATCAAGCAGGTCTGTTTTGTTGATAACGACTATCAGCTTCTGGTTATTGTCGTCCATCCGTTTCTTCACATCTTCAATGGCAGAGTGTATCTTTTCGTCCGGATCGTTAACATCGAGCAAAAGCATTACAACAGATGCATTTTTTAGTTTAGAGTAGGTACGCTCTATACCAAGATTCTCGATTTCATCCGTTGTTGTTCGTATTCCTGCCGTATCAATAAAACGGAAAGTGATATCCTCGATATTTATGGTGTCTTCAATTGAATCACGTGTAGTACCGTGTATATCGGATACCAGTGCACGCTCTTCGTTCAGCAGTGTGTTCAGCAGTGTGGATTTACCGGCATTGGTATGTCCCACGATGGCAACGGGAATACCGTTCTTAATGGCATTTCCGAGAGAGAACGAATTGACAAGTTTTTTAAGCATCTCTGCTATTGTTCTTACTATCTCTCTCAGTTGGGTGCGGTCGGCAAACTCAACGTCCTCTTCACTGAAATCAAGTTCAAGTTCAATGAGAGAGATGAACTGCAGGAGTTCATTACGAAGGTTAACCAACTCATTCGAAAAACCACCGCGCATCTGTTGAAGTGCAACTTTTCGTGCTGCTTCTGATTGAGATGCTATCAAATCAGCTACTGCCTCCGCCTGTGAAAGGTCCATTTTACCGTTCAGGAAAGCTCGTTGTGTGAACTCACCCGGCAATGCCATTCGTGCCCCTTTCTTAATTAGGATCTGTAGTATCTGCTGCTGAATGTAGGTAGCCCCGTGACACGATATTTCAACAATATTTTCACCTGTGAAAGAGTGCGGTGCTTTGAAAATGGCAACAACAACTTCATCAATGATCTCATCACCATCGATGATAGTGCCGAAATGCAGTGTGTTTGCTTTCTGATCCTTGAGCTTTTTTTCAGCCTTCGGTGAACAGAACACTTTATCGGCAATTTCAATAGCTTTATCGCCCGAAAGGCGCAGAACTGCTATGGCTCCGGCTCCGGGAGGCGTTGATATGGCACATATTGTTGATTGATCGATCATGTTCATCTTTTTTACAAATGTAGCTATGTGTGGTGAAAGTAGAAAGAATTGAAAGGAGTAATAACTGTTTCTTAATGAAAAATAATTAAATTTGTAATACAAAACATAACAGAACACAACAGAACAGATATGCAATTTCTCGGAATAGATCTTGGCAGCTCATCGATCAAAGTTGCCGTAATTGACGGTTCATCAGGTAATACAATAGGACAGGCACAATATCCTGAACAGGAAATGGAAATAATTTCAAAGCAACCTGACTGGGCAGAACAGGACCCGGAGGTATGGTTCGATTATCTGAAAAAAGCCATAAAGGAGGTGCTGATAACAAACGGTGTTGAAGGTGAAGAGATCGGAGCCATAGGTATTAGTTATCAGATGCACGGACTTGTACTTGCGGATAAGGACCGTAATGTGATAAGACCATCGATCATCTGGTGCGACAGCCGCGCAGTTGAGA
>JAOZOF010000468.1 GCA_029933425.1 Marinilabiliaceae bacterium
CCAGCGGAGGGGTTAGCAGTATTGAGGATATCGAAAAGCTTCAGGAAGCAGGAATTCCTGCGGTGATCTTAGGCAAGGCGATATATGAAGGAAGAATTTCATTGAAAGAACTGGAGCGGTTTGTGTGACCGGCGTTTAACTGTTGAAATGTTGAATTGTTTATCTGGGGTTAACTCAAAATACTTTCAACTTTCAAACTTGGAACTTTACAACTAAATGCATGTTAGCAAAACGAATAATACCGTGTCTTGACATAAAGAACGGACAAACAGTAAAAGGGATAAAATTTGTAGAGATAAAGGAGGTGGGTGATCCGGTTGAGCTGGGGGCTTTTTATGCCGAACAGGGAGCCGATGAGCTTGTTTTTCTCGATATCACTGCAACTCACGAGGGGCGGAAGACATTTGTTGACCTCGTGAAAAGGATAGCGCGTCACATCAACATCCCGTTTACAGTTGGCGGTGGCATAAGTGAATTGAAAGATGCCGATGCATTACTGAATGCCGGAGCTGATAAAATATCGATCAACTCATCGGCAGTGAGAAACCCGCAGTTGATAAGCGACATGGCAGAACACTTCGGAAGTCAGTTTGTGGTCACAGCCATTGATGCAAAACAGCTGCAGGGCGATGAGTGGGTGGTAACAGTGAACGGCGGCAGGATACCAACAGAAAAACGTCTGTTCCCTTGGGCAAAAGAGGCCGAAGATCGCGGTGCCGGAGAGATACTTTTTACCAGTATGGACCATGACGGAGTAAAACAAGGTTTTGCCAACGAGGCTCTTGCAAAGCTTTCGGATATGTTGTCAATCCCGGTTATTGCCTCGGGTGGTGCCGGTAACATGGAACATTTTAAACAGGTATTTACCACCGGTAAAGCCGATGCCGGATTAGCAGCCAGCATCTTCCATTACAAAGAGATCGCCATCCCCGATCTGAAAAGATATTTGAAAAACGAAGGAATAGAAGTAAGATTATAAAACTAACACAGAGGCACAGAGAAATAAATTGCTTTTTAGCAATGAAAATGAATAAAAATTTCTGTGTCTCCGTGCCTCAGTGTTATTCAACTTATTAATATCATGAACGTAAATTTTGACAAATCACCTGACGGACTTGTACCTGCTGTGATACAGGACAACGATACAAACAAAGTGCTGATGCTCGGTTACATGAACCGCGAAGCATTGGAGAAAACCCAGAAAGAGGGACGTGTTACCTTTTTCAGTCGCAGCAGGCAACGGCTCTGGACAAAAGGAGAAACATCGGGCAACTTCCTGAATGTCGTTTCCATCTCGTCTGACTGTGACGACGACAGTCTGCTGATAAAGGCAAACCCTATTGGTCCTGTTTGCCATACAGGTTCCGATACCTGCTGGGATGAGACCAACAAGAAAGATGACATCATGTTCCTCAAACACCTGCAGGACTTTATCGACAAACGCAAAGAGCAGATGCCCGATGGATCGTACACAACTTCACTTTTCACAGAAGGGATACGCAAAATAACACAGAAGGTAGGTGAAGAGGCCGTAGAAACCATCATCGGGGCAATGGCAAACGATGACGAGAACTTTATATACGAAGGTGCCGATCTCCTGTATCACCTGATAGTGCTGCTGACATACAAAGGCTACCGCATAGAAGACCTTGCAAGGGAGTTGGCAAGAAGACATAAATAATTAACTGTAGGAACGCACTGCCTGCCCCGATAATTTCGGGGGCCGTGCATTCCTACTACAAAAGAATTATTTTCTGCGCCTTTGCATCTTAGCGAGAAACAAAATTATGAACCCGATAGATATCATAAACAAATACTACGAACCCGGC
>JAOZOF010000028.1:0-2390 GCA_029933425.1 Marinilabiliaceae bacterium
AGCATCACCATGTCGTAAAGACCCATTCGATGATTTTCGCCACCACCGATCTTTACTGCCATTTTTTCCAGGACTCTCATTCCGGGTGTTGTTTTGCGGGTATCAAGAACTTTTGTGTGCAATCCGTCAAGCCTCTTAACATATTCATTTGTACGAGTAGCAATACCGCTCATCCGTTGCATTATGTTCAGAACAAGGCGTTCTGTTTTAAGCAAAGTCCACACCTTTCCTTCAACCGTGAAGGCTATATCTCCGGGTTTTACCCTTGTGCCATCTTTAATGAATACTTCGATCTTTACCTCCGGATCAATTTTCCTGAAAACTTTTTCCGCAATCTCCAATCCTGCAATTATACCTTCTTCCTTCACCAGAAGCTGGACTTTTCCCTGAGCTGTTTCAGGAATACATGACTGTGATGAATGGTCTCCGTCGCCAATATCTTCCCTGATCGCAAGATCGATCAGTTCTTCAATAAGTTGTTCCGTCATTGTTTTTCGATCCTTAATTGATGAATCAACAATTTGTTGTTCGTCTTTTTTGTTAAAAAATAAAATCGGTAAACGTTACCTCCCGACTTGTAATTTCCAATTGCAAAAGAGGCATTCTGTCTACTCCCCTGATGGATGATCTTAAAGGATGCCGGTGGATTATTGGTAAAAAACTCTTTCAATATCATCTGTGCCTGCGACTTACTGAATATTCCGGACTTTTGCGGCAAAACAAGCTCAATGTTATCATTAAAATAAGAAGCCAGCTTATCGGCATTTCCATTTCCTGTAGCTGAAACGATGCCTTGAGGCAGGCTGTTGTTACTCTGCGCATCAGCATTTAAAGCAAATGCAATAAGAACTGACAATGTAAAAGCAACCGTTTTTAGAATATTTTTCATTGTAAACAGGATTGTTTTAAAGTATAAATATGCACAAAAATATACAGTTGATTTAATTATTTCCGTAAAAATAATCAATTACAAAAATTAAACCATATTTTTATATGTGGATAAAACTTTAATATCTATGAAGATAAAACTGCTTGTAATAGGCAAAACAGATGACAGATACATTGCTGAAGGAATAAAAAAATATCTGGGGAGAATGAAATACTACATCCCTTTTGAGTACACTGAACTACCTGATATTAAGAATAGTAAAAATCTGACACAGGAAAGACAAAAAATACTGGAAGGCGAATTATTATTGAAAAACATACAGCCGGGCGATCACGTAGTTCTTCTGGATGAAAAAGGAAAAAACTTCACATCACGCGAATTTGCTTCTTACATTGAAAAACGTATGATATCAGGAATAAAAAGAGTTGTTTTTATCATTGGAGGCCCGTTCGGTTTTTCGGATGATATCTATTCAGTTGCCAACGATAAAATATCCCTTTCAAAAATGACATTTTCACATCAGCTTGTAAGGGTGATATTTTTTGAACAAATTTACAGGGCAATGACAATTATTCGGAACGAACCTTATCATCACGACTGAATAGGCATTTTTTTTGCATGTAAACTAAAATATATTTAAAGTAATTTTAAATCATCGCACTTCATAAATGAATTCTTCCGGTTCCAAACACAAAAAAATCATACTTCCTCTTATCTTCCTGGTCATATCACTGGCAGGTTGGACCGGTGGAGTATTGATCTCTTTGTATGGTCACGAAAACGGATCTTTGCATGTTGACAAAGAACATTTTGAGAGGGTGCTACAGGAAGCAGACAAGGAGTTGGTCGATAATATTTTGTTGATCCACAAAAAAATCTCTGAAAACGAAGCCGCGCTTCCCTCTTTAATGAATTCCTTGTCAGATGATGAATTCTCATATTTTGTTTACTACAAAGATACATTGATCGGATGGTCGGATGCTTCGGTTCCTGTTACAGATGAAAAGGGGAGGATATTCAGAAGCAGGATCATCAGGTTAAAGAACGGATGGTATTTGATAGAAAGAAGACAGTTCGGAGACCATGTTTATGCAGGATTGTTCAGAATAAAACAGGAGTATGAGTATCAGAACAAGTTCCTGAAAAACAGTTTCAGTAAAAGATTCAAAGTATCATCCAACCCTGAAATAGTTACAAATTCACCCGATAAAGGCATTGCAATTTTTGATAAGAACGGAGAGTACCTGTTCAGCCTTGTGAAGAATCAAACACTGTTAAGCACCACTAAAACAGCAAAAACGGGTCTGTTATTCATTATCATAGCATTGATCGGAACACTTTTGTTTTTAGGCTCCACATTGAAATATCTTGTCTCCAAAACCGGAAATTATGCTTTTGTAATTATCGCAACAGCTCTATTCCTGTTATACTGGGGGTTCGTAAATCTCAACGCCACCCGTTTATCCGGGATGAATGAACTTTTCTCCCCGGTACTTTTTGC
>JAOZOF010000028.1:2490-16710 GCA_029933425.1 Marinilabiliaceae bacterium
GTAACCGATCTCGACATAACAGCCGTATCCAAAATAGTAACGATCACACTTTTATTATTCTCCTTCCTGTTTTTTGCCGAGAAAGTAATTTCAGAATTCAGCAGGCATATTCCTTTAAGGACACAGATCCTGATCTTTTCGATATTATCTCTTTCGGGGATTGCTGTTTCTACGGCTCTCAGATTCACTTTTATCGATGTTGAATTCATTTTGTTCTTTGTGGTAAGTCTGATACTGGCAGTTATTCACAAAAAAAAGAAACAGCTCCATTCTTACAATATTTTTATCTGGTTGATACTGATATTCTCATTGTACATAACCGTAACTCTTATTCGTTTGTATGTGGAAAAAGAACGAAAAAGCAGAGAGGTGTTGATAGAAAATCTGTCATTCCGACTTGTAAGAGAGGAAGACCCTGTGGCCGAAATGTACCTGAAAGGGCTGGAACCATACATTGAAAAAGACAACGATCTGAAAAAGATGTTGAAAGTTGAAGAGTTTTCGCCTGAAAAGATAAAAGAGTATCTCGAGAAAAAATACTTTGTAGGTTACATGAGCCGCTATGAGCTGCAGATTGTTCCCTGCTGGCCGGGCGGCGACCTGATGATAGAAGAAACAGGAGAAAGGTTCAACTGTTATAATTACTTCGATGAACTGATAACCCAGTTCGGCGATACTGTTTCAGGCACAAAACATTTTTATTTTCTCGACAACGATAACGGAAGTGTAACCTACATGGGAGTTTTCGGATATTTCAAAGATAATCCGGATTACGAGGTAAATCTTTACATCGAGATAAATTCAAAACCTGTCTTCATCGGACTTGGATATCCTGAGCTTCTGAAAAGCGAAAGAGAGAGAAAGATATTCGAGGTAGATCAGATTTACGCCTACGCAAAATATGTGAACGGCCATCTCGCAAAGCAATACGGAAAGTTCGAGTACGAAGTCAGCAGTGATATTTTTGAAAATGGTAACGGGGATAAATATTATGTTGAAACGGCCAAAGAGAGTCATCTCGTTTACAGACCCGATAAGAATGTTCTGATAGTATTGTCACGTGCAAAGGTCTCATTCTCCGATATTGTGATAGGTTTTTCCATATTTTTCATTGCCTTTTTTCTCCTTGCAGTTATTACGCTTATTACAATAAAGATCAAAAAGGGTCTTCCGTTCTTTCATCTTTCGATACAGGAACGGATACAGATAGCCCTTATCGGACTGGTGCTTGTATTGCTTCTGATAATCGGGGTGAGTTCCGTCTATTATTCCATTTACCAGTTCAAGAAAAAGAATGATGAAATACTGTCCCAGCGTCTGACCTCTGTTTTGATGGAAGTGGAACAAAAACTGGCCAGGGAGAAAAAGGTAACTTACGAAATGCGTAACTATCTTCAGCCTTTACTGCAAAAATTTTCAAATGTATTCTTCTGCGACATCAATCTTTTCAGTCTTGACGGCCATCTGATTGCATCCTCAAGACCCGAACTTTACGTAAAAGGATTAACGGGCCGGCTAATGTCCCCAAAAGCTTTTTACGAGATGTCAGTAAATAAAAAGGTTGAATTCAAACATGAAGAGCATATCGGTTCACTTAAGTATGTTTCGGCTTACGATGTGGTACTAAACGGGAACAACGAGCCGCTTGCCTATCTGAACATTCCATATTTTGTGGGAAGCGACGAGTTAAGAGAGCAGATATCGTCACTTGTTGTTGCCGTTATCAATGCCTATCTGATATTCGTCCTGATAGCTATCAGTCTGGCTGTTGTAGTTGCAAAAAGGATAACATACCCCTTGTCGATGATACAGAGCAGACTGGAAAAAGTGTCGTTAAGCAAGAAAAATGAGAAGATAGGGTACAAACGTAAAGATGAGATTGGTGAGTTGGTATCTGTGTACAACCACATGGTGGATGAACTTGCCGAGAGCGCCGAAAAGCTGGCGCAGACCGAGAGAGAAACAGCCTGGCGCGAAATGGCCAAGCAGATAGCCCATGAAATAAAAAATCCGCTGACACCCATGAAACTGCATGTTCAGTATCTTCAGCGGGCATGGAAAGATAACGTGGACAACTTCGACGAATACCTCGAACGGGTGACTAATTCACTTATCGAACAGATAGATCAGCTGTCGGTAATTGCGACCGAATTCTCCAACTTTGCCAAGATGCCGGTTGCCAAACGCGGGCGTATGGATCTGATATCAAAATTAAAGAACACTTGTGATCTTCATAAGAAGACTCCAGACTTAAGGATCATCGAAGAGTTCGATCCTACAACACCCGTATGGATATATGCAGACCCCGACCAGATGGTAAGCGTTTTTAATAACCTGATAAAGAATGCTTCGCAGGCAATACCCAAAAACAGGGAAGGAATTCTGAGGATCAAAGTGGAAACCGGTGACAAAAAGGTAAAGATAACCTTTGCCGATAACGGAACAGGAATGCCGGATGATGTTAAGGAGAAAATATTCCAGCCAAACTTCACTACAAAAAGCAGCGGCATGGGACTTGGCCTTGCTATCGTAAAGAATATCATCACAAACTCGAAAGGCAAGATCTGGTTTACCTCAACAAAAAGCAGGGGCACTACCTTCTACATCGAGCTTCCTCTTCTGAATGACAGGGAGTAATGTAAAACATCACTCAGAATCCCAACTGCCAAGATTATTTTATGCCGTTCCTACGGAACATATTATTCATTTGGTGCCTTTTTTCAAGGGGCTATCGCCCCTTGTTAGAACATATCGTCCCTCCGGGACTAATACAACTGCCGGAGGCAGGATATTTTATAACAAGGGATGTTAATCCCTTGCTAATAAAAGACCATACGAAGAAACATAGTTCCGTAGGAACGAAATAAACTCCTCTTATTAAAAGCTAAAAACAATACTTTTAGTGAGTAGTGTAATATCATTTTGCACTCTCTTCCACCACATGCGTTTCAGTCCATTTGTCGGCAAGTCGTTCCCCTTTAACCATGAGCCTTAGAATATCTATCACATTCACAACAGGTATCAGAAGTATCAGGCCTCTGGTAACCGATTTTTCAGGATGCAGATAAAGCGGCTCATTTGTTCCGGTTGTAAGTATCCTGATATTAAATAACTTCTTACCTACACTTTGGCCCTTGAGAGAGGGCATAGCATCCTTCCCGAGAAAATATATCAATCCGAATATCCAACCGACTTTAGGAATAAAAACCAAAACAGCAACTATCACCGCATCAACAAGGAAGGCAAAAAGCCGCTTTTGCAAAGGAGGAAGTTTGTCTGTTTGTGTTCTTTCAGCCATCAATACTTATTTGAACCTACAGTATCCTTTTTATCATGTTGACAAGAGTGTCTGCCATTATCTTTTGCTCTTCCACTTTCGGGTGCCCCGGGGTGCCTTTGTAAGGGACAAAAAGAGTGTAAATATTTTTATCGTTCATCTGCTCCACAGCTTCCTTAACGTAACCGGGCCATGGCGAACCTTCTTTTGTTATGTCCATATTTCCCAGCATACATACGATCTTTGCATCGGGATACTTGTCTCTCAACGTTGAAACAAAATTTCTGTAAGAATCAACTATGAAATCCTTTTTCGGAGGAGTTGTTCCAAACCTGTGTTTGAACTCCGGGTAATCAGGCATGTTCACCAACCATGAATCATTCTGAAAAAGATTTACAACAACAATGTCAGGGGTATAAAGTGAAAAATCCCACTTGCTTTCCTGGTCGGCAGGATCGAGACGGTAATACATTTCAGGCATTATCATCGGGAACCAGCTGATCATTATGCCTATTCCGCTTCTGCATATACACCTGTAATCGGCATTAAGCTCCCTTGTTGTTACAGCAGCATAACTGTAGTAATTGTTGGTATAGATACTGTCGGGTCTGTCCTTGCCCGAATAATCCTCCACGGCATAACCGGCAGTAATGGAGTTACCGTAAAATTCAATTTTCAATTCTCTGTCGTTATCGGAAGGCAATATCCTTGCATTCCCTTTCACTTCAAAACCATAGAAATCAGTATTCCCTTTTGTCCATTCTGTTCGTTTGAATATCTCAACGGTATGATCACCTTTCCCCAGGTTATCTGCCAGCAGATACTTTTTCCTGACAGAGTCGGGATGCAGAATTGTAATACTGTCATCGTCAATAATTACATTGAAGTAATTATCACCCTTTTCATCTTTCAGGTCGGCATACACTGAACTTCCTTCAAAAGCCAGTTTAATAGATGTTCCCGACCAGAAAATCCTTGCTGCATTCCCTGAAGTATCGATACGTCCCATGTAAGATATATTCGTACTGTCAAAAGGTACTTTTATGTCCGACTTACATCCTGCCAATATAAGCAGGAATAGCGAAAGGGTCAGAATAAGATCTCTTTTTTTCATTTTAAAACATTTCTAAAAAATTATTGATTATCCGTATAATTACCTAATCTGCAAATTGATTATTCTTGATCACCCTTACCCTAAAGGGAACAAGAACAATCAATTCGCTCCTTTTAGGGTCGGGGTAAACGAATTGATTGTGAACATTAACTTTAGTTTTATGGATAAGCATACGGATATACATAAAAAAATAAAAGCGACCCGTATCAGAGCCGCTTTAAAGATTGTTTGAAATTTATTCTATTATTGTCAATTCGTCGATCAGGTTTTTGGCACCTGCATACTTATCAATTATGAACAGTACATAGCGTGCATCGACGCAAATGGTTTTTTGCAGATCGGGTTCAAAAGCTATGTCGCCGCTCATAGCCTCCCAGTTACCGTCAAATGCCAGACCTATAAGTTCTCCGTTAGCATTGATCACAGGACTTCCGCTGTTACCACCGGTAATATCGTTGTTGGTTGTGAAACAAACCGGCATATAGCCTTTTTTGTCAGCATACCGTCCATAATCCTTTTCTTTGTACAGTTCCTTAAGTTTTCCGGGAACGATAAACTCAAAGTTGTTCGGGTCTTCTTTTTCCATAACCCCTTTAAGTGTTGTGTGATCTTTATATATCACGGCATCACGAGGTTCATAATCACCTACAACACCGTAACTTAAACGCATTGTAAAGTTAGCATCAGGATAACGGATCAATTCGGGCGCCATTTGCATCAGGCCGGCTTCAAACAGGCGATTATCCTTATTGATCTGGATCGAACTTTTTTTCAGGTTCGAAATAAGAGACATGTATTCATCACGGATAGTCTTTTCCCCTTTGAACACAAGGTCTTTTTCAAGTGTTTTCAGTTTAGGATTTGCAAGAAAAGCATTAAACCTCTCTTCACTTGTAAATATCGACTTTTGGAATACCACCTTACTGAAAGCATTAAAGTTGTTCTTGAATTTCTTTTCAATGGTATTGTATATCTCAGGATAATATTCGCTGCTGATATCATCGTGATAAAGTTTAAGCATGGCTGCCATTACCTTCTCGTCAGTTTTGGGACTGTAATCCTTGAAGAAAGATTCGCCGCGTTTTTTCATTTTCTCAATGGCAGAATTTATCTTATCACTATCGCCCGATTTAAGAGCATCTTCAAGACCGCTGGCAGCCTGAGAGAAGCTAAAAGCTTCTGTTCCGCGCATTAAGCTCTCGCTAAGATAATAGAGAGCACGCAGGTACGGAGCCCTCGCTGCGTATCCTTCTTTTAATCCTTCCAATACATCGCCGTATTTCGCTTTTCTTTCCGGATCTGCATTTACCCATTCAGCAAATCTTTTTTCAATAGCTTGTTTTTTGGTTATCACATTTAGTTTTTTAAGCCCTTTGTTCATCCCGATGCTGTTCTTCCAGTAGTTTGAACTACGTGAGAATTTTGAAGCATACTGAATATTGATCTTTTCATCAGAAAGCATGTCTTTTTGCCAGATATCCTGCTTAACACCTCTTACCTTGATCCTTGCCTCATTTACAATATTCATTCGCTCTTCAATACCCCATGAAGTTAGATAGCGTGATGTACTGCCCGGAAATCCAATAGTCATAGTAAAATCATCCTTCTCAACTCCTTTAATAGAAACAGGGAGATAATGTTTTGGTTTGAGAGGTTTATTGTCAGGCGAGTACTCTGCCGGTTTACCGTCAGGTCCGCAATAAACCCTGAAAATACTGAAGTCACCTGTGTGACGGGGCCACATCCAGTTGTCGGTATCAAAACCAAATTTACCTATTGACGATGGAGGTGCACCCACAAAACGAATATCTTTGAACTCTTCGTAAACGACCAGATAGAACTGATTGTCGGCAAAAAAGCTCTCAACACTTGCCAGATAATCATTACCGTCAGTAGCTTTCTTAGTGATCTCATTACTTATTTCACGTATTTTGGCATTTCTCTCTTCTTCGGTCATTTTGTCATTCAACTCTTTATTGATCTGATCGGACACGTCTTCCATGTACTTCAGGAATTTGACCGTCAGACCCGGGGCAGGCAGCTCTTCTTCCATACTTTTAGCCCAGAACCCGTCTTCAAGATAGTTATGCTCAACTGAACTCAGTTTTTGAATAGAACTGTAGCCACAATGATGGTTGGTGAAAATAAGTCCCTGGTCGGACACCAATTCTCCGGTACATCCTCCGCCGAATATTATTACTGCATCCTTCAGGCTGCTATGATTAATGCTGTAGATGTCCTCAGCCGAAAGCTTCAGCCCCATCTCATGCATTTTATTGATGTTTAATTTTTTTATAAGCGGCAACAGCCACATCCCTTCATCAGCCCTTACAGTGCTAAGAAGCAGACTTACAACAAGGAAAAACGATAGAATTCTTTTCATTTGTCTTAATGCTTTTAATTAATATTTAAATACTTGGCTGTAAATATAAGTTTTTATTTTATTCTGAATAAATAAGATTTATCATGATTTGCAGATTGGTTTTATATTTTTTTCACATAGTTTGGCAAAGATATTGTTACATAAGAGAGATAAATAAAACAAGAAAATAAACAAATGAAAAAGATTTTAATGTTAATGATGGTTGTTGTTTTTGCAACAACTGCAGTAAGCGGACAGGAGAACTACAAGGACAAACATGAGAAGCTCATTTACGAAAACAAAGACTTCCATGATGTTAAGACATACGATACCGACAAGATAAAATTCAAAAAGAAGCCTGAAAACATCATTCTGCTCATTGGTGACGGGATGGGCGTGGCGCAGGTCTTCATGGGTATTACTGCCAACAAAGGTATGCTGAACATTGTGAACATGAAGGATATCGGTTTCAGCAAAACACAAAGTGCCGACCATTACATTACCGATTCAGCTGCAGGAGGAACAGCTCTTGCTTGCGGTGTAAAGACCAACAATCATCATATTGGCGTTGATGCTGACGGCAAAAAGGTAAAAACAATACTTGAGATCGCCGAAGAAAACGGGAAAGCAACAGGCCTGGTTTCAACCTCGGCAATAACTCATGCCACTCCCGCATCCTTTGTGGCTCACACTCCCGACAGAGGAGAGTACGAAGAAATAGCAAAACAGCTTGTTAACAGCGGAATTGATGTCTTCATAGGAGGTGGTTATGATTTCTTTGCCAACAGAAGCGACAAAGGGGATCTTATCAAAAAACTGGAAAAAAAAGGATACAATATGTACACATGCCTGGACAGCGTGCCTGACAATATTGAAGGTAAGTTAGGCGTACTGACAGCTCCCAAACATAATCCACCCCTGCCCAAGCGCGGCAATCTGCTTACCGATGCAACAGAGGAAGCCATCAAGGTGCTCAACAAAGATGCTAAAGACGGGTTTTTCCTGATGATAGAAGGGTCTCAGATAGACTGGGCTTCACATCAGAACGATGTTGCTTACATTACAATGGAAATGCTTGATTTTGATAAAGCAATAGGTGTAGCGCTCGAATATGCAGCAAAGCACAAAAACACTCTTGTTATAGTAACTGCCGATCATGAAACAGGCGGACTGAGCAACCATGGCATTGATATTGAAACCGGAAAAGTCAAAGGAGGATTTTCAACAGGAGGGCATACCGGAATAATGGTGCCTGTGTTTGCTTTCGGTCCCGGCGCCGAACTATTCAGAGGCATTTACGAAAATACGGAGATATTTCACAAGATGCTCTATCTGTATAATTTCAAATCCGATAAGTAAAAAACAACAATATTTTTTTCATTTTTTAGCAATTTAGTATAGTCGCAAATTTCAACTTTTGTAAAGTTTATGGCTATATTTGCCAACAATGAAGAATATTGTTCTGATATTTTTAATTGTTCTGTTCTTCCCGCTTGTTTCTGCCGGACAGGGGCATGATATATTTGGGAATAATTCCATGGGACAAAACCCGAGGGGACAAAATCCTTTGGGAAACCGGTCAGGGTCTTCACGGCAGTCAATGCAGGAAGAAGAAAAAGGGCCGGACATAAAGCAGGAGGTGAAAACGTGGAAAATGATCGATGATTACACCTTCGCAGATACAGTAATTGTTGATACCCTAACCACAGGAGTTCAGATACATAATCCTATTTACAGAAAAAGTATATCAAACATATCTACAGGAAATCTCGGAGCACCTTATTTGCCTGAAATATTAAGTGACAGATCGTGGCGCAATTATTTTATTTTTTACAATTCACTGCAATACTGGATACCAACGGAGAAAGATATAAACTATTATAACACAAGAACACCTTACTCCAACATATTTTACGGTTTCGGAGGACCAAAACGTCGCTCTGAAGAAGCTGTAAATGTATTGTTCACTCAAAATGTAAATAAAGATTTTAATGTAGGGTTCAAATACATGCTGAATTCTGCGGTCGGGCATTACGATGCGCAGAATGTCAGAAACCAGAATGTCAGACTTTTCGGGAGTTATTCAGGAGAAAAATACGGAGTAAACTATTTCATTTTGTTCAATAACATTAAACAGGCAGAGAACGGAGGAATAATAAACGATGATTTTCTTTTGCATAAAGAAAATTACGGTTTTGAGCAACCTGAGAACATACCTGTTAATTTCACTACGGCAGTAAACAAACTCAACAACATCCAGATCTTTGTCAGCCAGTCATTCGGAATAGGAAGGATCAAGGTTAAAAAGGAAACAGGAACATTACCTGATTCACTCATTATTGAACCTGATACTCTGAGCCTTTATGATCTTCAACCCGATTCTGCATCAATACCGGTTATGATGCCTGACAGTATAAATATCTCCGGTCTTGATATTGACTCTCTTAAAAACCGCACATCTCCATTGGCCGAACAGGAAGAACCTGAATTCAACGAAGAACCTGAAACATTACCGGTAAGTACAATGTTCTATTCCATAAAGTACGAACATGATAAACGGATATATTCTATCAGCGATCTTCCGCAGTATATGCCTCCTTCGGTGACCGACCCTTATTATCCGAACATCTATGTTGATTCTCTTCAGACCATGGACTCGGTAAGATTCCATCAGATAATCAACACTTTTCAGCTTAAGATAAATGAGGAAGCAAATTCGCTTTTGAAGTTCGGATTAAGAGCTTTTGTGGCAAATGCCATACGTTTTTACCGGATGCCTGCCGCTCCGTACTATGACCCCGATGACAGGGAGTATATCCCGCATTACAGGAGTCAGGACACTACGCTTGTAACATCCTACCTCGGAGGCCAGATATTCAAGAATCTGGGAAAGAACTTCTGGTGGAATGCCGGGATCAGGTTTTATTTCCAGGGTTATCGCGTGGGAGATACCGAGATAACGGGAAACATTAACAGCAGGTTCAGGATAAGCAAGAAAGATACGGCAGGAATATTTGCCGACGGAGGAATGTATATTATATCACCTGAACTTTTTCAGAATAAATATTTTTCGAATCATTTTCAGTGGAATAATGATTTCAACGCACAGAAAACACTGAGGATCAGAGGAGGGATCAGAATACCCACAAGACGCCTGGAGGTGAGTGCAGAATTCCGCTCGATAAATGATTACATTTACTGGAACAATGAAGCTTTGCCGGATCAGTCCACCGGTTTTATTCAGGTTATAGGCATTGCGGCAAATAAACATTTCATCTGGGCAAGAATTCACAGTATCAACAAGCTGGTATATCAAAAGACAAGTAATGCAAGTGTACTGCCATTACCTGAATTCACTGCTTACAGTTCCAACTATTACGAAAACATCCTGTTCAAGGTGCTTACCTTCCAGATAGGATTCGATATGAGGTATCATACAAAGTATTATGCTCCAACGTACATGCCTGCCACAGGACAGTTCCACACTCAAAAGATCAGAAAAACAGGTAATTATCCGTTCTTCGATGCTTTTGTGAATTTCCATCTTAAAAGAGCAAGAATATACGTTAAGGTTGACCATTTCAATTCAAGTTTTATGGGCAACGATTATTTTTACACGACAGGCTATCCTGCGAATCCTCTGAGCATGAAATTCGGCGTTTCATGGAATTTTTATAACTAAAAGCTTCTTATTTCGTAAATTAACTAAACACTATCTGTTATTGTGTGTTTTGAAAGAGTATCAATTATATGATCAAATACTTTAAAATATTACTTTTTTTACTTGCTTTGATTTTATCGGATTGCAATCCTGATAAAAAACAGGGCGCAAAAAAATATGCGGAAAAACCTGAAAGGATCGACCTTGATGAGATAAAAACAAGGGGAAAGCTCAGAGTAGTCACTGCATACAACTCTGTTGATTATTTCATTTACAAAGGTAAACCTATGGGATATCAGTTTGAGATGTTACAGGAATTGAGTAACTACCTCGGACTGAAACTTGACATTACTGTCTCCAATGATGTGAAAAAGAATTTTGATGATCTTTTATCCGGAAAGGTTGATATTATTGCAATGAACCTTACCGTAACGCGTAACAGGTCAAAGATGGTTGCCTTTTCTGAGCCTCAGTTTTATACACGTCAGGTACTGGTTCAAAGAAAGAAAGATAAGAAAAAGACAAAAGACAGGACCGGATTCAATCCATTGATAAGAAATCAGCTTGACCTTGCCCGTAAATCGATCTATGTTCAGGAAAATTCATCTTATGCCGAAAGACTGAGAGCTTTGTCGAACGAGATTGGCGATAGCATCAATGTTATAGAGATACCCGATTATGAGGTTGAACAGCTGATTGGGCTTGTGGCCAACGGAGAGATATCGTATACCGTGTGTGACGAGAATCTTGCAAGGGTCAATAAGAACTACTACAACAATATTGATGTTGAAACCCCGATAAGTTTTCCTCAGAAAATTGCATGGGCAATGCGACCGGAATCGCAGGCTCTGCAGGATGTAGTGAACAAATGGCTGAAAAGTTTCAAGAAAACAGCCCGTTTCAAAAGGATCTATCAGAAATATTATCTTAACAAAAGATCTTTCCACATAGTAAATGAGGGATTTCACTCAATGAAAGGGGGGCAATTCTCTGTTTACGATGATGTGATAAAAAAAGAGAGTAAGAAATACGGTCTTGACTGGAGGCTTGTAGCTTCACTCATCTATCAGGAGTCAAGGTTCATGCCTGATGTTGAAAGCTGGGCAGGCGCTGTAGGACTGATGCAGTTAATGCCTGAAACAGCAGAGACTTTCGGCGTTCAGTCCGATGATCTTAAGTCGCCGGAAAGAAATATTTCGGGAGGTTTAAAATTCCTGATATGGCTGGACGATAAACTGAAAAACGATGTTCCTGACCAGAATGAACGGATAAAATTCGTACTTGCATCCTACAACGTAGGATTAGGACACGTGCAGGATGCCATGCGTCTGGCTAAGAAATACGGCAAAGACCCTACCAAATGGAATGATGTCGGGTATTACCTGCTCAATAAATCAAAACCAAAATTCTTCAACGACCCTGTTGTTAAATACGGATATTGCCGGGGAGAAGAACCTTACCAGTATGTAAATGAGATACTCGAACGGTACGAGCATTACAAAAATGTAGTGAAAACAAATTAAGTAAAAGTTCAACGATCGATAAGATCCAGATGATCTTCAGATTTATGCATGAGTGATGAGTGTTTAATCATTTCTGCAAATTCACTCAGTATCATGGCAGTGGCACCCCATATCCTATTTTCTTCAAAAGAGTAATACGGTGCCAGTATAGTTTTTCCATTCACCGTTCGTTCAAAATGCTTAACAAAATGTTTATCAACCAGCACCTTCAACGGCAGGATTATTATCCTTTCCACCTCTCTGCTGTTTAGCCTGAAATCAGGTTCGCCTGAAAGCACTCCCACATGAGGGACCACATTAAAATTACTATTGGGAATATAGAGAGTGGTCAATGTTCCTATAAACGTGATATCTTCGCAAGGAATACCAATCTCTTCTTTCGTTTCACGAAAAGCAGTCTCAAGTAACGTAATATCACCTTGTTCATATTTCCCTCCCGGCAGACTTATCTGTCCGCTGTGCGCTCCGTTATACTCTGTTCTTTTTATCAATGGAATGAACAACTCCTTATTTTTCTGAAACAGCAGGATAAAAACACTGCTGTCCTTCGCTTCTTTCGGATCAGGGTATTTATCACCCGTAAAGATGCGTGTGGGTGACATCAGTCGCTGTGATGTTATGCCGGGTAAAGGTTCACTGAAAAGTTTTTTCAATATTCTTATTGTATCCTGCATAGTTTACGTTACGAAAATTAACCGTAAAAGTTTATCGAATCGATCTCTTTAATTTACGAAAAAAAAAGCATAAGAAAAAACCGGGAGTTACCCCGGTTAATCCCGTTTATTAATCTAAACTTCTTATGATGCATATACATACATGAAAATATCGTGCCAGAATTACAACTTCTGATATTTCAATACGCTCTTAATATCTAACACACTATATTAATAGATGTTCAGATCGAAAAAATATTTTTCAGATCTAACATCTCAGATCACATCTGAAGATATTGTTCACAACCGTACACTTTCATGTACGGAATCAAACACTTTAATCAAAACGGATAGCTTTTACCGGAGATATCTTTGAAGCAAGATATGAGGGTCCGAGCATCATAAGCAAAGTTATTAGTATGGTCGCGGTGTTCAATATCAGCAAATGCCAGATGGTTATTTGAATGGGAACCGTTTCCAGGTAATAGTTTTCAGGATCAAGCTTAATGAAACCTGTGTATTTTTGAATGAAGCAGAGCGAAACTCCGATGAAGTTTCCCCAAATGAGTCCCCGCCCTACAATGAAGGTTGCCATATACAGGAAGGTCTTTCTCAGTGACCGGTTCTGGATACCCAAAGCCTTAAGTATTCCTATCATGTTGGTACGCTCAAGTATAAGTATCAGCAATCCCGATACCATATTGAAACCGGCAACTATCATGATCAGAACAAGAATGACCACAACATTCATGTCCAGCAGATCGAGCCAGCCGAATATCTGCGGCTGCATGTCAAGGATGGTCTTGGTCCTGAGCATCACACCATTCTCATCGATAGATGATGATGTGATAGCGCTGATCTCATCACCTGCTTTCTCAATATCCTCGAATTTATCGATCTGCACCTCAAGTCCCGATACCTGATCCTTATTCCAGTTGTTCAGTTTCTGAACCTGTTTTATGTCAACTATCGCATACAGCTTATCGAACTCCGGCAGGTTAGAGTCAAAAATACCTTTCACCTTGAACTTGCGGGCACGCGGAGTGATAAAATTTTTCTGCAAAAAATACATCCGCAGATCATCACCGACTTTGACATTAAGCATCTCTGACAATTTCCTGGAAATCAGAATATCGTTCGAGCGGACTGAATCATTAATTAAAGGAAGATCGCCCTCGATCAGGATATTCTTAAAAAATCCCCAGTCAAAATCGGGTGCCACGCCTTTTAAAACGATCCCCTGAATGGCATCTTTGGTCTTTATCATCCCCGGCTTGGTGGCAAACCTCTGAATATGTTTCACTCCCTGAACATTCCTGATCTGATTTATAAGTATTGAATCAGGTGATATCGGATTTGTTTCGTACGACTGGTTGTAGTCGTAATTCATGATATGAATGTGAGAGCTGAACCCGATTATCTTTTGACGGATCTCTTTTTTGAACCCGAAACCTATTGCCAGTGACAGGATCATGACTACCATGCCGAGAATGATACCCAACGTGGCAACTTTAGTGACGGGACCGGCCAGCTTTTTACCGGTAACCCCTCCGCTTCTTATCTTACGTGCAATGAAAAGCTCCAGATTCACATCCAAAATATTTGCTGCAAAGGTAGAAAAATTATTTGA
>JAOZOF010000028.1:16810-18836 GCA_029933425.1 Marinilabiliaceae bacterium
CTGCCGGGAGTGCTATAAAAACCTGTTGCAGGAGCCATCATTACTGTCTGATTCTCATAATCGAAATCACTTAGTATCCACTGACAGAACTTGTCGGAATCGTCAACGGGTAATTTGGCAACAGTGTAAAATGCCCCTTTAGGCATCGGGGTGTAAACTCCGGGTATTTTGTTCAATCCTTCAACAAGGAAGTTACGACGTTCGATATACTCCTCATGCACTTCTTCAAAGTATGATGCCGGAGTATCAAGCGATGCTTCGGCAATTATCTGCCCGAATGTGGGAGGACTTAACCGTGACTGAGCAAATTTCAATGCAGTGGTTATAACTTCTTTATTTTTTGTCACCAAAGCCCCGATCCTTACTCCGCATTCGCTATAACGTTTGGAAACAGAATCAAACATGATAACATTATTCTCAATGCCTTCAAGATGCATAGCAGAAAAATGCTTCTCCCCGTCGTAACAGAACTCGCGGTAAACCTCATCAGAAAACAGATACAAATCATACTTTTTTACCAGATCTTTAAGCCGGTTCAGCTCATCTTCCGAATACAGATAACCTGTAGGATTATTCGGGTTACAAATGATTATTGCCTTTGTCTTCTCCGTGATCAGCTCCTCGAATTTCTCAATGGGCGGCAGTGCAAAACTATCCTCGATGTATGACTCAATGGGTTTTACATGCACTCCTGCCGCAGTGGTAAATCCGTTATAATTTGCATAGAACGGCTCAGGGATTATCACTTCATCTCCCGGGTTCAAACAGCTCATAAATGCGAAAGTTATAGCTTCAGAACCGCCTGTGGTTATAAGCATATCGGTATGGTCCACATCAATACCTAAACCCTGATAATACTTCGCCAGCTTACGGCGATAACTTTCTATTCCGGCTGAATGACTGTATTCAATAACTTTTACATCAGTATTCTTAATGGCCTCAAGAGCAATCTCAGGCGTTTTGATATCAGGTTGTCCTATGTTCAGATGATATACTTTTACACCTCTTCTTTTGGCTTCTTCGGCATACGGAACTAACTTTCTTATCGGCGAAGAAGGCATGTTCATTCCTCTTTTTGAGATAGTTGGCATTGTTGTTATATTTTTTGGTGTTTAATATTTTATTTTTTTCAAAATTACGAGTTGGTAAGTTATCTTTTTATGACATTATGCATATTTTAAATAATATTTTATCAGACAGAATAACTGAACCTCTACGTGAAACATAAATGTAAAGTGTCTATATTTAGAACGTCAAACCCAACATCTTCAATGAAGTGGTATAGCAAGAAAACATTATTTCTGTTACTGTTCATTTCCCTGATCAGTGCCAAAGCCCTTCCGCAGGGAATTAAAGGTACTGTTACTGACGAGAAAGGTGAACCTGTTCCCTACACCACCATCTTCCTGAAAAAGACCACAACCGGTACTACCACGAACGAAACCGGATATTACCAGATATCTCTTGAACCGGGAAAATACAAAGTCGTTTTCCGTGCTTTGGGATTCGAGAGAAAAGAGTTTGACATTGAAGTAAAAAAAGGTTTTACGGAGAAAAATGTGGTATTGAAAAAACAGGTGGTCAGGTTACGGGAGGTCAGGGTCTATTCGGGAGGTGAGGATCCCGCCTACCCCATCATGCGAAAAGCCATAAGCATGGCACCATATTACCTGCGGCAGACAGGGCACTACGAATCGGAAGTGTACCTGAAGGGAACTCTGGTAATGAAAAAGATACCAAGGTTTATCGCCAATAAACTCGAAGTGAACGGTGAAAAGATAAAAGCAGGTAAGACTTATACCGTGGAATCCTACAACAAAATAACGTTCAATGCACCCGACAAGTATAAACAGGTTGTCGTTTCTGTCAACTCTACATTCCCCGGTACAGATGACGGTTCACCCATGGGATATATCACAAACAGTTTTTACAATCCCACCATAGATATCACAATTTCCCCTCTTGCTCCTAACGCCTTTTCTCATTACAGGTTCAGATACCTCGGATACATCGATTACGAAAACGA
>JAOZOF010000028.1:18936-20602 GCA_029933425.1 Marinilabiliaceae bacterium
ACAAGACTGATAGAAAAAGAGTCCCGCCCGAAAGATGAATCAGGCTCGCTGGAAGTTAAATCAAACTACGATTTTTCAATAAAAAAAGACAGCATTAAAAGGGATACTTCGTTCTGGAATGAGATCAGACCTATTCCTCTTACAAACGATGAACTGAAAAGTTTTGAAGTAAAGGACTCTTTGATCATTGCTCAAAAAGCAGAAGCATCTGATACAACAGGAACAAAAAAGAGACGTTCAAACTTCGGCAAATTCATGAACGCATTTTTATGGGGAAAAAGATTCTATGCCTGTGACTCTGCCTGTAAGATACGCTACGACGGCCTTATCGGATGGAAACAACCGGATTTCAATGCTGTCGACGGATGGTCGTACAATCAAAGCGGTTCACTCTCATACTCTCTTGATTCGGTAAAAAATATTGGATTCAGCCCTCACATCAGATACTCTTTCAACAGACAAAAGCTTTACTGGGGAGCAAAGACAGGTTTCAGGTATGCCGGTATGTCACGCGGATATCTTATCATGAACTTTGGTCAGGAAACAAGAGATTTCAACAGGTTTCTCGGGATCGACAGAACTCTGAATGCATTGTCTTCTTTACTGTTCAAAGAGAGTTATCTGAAATTGTATGGAGATAATTACCTGTCGGTAAGTAATGGTATTGATATTACCAATGGCCTGAGAGTCAATGCCGGTCTGGGATATCACAATTTCAAAAGACTTGAGAATGTAACAAACTTCTCAATTTTCAGAGGTAACGAAGAGTATGCTCCCAATACGCCTGAAAACCCTGCCATAACAGATGCAAACCTGAACGACCAAAAAGAGTTTGTGATTGGGGCGTCATTGAGCTATACTCCCCGTTACAAATACAGGATATGGAAAGGCAGAAAGATAATGGTCGAATCACGTTATCCCACATTTATTTTTCAATACGAAAGAGGGGTACGATCGATCCTCAACAGCATATCGGATTATGAGGTAATCACGGCTTCTGTTGAGCAGAAAAAAGAGTGGGGAGTATTTTCTTCGTTCAGCTGGAAAGTTAAAGGCGGTTATTTTACAAAAAATGATCAGATGCACTTTTCGGAATTTTATCATTTTAACACTTCGCAAATACCTGTAATGCTAAAGAATTGGAATGACGTCTTTGTTCTTCTCGACGATTACCGGTACAGCACAAATGATAAATTTCTTGAAGCTCATGTACAATATACCACACCATATCTTCTGTTAAAATATCTTCCGTTCCTGAGCAACCGGTTGTGGCTTGAAAACCTTTACGGGAACTATCTCACTCAGCCTCTTTTTAAAAACTATGCAGAGATAGGATATGGTGTAACCCAGATATTCTTCATGGGGAGTGTTGGTGTATTCGTAGGTTTTGAGAATGGCAGTTACAGCAGGTGGGGATTCAGGGCAGCTATACAATTTGAATAAAAAAAGTGATAAATCACCCTGAAAATGTTTACATCTGCGTTTGATGTTTTATATTTGTATATATTAGATTGAACGGATCGCCGTATGAATTGATATTGAACTTCCTGAAGTCCTCTGTTAATTCAGTTATCTAATTTTAACTCAACATTTTATTTTAATTTTTTTCATTTAGTACTATGAACATTTTTATTGCAAAGTTAAGTTCACGCACAACAGGTGAGGA
>JAOZOF010000028.1:20702-23474 GCA_029933425.1 Marinilabiliaceae bacterium
GGAAAAACAACACTTGATAATAATTTCTGATCAAAACGAAACATATTAACGTTTAGCGTGTATATTCATGCAATAAATTAATTAATTATAAACCGAAATTTAAAATTATGAGAAAAATTGTTTCGTTAAGTATTTTGTTGGCAGGTGGATTACTGATGTTCTCTTCTTGTGAAAAAATTAAAGATCTCACTGACGTTGATTTTGATGCAGATCTGAAAGCTGATGTTGTAACAATGTCTGAACCGGAAGCAGCATCAACCGATCTGAAGGCTGCATCAGAACGTTCATATGCTTTTGAAGGAAGTGCAGTTATCGATCCTACATCTGATAGTGAGATCAACAAGTATTGGAAGAAGATACGCCAATGGGAAATAAAAAAGATAGTAGTTAAAGTAAAAAACATATCTAAAAATGCCGTACTAAAACAAGGTCAACTTGAAATTAAAGACGAATCAACAGGAGATGTTCTTTTTACCGAAGAAGTCCAGGATGTACAACTGACAAATGGCCTTGCTGTATTGACTATTTCAGGCACCTATTGGGGCGAAGTAATAAGTGCTCTTGACAGTAAGCACTCTTTGGAAGTGGTCATAAGTGGAGCTCTTGACCAACCAGAAGTTTCAGTGACTTACGGAGTTGTAATTTCAGTAAAAGTAACCGCAAACATTTTTAACAAATAAGGATATTATTCAAATAATTAATAGTAAGCCGCAGTTTGAAAAATTAAACTGCGGCTTTTTTATGTCCTTTTTACAACATAGCACTAAGTAGTTATTGGCGTGTTTTAAAAATTAATGAGCTATATTTGTGGATGTTTCATACTAAGATGTATTAAACTCATGAAAGCAAAATTGCTCCTCATTACTGCCCATGCCATATTTCTGAATCTGTTCGTTGTTGCACAGACACAGAAAACTTCAATAAATATTGAAAAGGCACAAATTATCATTGCCAAAGAATTAAGCTCTCCTCTCAAGGAAACCTGCATAAAGGTTTTGCAGAAAGAAGTAGGAAAAAGAACCGCAATTGACCTTCCCGTTTCGGCTAAATGGTCGGATGACAGAATGAACATTGTGCTATGTCTGAATTCCTCAAAAAAGGTTTCAGGGAAAGAAGTTCCTGCCGTTAAAGATCCCGGATCACCTGCAAATAAAGAGGAAGGATTCAGGTTACTGATCAGTGAAAATGACAACTCCGTATGGATCGTCGGAGCCGACGAAAGAGGTGTTCTGTTCGGGATAGGAGAATTTCTGAGAAAGGCAAACATGACAAAAGGTGCAATTGCCGTTAAAAATACAGATGTCGCCACATCGCCGGCCTATCCTTTGCGGGGCCATCAGTTAGGTTACCGTAACACTGCCAATTCGTATGACGCATGGGACGTTAAACAATATGAGCAATATATCCGCGACCTTGCCATGTTCGGGAACAATGCTATCGAGAACATCCCTCCCTTAGAGGAAGACAAAAGTGTTCATTTTAAGATCAGCCGTGAAGAGATGGATAAAGCCATAAGCGAAATATGTAAGGATTACGGTATGTATTACTGGATCTGGACACCGATAAAGGCCGACCTCACCAAGCAGGATGAGTATGCCGCAGAACTGAAGAAGCATGTTGATCTTTTGAAAAGCATTCCCTATCTGAGCGATATTTTCATTCCCGGAGGCGATCCGGGGCATAACCATCCGCGTGATGTATTGCCTTTCATCCGCGATCTGCAAAAAGAGCTTGTAAAGTATCACCCCGATGCAGGGATATGGCTTTCGTTACAGGGATTCAGCGAAGAGCAGGTGGATTATTTTTATAAATATATCGACGATAATATGCCGACATGGTTAAAAGGTGTTGTTTCAGGACCGGGCAGTCCCAATGAAGCCGAAACGCGCTACCGTCTTCCCAAACGGTACAAACACCGCCTCTACCCTGACATCACGCACAACGTACGCTGTCAGTTCCCGCCTCACAACTTCGACCAGGCTCTGGCACTTACCATAGGCAGGGAAGGAATAAATCCGATGCCGGTATTCTATGCAAAGGTGTTTCACGACTATGCTCCTTTTTCCGATGGTTTTGTAACTTATTCCGACGGATGCCATGACGATGTGAACAAAGTGATATGGAGTGCACTCGGATGGGCTCCTGACAAGGATATCAATGAGATCATTACTGATTATGCAAGATATTTCTTCGAACCTGAAGTAGCCCAAAGTGCATCGGCTGGAATATTTGCCCTCGAAAAGAACTGGACAGGTCCGTTAAAGGACAACGGCTCTGTTGAAACCACATTAAGATTCTGGAAAGATCTTGAAAAAGCACATCCCGAACTAAAAGATAACTGGCGTTGGCAGATGCTGCAGCTGAGAGCAGTCTACGATGCATACGAAAGACGACGTCTGATAGTTGAAAAAGACCTTGAAAAAGATGCCAATAAGATACTGGCTGATGTTGACAAACCCGGCATTGACAATGCAATGGATCTGGCTTTGAATAAGATCACAGAAACCGAAAGAAACCCGGTATCTCCTGACCTGAGAAAACAGATACCCGACTATTGTGAGCAGCTTTTTCAATCGATAGGGTTACAAACAAGTGTTAAAAAGTATTCTGCCCGCGGAGCTGAAAGGGGAGCAATCCTCGATTTTGTCGACTACCCTCTGAACAACCGTTGGTGGTACGAAGATGAGTTCAAAAAGATAAGAGCAATGTCAACTGAGGAGGAGAAAAAGCAAAGACTTGAGATCATCAGAACATGGGAGAATCCCGGGACGG
>JAOZOF010000186.1 GCA_029933425.1 Marinilabiliaceae bacterium
CAACTATCTGTATAAAATCACGCCTTTTCATTTGTTTGCCTATTAATGTTGAATACAAATATCATTCAAGTTAAAGTAGAATATTTACATATCCAAAATTCACCACAAGTTACAGAGGATATCCGTCAGATTTATATAAAACCCAACACATCAAACATCCCGCATAACGTCTGTTTATCCCATGTACATTAATCATCAAAAGTATTTAAAAACCGTATGACGTGATTTTATCCCTTAATCGTTCTAACAGTTTCATTAACATCATGTCTGTATTAAATTAGCTTAACAAATCCGGTGAACATGCGACGACTTCTGCCCATATTCTTCTTTCTTTTGACCTTTACAGGATTGTCGGGGCAGACCATCACCACACCCATAAAGATCGATTCCATTGTCATAAAAAAGAACTGGCGCACAAAAGATAAGATCGTGATGAAAGAGCTGGAATTCAAAGCCGGTGACACAGTTACGCCAAAAATGATGGAAGAATCGATAAAGAAATTATGGAACATCAATAACTTTGCCGATGTAAAATACTCTGTGGACACTCTGGAAAACAAGAAAACAGTTCTTACCATTTTTGCCAAAGATGCATTCACTATTGTTCCGATACTTTCGTTCAGAGGGAACAAAAAAGATTTTAATCTTGCTCTCGGGGTCGATGATCATAACTTTCTGGGAAAGAACATAAGACTGAAATTCATTTTTTCAACCGGAACCAACGGGCAAACATTTCATTTAGGCACATTCATTCCACGACAACTGTTGTATAAGAATATGACCCTTGCAGGAAACCTGTCATACGGCTATGGTGTTAACAACAAGTACAACTCCGAAAGAGAGCAGATATCAACGGTAGGCTACAGACTTAAGAGCTTTTCGGGGAGTATAGGCAATCCTTTTCATACAGATTTCAAATACACCTTTTCACCCGATTTCAGCTGGAACCTGTTTCAGCACAAGACCGACACAACGCTTGTAACACCGGGTATCCCAACTCCTGCCGACTACAAAGTGAACTACCTCGCTTTAGGATTTAGTGAATCGATAGGAACCGTTACGCACATCCGCCATCAGAAGGATGGTTACAGAATAGCCGTTGCAACTTCTTTCGGGATAGGACTGGACAATGCAAGCCCTTACTATCAGTCATTTGGTTTATCGGCATCATACTACAAACTTTTTAATCCCATTGTTCAGTTCAGCTCATATTTCCGAACCGGATACACAACAAGCAATGTCCCGTCGCTGCAATACAACCTTGGTTCAAGTTACGTAAAAGGCATTCTGAAAGGTGAGATAGCGGGAAAAGGTTACTATGCAGCCTATGTAGGAGGAGGTTTCACCTACATAAATAAAAAATGGTTCGCACTGGAACATACCGTCTACATGAACTGGGGAAACGGGAAAGATATTTACGCCGATATCTATACTACAAAACCTATTTTTGCGGTAGGAACAAGTGTTAACCTTATGGTGCCGATGGTGCCCTGGCTTTACGTAAAATTCTTCTTTACTTATTCAGGTTCCCACAGCAATTGGTTCAATGTGGAATTTTAAATGTTAAATGGTTACAGGGTTAAAGGGTCATATGGCTCTATGGTTCTGGTGTTCTATGGCTAAAGTGTTAAATGGTTAGTTGGTTAGTTGGTTAGTTGGTTAGTTGGTTGGTTCTTTGGTTTGTTTCATGCATTATTAAAAAGTTCTTCAACTACTCAATTTCCCAATTAATCGGTTTATTAATTCCGTAAACAGATTTCTCTGTGCCTCTGTGTCTCTGTGTTATTCAAATAGTTTTTCAGCAACAACAGGTTTCTTCAGAATATTGAAATTCCAGTTATATTTTTTGTAAAGAACTATCACAAAAACCGTCAGGAAGATGATCAGCATGATCAGATCTTTTAACGGATTTATCTCTTTCTGAACGAACAACGCGGGAGTATCAAGCACTGACCCTTTGAACGTGACGAATACACTGAGAAAGATGTTGTTTGATGCATGCGCCCCCATTGCAACCTCGATACCGTCATCCAAAACCGTTACCAGGCCAAATGCAAGTCCCATCAGAATGTATTGCGGCATGGTGAGCCAGAAACCATACTCTTCAACTTCAGGGTTCATGATATGCATCAGCCCGAAAAGAAAAGCAGGGATAAGAATAACCCATATCCTGTTCCTTGTCCACACTGCTACTCCCTGCGATAAATATCCCCTGAACATTACCTCCTCAAATGTTGTCTGGAACGGCACCATAAGAAAAGCGATCAGCAGTAACGGCACGAATTTTTCAATCGAAAAATTAAAAGTGAAATTATCGCCATTCAAACTTATATCGACAGCAAGATATACAGCCATGATGATGAACCATACGAGGAAAGAATAAAAAAACCTCTTCCATCTAACCTTGTTCGTTCCGTTTATCACAGCCTTAAATGGCTGACCGTGCAAGGGTTTTATCATCCAGATAAAGAACAGCAATGAAACGATGAACGGAATGATCATCAGAGCAAACATCAGATTCTTGTCTAATCCGGATTGTGAAATATCAGCAGAAGCAATGCTCCCGTTCCCTTTTATCAGCATTGTAACTATAAGAGGTATTACTCCTATAAAATTAGCTACGAAAAATACTGTTAAAAACATTACCAGGTATCTCCACCAGTTGTTTTTTTTGCCTAAGACACTTTCAAGATGATTCATGATCTGAATTTATTCGATTGTGTGTTTTCGGTTTATCAGGATAAATATATAACCTCTGTTTCACATATAAAATCATTTCACATCAAATATGCAGATCTTGAACAGAAAGATAACCTCTAATTCTTTGTTAATTGGCGGATAAAATATTAACATTATGCTTTAGTTTCAGGAACTACTCACTGCTGTTACTTTGATCTTTGTACAATGAAATATCTGAACCTCTCATTAATACCGTTTATCCTGATCATTTTCATCAGTTGTTCATCCGAAAGCACAACACCTGAAGCCGGTACTCATGAGTTTGCTATAATGGCGTATTATGTTCCCGGAAATGATATTGCCCCGGAAAAATTACCTCTGAACAAACTAACCCACATAATTATCTCTTTTACCGAGGTCATTAACAATAAAATGGTTTTTCCTGACCCGTCGGGCTATGACAAGTTACAAATGATAGTCAAAGAAAAAAGCAAGCACCCTGATCTTAAGGTCATGGTAGCCTGTGGAGGATGGGACGGCTCGGGAGGCTTTTCCGACATGGCAGCATCCTCTGCCACACGAAACATCTTTGTACAGAGTGTTGTTGATTTTTTTGAAAGATATAATGTCGACGGAGTGGATATCGACTGGGAATACCCCGGACTGCCCGGTATTGGCAACACATACAGAGAAAAAGACAAAGAGAATTTCACAAAGCTTATGAAGGAACTCCGAAGTGCCATGAACAAGACAGGGAAAGTATATACCCTGACATTTGCGGCAGCGGGCTGGGAAAGATATTTCGATCATATAGAACTAAAAAAAGTTCTGAAGTATGCCGATTATATTAACATGATGACCTATGATTTCGAAGGGGGGCATACTCCCGTGGCGGCACATCACACCAATCTTGGCAAGGTCGGATTGTTCAATATTAAAAGTAAGGCTGCTCTCAACTATTACAAACAATCTCCCCGATCGGCCGAAAAAATAATAAGCTTTGTTCTGAGTAAGGGTATCGATTCCCGGCAGGTAGTTATCGGATGCGCATTCTACGGAAGAGGGTGGAAAGGTGTTCCGCCTGAAGATCATGGATTGTACCAGGCCAACAAAGGTTATTGGAAAACTATAACTTACAATACGATCCATTATAATTACGAGAACAAGAACGGTTTTATCAGGCATTGGGACGATATAGCGAAAGCACCTTACCTGTACAATCCCAATGACAGTATCTTTATATCCTACGATGATGCTATGTCGGTAAAACTAAAAACTGCCTATGCACAAACCAACAACCTTGGAGGTGTAATGTTCTGGGAACTAAAACACGACACTGAAAATAATATTTTAGTAAACTCTATTTATGAAGAAATGAAACAATTTCGACAATAATTACGTAAGAAAGCACATTGCATTTCCATCATCCTGCCAATTTGGAAATTTTATAAACAAACTATATTTTAGAGGACTGATAAACAACCCTAATACAATAACAAATCAAATGAACGACAACGGATCTTTAAACAACATGTTAACGCAGAATTGGGAAGATAAGGTAATTCTGGTAGTTGAAGATATTGACACTAACAAAATATTTTTTGACGCGGCGTTACGCAAAACCAAAGCCAAGATAGTATGGGCAATGGACGGACAGGAAGCAATTGATAAATTTAAAGAGAATGATATCGATCTTGTCCTGATGGACCTGCAGCTTCCCGTTCTTGACGGTTACACTGCAACGCGCGAAATTAAAAAGATAGATCCGAAAGTGCCGATAATTGCTCAGACAGCCCACGTAATGTCGGGTGAAAGAGAAAAATGTATGGAAGCCGGATGCGATGATTACCTCGCAAAACCTATCAGGCTGCAAATCCTGATGGATACACTATCAAGATTTTTGAATAAATGATCTAAGCTGCCGGAAGGCAGCTTTTTTTATGGTAGTACTTTCATTTCCGTCCTGCGATTCTTAGCCCTTCCCTTTTCAGTATCATTATCCGCCATCGGTTCTGAAAAACCGTATCCTTTGTAAGTGAGTCTTTTCGCATCAATACCGTTGTTTATAAGATAATCATAGACCGATCTTGCCCGATTCTCCGACAAAGTGATATTGTATTCCCTGCTCCCCACATTATCGGTATGACCTCCTATCTCAATCTTCAGCTCCGGATTTTTCTTAAGCATATCAACAATAGTATTCAGTTCTGCATACGACTCTTTTTTCAGTCTGAATGAATCAGTTGCGAAGAAGATATTCTTTAGAACTATTTTCTCCCCGGGTTTTAACGGGCTAAGATAAACATTGAGTTGTTGTGGATTGTCAACATCCTTCGCATCTTTCACATCAAAACTCCCGGAATAGAACAGATATCCCGGTTTCTGAACGCTTAAGGCATAACTGTGCCCCACCGGCAGGCACACTAGGAAACTACCTGAATAAGCATCAGACACCGCACTAACTACGGTCCTGTCAGTTTCTATGTTTTTTAGAACAAACTCTGCCTCCAGCTCTTCCCCTGTCTCCTTGTCGAAAACCTTTCCCTTCACATAGGTAACAGGATCAGGCCTTAACTTTTCAGGCATTTTGAAAACATAGATATCTTTTCCTTTTGTTTTCGACGGCAGTCCATCGGAAGAGAAATATGCATTGGTGCCTTTTGCATTGAGCACAAGTCCGATCTCATCATGAACAGTATTGATAGGATATCCCAGATTTTCAGGCAAACCCCATTTACCGTTGTTGTCTCTGCGGGTTATGAACAGATCCATGCTTCCCATTCCCGGCCATCCGTCAGACGAGAAATAGAGTGTTTTGTTATCGGGATGAATGAAGGGTGAATTCTCGTCACCCGATGTGTTAATGTGGTCTCCAAGATTCTTCACATTACTGAACATCGGTACGTTACCTTCCCTGAATCCAATGATCGTTGCCTTCCAGAGATCTTTCATCCCTTTTCCTCCGGGTCGGTTACTTGCAAAATAGAGCGTTTTACCATCAGAGGAAAAACTAGGCTGAGATTCCCAGTATGCGGTATTGAGCGGAGGTCCCGGATTAACAGGTTTTGACCAACCGTCCTGAGTTTTGTAAGAAAAATAAATATCGCAGCTGCCCATAGAGCCGTTCTTGCCACATGCAGTAAAAAACATCCAGTTTCCGTCAGCCGACAAGCATTGGGCTCCTTCGTTACCATCGGTATTCAGGCTGTAAACAGGATTTCTTTTGGTCCACTCTCCGTCATGCTTTATCGACATAAAAAAATCCTCACCAAAGAACTGTGAGGTCTTAGGCAGCTTTTCCCGTTTGAACCTTGCGGTATCCCTCGGCACCAATACAGTAAAGACCATTGAACTTTCATCAGCAGTGATGCTCGGCCAGTATTCATCGTAATCGCTGTTGATCGCAGGTCCAAGATTCACAGGTTCAAAATCAACAGGATTCTTAACTGCCTCATCAGCGAACTCAGCCTGCTCTATCCATCTGTCAGCATCCAAACGACCTCTCTTACCTTTGGTCTTATCCTTGTATTTTTCCATCCAGAAAATGGTCTCTTCTCTGTTCCCCAGGTAAAAATTGGCAACTCCCAAGTTGTAATAAGCCGACAGAAAATATGTTGAATCTATCTCAATAGCCTTGCTCAGCATCTCTATCTCTTTCTTGAACTCCTGTCTGCCAAAATAGATGTCAGCCATTAACAGATATGCCTCCTTGAAATTCTTATCTTTCTTTATTGCCTGTTGAAGGTATGTAACAGCACTGGTACGGTCACCCTGCACATAAGCATTCTCAGCCTTCATGTAAAGGTCTTGTGCTTTTTTTGATTTCGTAGAGAGTTTTTGGGCAGTGACTATCTGAAAGGTGAACAGTGCTATGAGTAACAATAAAAAAGATCTAAACATAATAAATTCTGAAATTAATACATCTAACGGCTTAATCCTGACTCAATGACATTTCTCGTGATCTCCATTAATTCATCAGGTTTGTCCTTGTACTTTTTCACATCAATGGGTTCATGGATTATCAGTTTCACCTTACCCGGCATTACATTCAGAAATCCCGACCCCATGATGTTATTCGTACCAACAAGTGTTACAGGCAAAACAGGCAACTCAAGCTGATGAGCGATCATAAAAGCTCCCTTCTTGAATTTTCTCATCTTACCTGTACGGCTCCTTGTTCCTTCAGGAAAAACGACGACCGACGTTCCGTCTATGAGCTGCTTCTTTGCTTCCTCTATCGATTTTAAAGCCGCAAGCGGTGATGACCTGTCGATAAAGATGTGCCCCACCTTTGCACTTGCATATCCTATGAACGGCGCATTACGCAGCTCTTTTTTCATTATCCACCTGAAATCAATGCCCAACCATCCGTAAAGGACAAAAATGTCATACTGGCTCTGATGGTTTGCCACAATTACATACGATTCATTTTTAGTAATGTTCTCTTTTCCTACTACTTTAACAAACATTGGTGTAA
>JAOZOF010000029.1:0-5378 GCA_029933425.1 Marinilabiliaceae bacterium
TCTGTCACACCTGTTAACGATATACCGGTAGTTACCGACATTACTGATCTGTCAGTAAACGAAGGTAGTTCTGTAAATATCAACCTGATAGATCATTTCAGTGATAATGACGGTACACCCGACCAGTCTTCTATAGTTATTTCTGATACCATCAACGGATCATGCATAGATAATGGTGACGGAACCATTACATTCACTCACGATGGTTCAGAAACCACTACGGCCGGATTTACATATACAATTAACGATGATCAGGGAGCTACTTCCAATCAGGCTGATGTAATATTAACCGTAAACCCTGTTAACGATGCTCCAGTTTTTATTTCATCTGACACTGTTACAATTGAAGAAAATCAGGCAAACGTAATGGCAATAGAGACTACTGATGCAGAAAATAATACAATAGAATATTCATTGTCAACAGGAAATGACAATGCTCTGTTTGCCATAAACAACACAACCGGGATCTTAAGTTTCTCATCTCTTCCCGATTATGAGAATCCTTTGGATTATGATCGAGATAATCATTACATAGTAACCGTTATAGCTACCGATAACGGTACTCCTTCACCTCAATCATCATCTCAGACGATCACAGTAACTGTATCCAATGTTAATGAAACACCTGTCGTTAATGATGACGACTACAGTATTTTTGAAGATGACACATTAGTAACAACATTAGCCAATGGTATACTTGAAAATGATTCTGACCCTGACGGTGATGTATTAACGATCACGATTCAAAGAAACGTAGCTCACGGAACAATCAATATGAACGGGGATGGAACATTTACCTACATTCCGCAAACTGATTATTCAGGAAGTGACGGTTTTACTTATACAGTAGATGATGGTGAGATAAACAGTTCAATTGCAACAGTAACCATCAACATTACTGCGGTTAACGATCCTCCTGTAGCTAATGACGATAATAATTATCAGGTAGATGAAGATTCTTACTTGTATGTGAATACATCTGACGGAGTTTTAATCAACGATGTTGATCCTGACAATACTGATCTTACAGTTTCGTTACAGGACAGTGTTTCTCACGGATCACTAAATTTGTATTCCGATGGTTCATTCCAATACACTCCTTCAGCAAACTACAACGGACCTGATGTATTTACATACACCATAAGCGATGGTCTGGCAACCAGCAATAAGGCCAGTGTAACCATTACAGTGAATGCTGTTAATGATCCTCCTGTTGTTCAGGATGATTCATACCAGACTAATGAGGATATTGTTCTCAATGTAAGTCAGTCATCCGGAGTATTAAACAACGATTCCGATCCGGATAACGACAATCTTACTGCTTTAGTTCAGGACAGCGTTTCTCACGGAACGATCTTACTTAATCCCAACGGATCATTCACATATACTCCTGACACTAACTATTATGGCACCGACCAGTTTACTTATGTTGCCAATGATGGGACAGTGTCTAGCCCTGAAGTGACTGTTCGTCTAACGATCATTTCTCAGAACGATAATCCTGTTGCTCATGATGATGCCGCAACAGTAAATGAAGGTGAATCAACAACGATCAATATTGTTGCAAATGATGTTGATGTGGACGGTACTCTTGATTACAGCACAATTGTTATATCAAATGTAACGGATAACGGTTCTTGCATCGATAACGGAAACGGAACTGTCACATTTACACATGACGGATCAGAAACTACCACAGCCGGTTTCTCATATACTATAGAAGATGACCAAGGTGCTATTTCTAATACTGCACAGGTTTTGATAACTGTAGTACAGCAGAATGATATTCCGGTTGCCAATAACGACGAAGCAACAGTGAACGAAGGTGATTCTGTGAAAATTGATATTGTAGCCAACGATACTGATGCAGATGGAACGCTTGATAACTCATCGATCATATTTTCAAATATCGAAAACGGAGAATGTATCAACAACAATGACGGTACTGTTACATTTGTTCACGACGGTTCGGAAACAACATCTGCTAGCTTCTCATACACTATAAATGATGATGTAGGAGCAACATCTAATGTGGCCAATGTTTCTATCACTGTCATTCCTCAGAATGATCCTCCGGTAACCGGTGATGATGAAGCAACCGTTAACGAAGGAGATACTATAACAATAAATATTGTTGAAAATGATTATGATCCTGACGGAACACTGAACCTTAATTCAATACTTCTTGGCAATATTACAAACGGCAGTACTGTAGATAATAAAGACGGAACAATAACATTTGTACATAACGGTTCTGAAACCATTACTGCAGGATTCTCATATATAATATCGGATAACAACGGTGCTGCTTCAAGATTAACAAATGTTTCCATAACTGTTAATCCTGTTAATGACCCGCCGGTGTTTACTTCAGAACAGGAAATTTCGGTTGATGAAGATCAGCTGGAAGTATTAACGGTAACTGCTACGGATGCTGAAAACAACACAATAGCGTTTACGTTGACAGATATTGATGACAATTCACTGTTTACCATTAACAGTTCAACAGGAGAATTGTCTTTTAAAACGGCTCCTGATTATGAATCACCTTCGGATGCCGACAAAAATAATATTTATGTTGTCACAATTACAGCAACCGATAATGGTTCACCTGCTCAGTTAACCACTCAGCAGATAACAGTAACTGTCCTAAATATCAATGAAGCTCCGGACGCAGAAGATGACACATACAATACTTTAGAAGATGACACATTAAACATATCAGCTCCGGGAGTAATAACTAATGATGAGGATCAGGAAGGTGATGCCTTAAGTGCTTACATCGAAAGCAATGTATCTCACGGTAATTTGATATTCAGGACTGACGGATCATTCACCTACATCCCGGAAACCAATTACAACGGGACCGATGAATTCAGTTATTACCTTAATGATAAAAATTCAAACAGTGACACTGCAATTGTTACAATCAATATTCAGCCACAAAATGATGCACCGGTCGCTTATCCTGATTCTTATAATTCGGAAGAGGATAAGATATTGATAATTAATAGTCCCGGCGTCCTGACAAATGATGTTGACATTGATAATAATTCTTTGACTGCTGTTCTGATAGCTTCTCCTAATAATGGAACCTTGGATCTGAACTCAGACGGTTCATTTACTTATCAACCTACTCAGAATTTTGCAGGTTTGGATACTTTTACTTATATGGCAAATGACGGCAACCTGACAAGTAATACAGTCGAAGTAATTATCAATGTAGGAGAAACAAATGATGCTCCTGTGAGTGTGGATGATGCATACACTGTTAATGAGGATGAAACTCTGACAGTTGCTATTCCTGGTATTTTAGATAACGATTCCGATCCTGACAACAACTCCTTATCTGCGATACTGGTTTCATCCGTTTCTCATGGCTCATTAACTCTTAACATGAACGGTTCATTTACCTATACACCCGAAAATAACTTTAATGGCAATGACAATTTCACTTACAGGGCTTCAGATGGTCAGGCAACGAGTAATATCTCAACGGTTAACATAACCGTTCTTCCTGTTAATGATCCTCCTGTTGCAGCCGACGACTATTTCTACACTGCCGAGGATATTCCCGGTAATATCAATGTTATTTCTAATGACTCTGACCCATTCGACAATGAAGGAGGCATAGCGTCTAACTCTATTAAGATAATTTCACAGCCGAAACATGGTACTGCTCTTATTTCGGGCGATAGAATAACTTACTCTCCTTATTTGAGGTATTACGGGAATGACACTCTAACCTATGTGGTATTCGATACCGGATATCCTTTACCGGCTTTAAGTGATACTGCATATGTATTTATTCAGGTGGCACGCCGTCATCCTCTTGCCATAAACGACAGTGTGGCAACCAATGAGGACATTTCTATTGATATCAATGTATTACAAAACGATCAGGATATCGATATTGATCCTACAACGGTAACAATTGGCACACCTCCATCCCATGGAACGGTTTCTGTAGATCCGGAATCAGGAATAATTACATATACTCCGAACCTGAACTATTTTGGTTTGACAGAAAATGATCAGGGAGACGAATTCACATATACCGTGAAAGACATGACCGGATTATTAAGTAACACGGCTAATGTAATTGTTGACATATTGCCTGTTCCCGATCCTCCTGTAACTACAAATGTTATCAGATCAACATATGAAGATGTTGCAGTTTCTATCAGTGTCGATGAAGTAACATCTGATCCGGACAACGATATTGATTACACATCAATTGAATTCATCAAAACACCTTCAAACGGATCGGTGGAAAATAACAGCACAAATAAAGAGATAGTGTACACTCCTGATCCGGGTTTCTCCGGCAATGACACTCTTTCATTCAGGGTATCTGATCTGAAAGGCAATGTAAGTAACACGTCAGAAATTATAATCACTGTTTCGAATGAAGCTCCAAATGCAAATAACGACGCATATTCTATAAACGAGGATCAAACAGTTGAGTTCAATGTATTGTTAAATGATAATGATCCTCAGAATAATATAGTACCTGATTCATTAAAAATAATTTCTGCTCCGCTACATGGTATTGCAACAGTGAACGGATCTTCAGGGACAATAATTTATACTCCTGAAAAAGATTACTTTGGCGATGATAATCTGACATATAAAATTACAGATGCAACTAATTACAGTGATCAGGCACAGGTTTCCATTACCATAAGACCTGTAAATGATCCTCCGGTGGCAGTTGATGATAATATCAGTACACAGGAAGACCAAAGTGTTCAGATCGACATATTGAACAATGACTTCGATATTGACAATCAAATTGATTCTTCTTCTGTTAGTATCTTTAAAGCACCATTGCATGGTCAGGTCAGCTTTGATGCAACAACCTATCTGTTAAACTACATACCGGAATCAAATTACAACGGAACTGACAGCCTGGTTTATGAAATATCGGATGTATCAGGAGCAAGTGCACAAGGAATTGTTCATCTAATAATCACCCCTGTTGAAGATTCTCCTTCACCACAGAATGATATTTTAACAACAAACGAAGAAACTGAGATTATTGCTGATATCGTTTCTAATGATATTGATGTAGAAAATGATATCGATCCATGCAGTATTACGATAATAAGTATGCCTTCTCATGGTATGGTAACAACTCTTCCTGATCCTTCTTGTGGATCGATCAGCTATATACCAGAAGTAGATTTCCTCGGAACCGATCAGTTTACTTATCAGATAAGTGATACTACCGGACTGACAGGTCAGGCTGTTGTTTACATAACTGTGAATAATACTCCTGATCCACCGGAGGCTAACGATGACAATTACACTATTGCTGAAGATTCTACACTGGTAATGAATGTGCTTTTGAATGATATTGACGCCGATAATAACAT
>JAOZOF010000029.1:5478-10236 GCA_029933425.1 Marinilabiliaceae bacterium
GGTGATCCGTCACTATGTTCTACAGATACTATATTCATTACAATCACACCTGTTAATGATGATCCGGTTGCTGTTATGATAGAAGCCGAGACATCTGACGGTTCAGCGATTGATATTGATGTATTGTCCTACTGTACTGATGCAGATAATGACCCGTTGACAGTAACTATCTCAGAATACACTCCTGATATTACAGGCACTGTTTCGGTCAATGATGACGGTTCGATCCATTATGTGGCCGGAGAGGGGATTTACTGTACAACCGAGCAGATCGTCTACAAAGTTTGTGATCCTTCTGGCGCATGCGATACGGCAAGTATCTTTGTGACATTATACCCTGTCGACAGCGACGGAGACAATATACCTGATAATGTTGAAGGTAATATCGATCCTGATAATGACGGAATACCTAACTATCTGGACGATGATTCTGACGGTGACAATATTCCTGATTACATCGAAAGCGGTATTACCGACCCGTGTACAGGTATCCTTGCCGATACCGACGGTGATAACATTGACGACTTCCTGGATACCGACAGTGATAACGACGGAGTCCCTGATATTGATGAAGGGACCGGAGACTGTGACAATGACGGAATACCTAACTATATTGATCCGGAAGACGATTGTATAGAACGTCTTGATGTTCCCGATACATTCTCTCCAAACGGCGACGGCATAAATGATTACTTTGTCATCCCGGGGGCAAGAGAGTTGAATAATGACGAACTGTACATTTATAACCGCTGGGGAGGATTGGTATATTCTTCAAGCGATTATGACAGTTCATGGGACGGTAATTCAACTACTAGTATGTTCGGAAAAACAGAACTTGAAGAAGGTACATATTTCTATATTTACAAGCCCGGTGATTCATTTGATGTTATAAAAGGAACCGTTTATATAAAACGATAGGAAAATGACTTTATATCAATATATAGCACGTATATCGAAATGCCTTAAAGCAGGGTTGCTTATCCTCTTTATGGTTCCTTTTACTGCGTTTTCACAGCAAGACCCGTTATATACTCAGTACATGTTCGACAAACTGGCGATAAATCCCGGATATGCCGGAACAAGGGATGTATTGAGCCTGATGATACTGAGTCGTCATCAATGGGTTGGGTTCGACGGAGCCCCTTCGACTCAGACATTCACCGCGAATTCGCCTATTGCAAATAAAAATATAGGACTTGGATTCTCGGTAATTTATGATAGAATAGGTCCCACACGACAGACAGGAACATACCTGGATTATTCTTTTCAGATAAGGATATCCAAAAATTCTAAATTATCACTTGGAATAAAAGGCGGCGGCAACTTCTATCAACTTGACATGGCAGAGTTGAAGCGTTTAACGCCTTATGATGACCCGGCCTACTCAGGCCCCAATGTAAACAAGTTCCTGCCGAATTTCGGAGTCGGGATTTATTACTACTCAAACAATTTTTATCTGGGTGCTTCAGTACCTAAACTACTTGAGAACAAACTTGATGACTATGAGGTTGAAACATACCAGGGAGGAAAGGAAACGCGTCACTATTATTTCATGTCGGGAGTAGTCATTAACATAACTAAAAATGTCATATTCAAACCTTCGGTAATGGCTAGGTTAACGGCGGCAGCACCATTTTCTCTGGATATGAATGCAAACTTCCTTTTCGTGAAAAAGGTATGGGTTGGTGCAATGTACAGGATATCCGGATCATTTGGTGCGCTGGTTCAGTTCCAGTTCACACCGCAGTTCAGCATAGGTTACTCATACGACATGAATACAAGTGAATTGCAGAATTACAATAACGGGACCCATGAGATCATGTTGAATTATGAATTTAATTTCAAAAAGGACAAAGTTCAAAATCCACGATATTTCTGATATGAATAACCGATATATTCTACTCGTTGCATATTTTATCTTTTTCACTTTGGGTGAATCTTTTTCCCAAAGTAAGGAATTGAAGACAGCTGATAAATACTTTAATCAATTCAACTACACTAAAGCCGTTGAGAAGTATTTAAAACTCATAAGCGAAAACAAGAGCACTTACTATGCAACAAACAAGATAGCTGAATGTTACAGTCATCTTCAGGATCCTGAGAAAGCCATTGAATGGTACCTGAAAGCCATAAAGTTCCCCGATTTCGATTATCATATCTACTACAATCTTGCTCAGGAATTGAAAAAAGTTAAGGATTATGAGGCGGCACACGATTACATGCAAAAATATCTTGAGCTTTCAGGGATAAAGCCGCATGAATACGATTACCCCCTAAATAACTATATACGCCTGCTTAAGGAAGATTCAATGCGGTATGAAATATATCGTATCAGGATCAATTCGAAGTTTTCAGAATTCGGGCCTGTTACATACGACAACAAACTGATATTTTGTTCAAACAGACCACGTCGTACCTTGGTTAGCCGGGATGATGTAATGACAAACCAGCAATTCTTCAGCCTGTATGAAGCGCAGATAATCTCACTTAATGAACTAAAGGACCCGAAGATATTTGCTAACAATCTGAAATCAAAGCTCAATACAGGCCCTGTATCTTTCAACAGGGATCAGAACCTTATGTATGTCACACGAAACGATGCCAAAAATAAAAAAGGAAGTTCAAACCTGGATATTTATACCTCTAAGTTCTCAAAAGGCAAATGGTCGAAGAACCTGGAAAGAATACCATTGCAGCATTCGGGATATTCAATTGCACACCCTTCGTTGTCACGTGACGGAAAGAAACTTTATTTCAGCAGTAACATGCCGGGAGGCTACGGAGGAATGGATATTTATGTTTGCGATAACAAGAACGGTTTTTTAAGTTCTCCCGAAAATCTCGGGCCCGAGATAAACACCCCCGGCAATGAAGTATTTCCTTACATTGCAAATGATGGCCGTCTCTATTTTTCATCTGACGGACTGCAAGGTCTCGGAGGTCTGGATATCTTTTTTGTTTTGCCGACCGAAGACAGTTTCTCATATCCTTTCAACATGGGCTATCCTGTAAATACAGCCGATGATGATTTCAGTTTCTTTCTTAATGAGGACAAACGAACAGGTTATCTGGCATCTAACCGGGAAGGCGGAAAGGGTGAGGATGACATATACGCATTCAGAATAATCAAACAACTGGATTACTGTCTTCTTGTGGGAACTGTTGTTGATGAATCTACAAACAAATCCGTCAACAATGCTCAGATAGTAATAAAGAACAAAAAAGGTCTTGTGGTCTACAAGCTTGTTTCTGACCCCAACGGTGGTTTTTCCATTTATCTGAAAAAAGACAGGGATTATTTCTTTTCCTGCCGCAAGAAACTTTACAAACAACTCAACGGGAAGTTCACGGAAGTTCAGATGATGGGAAAAAATATTCTTCAGATAGAGTTAAGTTTACAGCCCAAGTAGCACCTATAATTCCGTTTTTATCATGAACGAAAACGGTATGGCCCCCAAAGCCATTATGGTAACTATCTTATACGTCAGTTCCAGATTGAGGTGATCGCCAAGATATCCTACGAGCATCACCATAATTGCACCTATGATGAAAGTAACGGTCATGTAAATACCATTAACAAGATTGCTGTGTTTCGAGCTCAATCCGTTGACTATTGCAAGAAAAACCGGACCGGTAATGAACAGGAATAAACCTGTCAGTACCAGAATACCCATCTGCACGATACCCGACGAATAGAGGAAGGCGAACATCAGAACGGGAGTAACTATCGACGATATCTTGAGCATATTTTTATGACCTATCCTGTCTGCCAGGTTTCCTGCAAAAAAAGTACCGACCACTCCTGCGGCCTGTAATACCGATAACGAAATGCCTGCAAACCAAAGAGTCTCGCCCCTGTGTTCAAGAAAAACCGGCAGGTAGAATGTCAATGCCGATTTCATTGCAGTACGGAAAAAGAATATCATTGCAATTGAAGATATCACAGGAAATATCGCTTTCATAGTGCTTAAATAGCCCCGGAATGTCGACCTGCTAACACTGTCGCTTATTGCTACATTCTTGAATTTCACCCACAATATCACAGAGGCAAGTACTCCTAACGGGATCATCTTTGTCAATCCCTTCAGCCCCCATAATTCCACAGCTCCGAGAGCAATCAGCGGACCTATTGTCCTTGCAAGCTCCCCTCCCACCATAAAAAAGCTCATCCCGCGTCCAACCCTGTTTCCGGAAACTTTTTTCACCATCACAGGAGAAGGAACATGAAAAAAAGAGCTGCTTATTCCGCTGACAAGAACAATAATTATCAGAAAGGTTTTACTGTGCGACACACCCAATAACGACATTGAAATAGCTGTGACAGCAGGAGAAAAAATAACAAAATATCGTGCTTTGGTGCGCTCGGCAAGGATACCTATCAGCGGGTTCAATAACATCGGCATCCGCTGAATCACAGAAAGCATACCCGCAAAAGTAAGACTGAACCCGTAATGCTGTTTCAGAACAGGAAGAAGAGGCGCCAGAAAAGCCGTATAGGTATCATGGAAGAAATGGGCCATGGAGACCAGAAACACTTTTCCCGTATGGAACTTTTCCGTGTTTTTCATCATCAACAAACCTGATTACGGCAATTCAACTAATCCTTATTTCGTAAAAAATCCCGAATGTCTTACACCCGGGATCACTGTTGTTTCATCTGCATCAGAACGGCAGATCGTCTCCCTCTTCTGCAGGGGGTATCTCCGTTTCTTTAAAATCAGGAGGAGGCATATCCGGCGGGACATCACTTCCTCCGGC
>JAOZOF010000029.1:10336-23430 GCA_029933425.1 Marinilabiliaceae bacterium
ATCAAAGGTACAACAACTCTTTAAGAGTTCAAAACCTGTAAAGAGTTAACCAAAGCGAAATCTTCTAATTTACCGGGGTTATTTATACCGTTCCTACAGAACTTATACTATTCGTTTATTTTTATCTGAGGTTCTTTCGCCCCTTGCTAAAGGATGTCGTCCTTCCGGGGCTAATACTGAGCAACTTTGTTTCGTAGGGAATATACTTTTTTGTAATAAGGATTAAAAAAATCACCATCAGACAACATTTATGCTTGCATGAATAAACATAATGCTTTACATTAACGTTAGTAAATAAAACCCATTTAATAATGTTCAAACTGAAATATCTGTTACTGCTGATATCTGTTGCCTTTTCTTTATCCTTGTATTCGCAGGATGAAAAAAAAGAAGAAACACCTGAAGAGAAGGTCATTGCTCCTAAAATAAAGCTCATTCCCACCCAGGAGCTTACAAGCAGGATACCTGATGCGACCAATAAGGTAAAAAAGATCAGGAACTCACTCATTTCAAGCGATGAGCTGAATCTGAAAAAGGCCAAACTGGATACTTTTTTAATTAAGTTGAAAAAGTTTGAACGCGAACACACAGCATTAAGCAAGAAACTGACAGATGAAAGCAGACTGCAGTATGAATTGTACCAATGGGTCAAACAAAAAGACAGGCTGACACAATTACAACATGAGTTCAATGCCATCAATAATGAACTTCTGAGTGATAAGGAAAAACTCGCTGAATTGAAAATTATCTGGGAAAAAAGTATTGAAGCTGCGAAAAAGGATAATCTTCCCAGGAATGCGAAAAAAATAGTCACCACTTTTATAAAAGGGATCGATAAGGTGGCATTGTTGGTAAACGAAAAAAGTTACTTCGTTTATACACAGCTTGAACGAATTACTAACAGAACAATCTTTATCAATGACTATATCCAGCTCATTGAAAACAAGCTGGACAATCTGACCGAGCTCTTACTTTTCACCAAAGAGCCATCCCTCTTTCGCACACTGTTCAGTAAGGACACAACACAAACCCAAAGAACTTACACCACCAAAGAACTTTTCATACCGATAGCGCAATACATGAGCGATAATGTAATGATAGTGGTCATTCACTTCATCTTTCTGTTCATCCTTATTGTATTGATGACCATTGTCAAAAAGCGCATTAAACCGGATAAATACAAAGATATAAATCCCAGATTGCTCCATACTGTTTTTGAGGTTCTGTCACGACCCTTAAGCACCTCTTTCTTAATTTTCCTGTTAAGTGCAAATATGGTCTATACAGATGCTCCTCCCGTATTGATAACACTGATCTTTTTTCTTTTGCTCATTCCCGTAATGATCATTCTTCCGCTAATCACTATCAGACAACTGAATTTTTACATTTACGGTTTGGGTGTTGTTTACCTTCTGACTTTGTTCCTGCGACTGCATCTTTTAGACCCCGGCATACAGTATTTAATCATTCTTGGCGCAATAATAATGTCACTTCTGGGAATAAATAAGTTTCTGAAGAAAAATATTATAATACGCATCTTTCACAGAAAACCTGCTAAGAATTTTATCTCTTTATTGTTTTATATCTTTTCTGTATTTCTTGTCGTTGCATTTTTTTCAATAATCATAGGTTATTACACACTTGGAATTTTTCTGTTTGACAATACCATCTGGTCAATTTACAGGTTCTTCCTTTTCTATGCTGCTTATGTAATATTGGATGGATTTAATGAATTAATGCTTAACAGTGATCAGGTTTTAAAAATAAAATCTATCAAAAAGAACAAAGATGAAATACTTTCATGGGTCAATACTGCTATACGTTTGATCCTGGTATACTATTTTCTCAAAGAAGTATTTTCACTTTTCAGGGTTGAAGATCAGGTAAAAGAATTCCTCATATCATTATGGGATTTTAAGATCTCACCGGGACAGCTCGAATTTACCTTAGGTAACATATTTACCCTGATAATCACATTATGGATTTCCAACCTTCTCTCCAAGATCATAAGTTCTGTTCTTGAACAGGATATATTGAAAAAGTTCAAGTTTAAACGGGGAATTCCAAAAACCATTTCAACACTTGCAAAATATGCGGTTCTCACCATTGGCTTTCTTATTGCCGTAGCAGCAGCCGGCATGGAGCTTCAGAGCTTCACTATTATTCTCGGGGCCTTGGGTGTTGGTATCGGTTTCGGACTACAGGACATCATAAACAATTTCATTTCCGGACTAATTCTTCTTTTTGAACGACCTATACAGGTGGGCGATACCGTTCAGGTCGATCAGCTGTGGGGTAAAGTAAAAAGTATAGGTATTCGCTCGAGTGTCATACGGGCATTTGACGGTTCCGAAGTAATTGTACCTAACAGTATGCTGATATCAAGGGAAGTTACAAACTGGACCCTCTCCGACCAGAGAAGAAGGCTTGAGATAGAGGTAGGTGTAGAGTATGGAACTGATCTAAGCAAGGTACTTAAAATACTTATCGACAGTGCAAAGAAACATAAAAGCGTAATGGAAGACCCGGCTCCTGCAGCATGGTTCACAGGTTTCGGTGACAGTTCCATAAACTTCAAACTCGTTTTCTGGCATCCCGAATTCGACGGCTCACTGGCACTGAAGAGTGAAGTGGCCATATCGGTTTTTGATGCATTTGAAAAAGAAGGCATAACTATTCCCTTCCCGCAACAGGATGTTTATATCAAAGAAAATGTTACCGGAACAACAGTAACAGATGATAAAAAGGATAAAGAAGAGAAAGATCAGAAAACGGATGAAAAGAAATCACCGGTCAAAGAAAAAAGCCCAGCACCAACAGTAAAAACAGATCCAAAAACCAAAGGAACTTCTAAAAAATAAACCCTTGAAAATACACATTTCCCGAATGACCTGAGAGTCATCGGGGAATTTCATGCCTGCTATTTAGAAAACTTCTGAATAACTCAATTACTTTATTGTATTTCAATCCATTAAATGCATTAACAGCAGTTATACCACTATAACTAATTCAAAATTAATGTATATTTATAAGCACTCAGGCTCAATCGTAAAAAATATTGACAAAAACATATAATTAATTAACATTTTACTGTTATGACAGGACAAAAAAAACCTTTTAGCCGTCGAAAAGGATTACTACTGTTTATTGCAGGGATAATTGTTACGATCATACTTATTTATCCTTTCAACAAAGCAGTTAGTTACACCTCCACAAATGAATATTGCATAAGCTGTCATGTTCATGATCATGCCGTTGATTCATGGAGACTGTCGCCTCATGTCGACAATGAGACCGGTATCGGTGTCCGTTGTGTCGACTGCCATCTGCCTCCGAAAGGACACGGGTATCTTGCAGCCAAGATCAAACACGGATCCAAAGATCTTTATGGATTTTATTTCAAAGATTCGGCTGATTACAAGTGGGAATCGAAAAGAACAGCCGAAAAGGCCAATCTTTTCACGTATGAAGAATCCTGCAAGAAATGCCACACTAACCTCTACCCCCCTGACCTCAGCACTAAAGGCGTTGACTCTCATATTCATTATGAACAGGCCGATGATGAAATGACATGTCTGAATTGTCACATGCATACAGGTCACTTTGACCCGAACTACAAGCATGCACAAAATACTGAATTTGGCGAAGCACAAGGTGAAAAAGAGATATTTACAGAACCTGCACAGGTTACAAAATTTGAGGATTACACAGAAAAGATACCTGGCACATCAGTGATGTTCAACATGAAGGCCATAAAAGGCGGGGAGTTTGTAATGGGAAGTCCGGAAAAAGAACCTTTCAGGGAAAAAGACGAAAGCCCGCAGCATAAAATAAAGGTAAGTCCGTTCTTCATGGCAGAGATCGAAGTTTCGTGGAATGAGTTTCTTGCATGGTTCAATGCCACAGCATCGGAAGGACGAAAAGAGGAAGATAAGAACCAGCCTGAAGTAGATGCCATGACAGGAGCCACTCCGCCGTGGGGAGCCCCGGACCAGGGATGGGGTAAAGGAAAGAGACCTGCAATCACCATGTCACACTTTGCAGCCACCCAGTATTGTCGCTGGTTATCGGCAGTCACAGGAAAACATTACCGTCTGCCTACCGAAGCTGAATGGGAATATGCAGCCCGCGGAGGTACGGAAACCCCGTATTTCTTCAAAGGAAGTCCTAAAGATTACTCGGCACTTACATTCTGGAATAAATGGTTCGGAGCTGACACCGCAGTGATCAACTCTTATGCCATCTACAAGGAGAACAGTGACGGTAAAACGCAACTTCCCGACAGGGTAATGCCCAATCCGTTCGGACTTAAGAATATGGTGGGTAATGTTGCCGAGTTCTGTTCCGACTGGTATGCTCCAAATGCCTATCAAAGTATAAAAGACGGTGTCGTCGATCCTAAAGGTCCGGCACGCGGAAGAGAACATGTTATCAGAGGTGGTTCATGGAGAAGCGATGCCAGCGAACTCAGGAGTGCCGCAAGAGATTACACACAAACAAAAGCATGGTTAAAAACCGATCCTCAGATACCCAAGAGCAAATGGTGGTATTCCGACCAGAACTATGTCGGTTTCAGGGTTGTTTGTGAACCCGATTCAGGTTTAATTAAATAATCGATCAAAACATCATATATCAAACATCAAAAAATCCATTGTCATGAGTACTAAAAAAAATATAGATCGCAGAAAATTCATCGAAAATACAGCAATAGCAGGAGCATTAGGGATTGTAGCCGTCAATTCACTGTCTTCTTGCAGTAAAGAAAAGGCCCCTGAGGAGCTTGGCCTGCCTCCTATACTGAAAAGAGCCCCCAAAGGAAAACCTCTGAAAGCAGGATTAATAGGTTGCGGACATCGCGGAACAGGAGCACTCCTGAACTTTCTGAGTGCCGGCCCCGGTCTGTCGGTAGGAGCACTTGCCGATGTGTTCCCTGATAAAATAGAGGCAGTGCGTAAGCGTCTTCGCAAATACAAGCTCGATGTCAAAGATGACCAGTGTTTTGTTGGTCTTGATGCTTACAAAAAAGTTATGGAGACAGATGTGGATGTAGTACTTCTTGTAACTCCTCCATTTTTCCGTCCAATGATGTTCAAAGCTGCCATAGAGGCTAAAAAGCATGTTTTCATGGAGAAACCCGTAGCTGTTGACCCCGTGGGCATCCGTCAGATCATTGCAACGGGAAGAGCTGCAAAAACCCTCGGTTTGAATGTGGTTACCGGAACACAACGGCGTCATGCGGAAGACTACATCAAGACCTATGAACAGGTTGCCAATGGCGCCATTGGTGAACCTCTTGCCGCCAAGGCATTCTGGAATCAGGAACATGTATGGTTCCGTCGTCGTCAGGCTGACTGGACCGATATGCAATACATGCTCAGAAACTGGAATAACTTCAGCTGGCTCAGCGGCGACCATTTTCTGGATACACACATTCATAACATCGATGTCATTAACTGGTTCATGGGTAAGCACCCAGTATCCGCTCTCGGATACGGCGGCAGGGCAAGACGGGTAACAGGTAACCAGTACGACTTTTTCAGTGTTGATTTCGATTACGGTAACGGCCGCTTCTCTCACAGTATGAGCCGTCAGATAGATAACTGCTCAAACGGTACGGGAGAACATCTTATCGGCACAAAAGGATACACAAATTGTCACAACAAGATATGGGACCTTGACGGTAACCTGCTGTGGGAATACGAATACCCGAAAGACAAGGACGGAAGCCCGATGAAGCAGGTCAAGATATCTCCTTACATTCAGGAGCATATTCACCTTGTTACTGCTATCAGGACCAACATCTACGTTAATGAAGCTGAAACAACGGCTATTTCAAACCTGACAGCCATCATGGGACGTGAATCGGCATACACCGGTAAAAAAATAACATGGGAAGAGATCATGAGTTCAAAATTAAAGCTCGGACCAAAAGAAGTTACCATGGGTAATGTCGATGATATGAGTAAATATGAAACAGTACCTGTTCCCGGCACGGCCATTAAGTCATAGAAAACAGTAGGCAGTATACAATTAGCAGTCTGCAGTTGGCAGAAGGTAAAAAAGCAATTAAGTATACATTATCTATCAAACAATAACAGAACATACAGTTTTAATAAAACACACTACCTCTAAATCAATTAAATATGTCAAAAAACAAAGAATCAAGAAGATCGTTCCTTAAAAAGAGTGTGTCAGCTGCGGCTGCTGTATCTCTTTTCCCGACCGTGGTACCCGCATCTGTACTCGGCAGGAACGGAGCAGTAGCTCCAAGCGACCGTATCGTAATGGGACTTATCGGTGCCGGAGGTATGGGTAATGCCGACATGGGTAACTTTTTAGAAAAAAAGACAACTCAAATTGTCTCAGTATGTGACGTTGATGAAAATCACCTTAGATCAACAAAGAACAAGATTGACAAACATTACCGTAACAAGGATGCCCGCATTTACCATGATTACAGGGATATGCTTGATAATGAAAAGATGGATGCTGTCATAATAGCGCTTCCTGATCACTGGCACAGTCTCGTTGCTGTTGCTGCTGCCAACAAAGGACTTGATATCTACGGCGAAAAGCCGCTTGCAAGGTCAATAAGAGAAGGACGTGCAATTGTAAATGCTGCACAGAGGAACAATATCATCTGGCAAACAGGAAGCTGGCAGCGATCAGTACCCCACTTTCATCGTGCAGTTGAACTGGTACGCAATGGTGTGATAGGTAAAATATCACATGTAGAGGTTGGCCTGCCAAACGGAAACCGTTCGATAGGAACTCCTCCTGTAAAACCCGTTCCTGAAGGAGTGGACTGGAATTTCTGGCTGGGGCCTGCACCAAAAGTCCCCTTCCGCGGAGTTCTTCACTTCCACTGGCGCTGGATAATGGATTATTCCGGTGGTCAGCTTACCGACTGGGCCGGCCACCATATTGACATAGCTCACTGGGGTCTTGATTTTGATAATGTTGCACCTGTGAAGATCAAAGGTAAAGGTGTTTATCCCAACGAGGGTATCTACAACGTACCTGTCGAGTACCTGATAGAGGCCGAATATGAAAGCGGAATTAATTTGACCATAGCCAACGCCCGTTACTTTGTCGATAAAAGAAAACACGGACTTTGGAAGGAGTTAGGAGCGGAAAACTACGGAATGGGAACTGTGTGGTATGGCGATAAGGGATGGATACATGTTAACAGAAGCGGTCTGTGGGCATCAGATCCTAAGTTTCTGAAAGTGCCGGAAAAAGAGCTAACCGTAAAAGTATACAAAAGTACTGATCATTGGCAGAATTTTCTTGATTGCGTAAAATCACGAAAAAAAACGATTACTCCTGTAGAGGCAGCACATAACTCTATCAGTGTAGCTCTTCTTGGTGAGATAGCCATGCTCACTAAAGAAGAACTTAACTGGGATGTTAAAAATGAAAAGTTCACAAACAGTGACTTTGCAAACAGGTTGCTCAGTCGTCCGTATCGTGCGCCATGGCAGATCCCCTCTTTATAATTTGGTTTTATAATATATCTAATTGAAAAGACTTTAAAAATGAGAAAATTACTCAACATATTAATGGCAGCAGTTCTTTCGCTGACTGTTCTTTCCGGGTGCCAGGACAACAAGTTGAAGGTATTGATAGTTACCGGCCAAAGTGCTTATCACAACTGGGAGGATTCACATCAGATATTGCAGGAGATACTTGAGAACAGCAATATGTTTTCGGTTGAAACTTCGATCAGTCCTGCCAAAGGACAGGACATGAGCAGGTTCTCCCCCGACTTTTCATCTTTCGACGTTGTTGTCCTCGACTACAAGGGGGATGAATGGCCCGAAAAAACGAAAAAGAATTTCGTAAAGTACGTAAATGATGGCGGCGGTGTTGTTGTTTACCACTACTCGGTTGCTTCTTTCCCCGGCTGGAAAGAGTATCAGAATATGATCGGCCTTGGATGGACAGGCAAAGAATCTGAGTCAGGCACATACGTGTACTACAATGGCAACGATGAACTGATACGCGATAACTCAAAAGGTATAGCAGGGTCGCACGGTCCTGCCCATGAATTTGTAATTGAGATTCGCGATCGCGAGCATCCTATTATGAAAGGACTGCATAGACGCTGGCTCCACCCTAAAGATGAACTTTACCAGCAATTGCGAGGACCAGCTGAAAACCTGACTGTTCTGGCAACGGCTTATGCCGACACAACATATGAAGGAACAGGAAGGCATGAACCTATGCTGATAACTGTAAATTACGGGAAAGGACGTATTTTCACCACTCTGCTCGGACATGTGGGCAAGGAAAAGATGCATGTATCTACAATGGATGCCGGTTTCATCCTGACACTTCAAAGAGGTGCCGAATGGGCTGCCACAGGCGCTGTAACACAGGAACTCCCAGAAGACCTGCCTAACATTGCAGCAGCATTCATTCTTCCGAAATATAAGTTCTACACTTTGGATGAGCTGTTTTTAAATGCCAAACGTTTTGAATTCGGCAAACCCCAGAAATTTCTTTACCTGATATCCAACAGAATAAGGAATGCCAAAGGCGACAATGCAAAGCTGGCAATGTTTGAGGATAAGATACTCGAGGTACTGAAGTCAGACGATGCAACCGCCGAATGTAAAAATTACCTATGCCGCGAAATAAGCTGGATGGGTACTGAAAAAAGCATTCCTGTACTGAAGGAGTTGCAGAAGAATGATGAAACATCAGAAATGGCACAATACGCTCTTTCAAGATTAAAATAAAAGATATTCACTTACAATAAAATTTAAAACTCATGAACAAACTGATCTTATTTTTCTCTGTGCTGTTTGCGTCGCAAATGATGAGTGCACAAAAGCTGGAACCAAGAGATACCGAAGACTGGAGACACAAACCTGAGGTTGTCACTCCCGGAAAAAAATGTAACCTGCCCCCTGGTGATGCCATAATGCTTTATTCGGGAAAGCAGGATGCTTCAAAATGGGAGATGGACAGGGATGGTGCTCCTCTTACCTGGAAAGCAACTAAGGTACTTACTACTGTTAAAGGGACAGGCTATGTCAGGACCAAACAGAAATTCGGCGATGTTCAGCTTCACATCGAATGGAGAACTCCTAAAAAAGTAGAAGGTGACGGTCAGGGGCGAGGTAACAGCGGTGTTTTCCTGATGGGATTGTACGAAGTACAGGTTCTCGACTCCTACAACAACACAACCTATTACAACGGACAGGCAGGAAGTATCTACAAGCAGTATGCCCCACTGGTAAATGCATCACGCGGACCGGGCAAATGGCAGACTTACGACATCTTCTTCACAGCTCCCCGTTTCAATGAGGATAAAACACTGAAATCGCCCGCTTACATTACCGTGATACATAACGGGGTTCTCATTCAGGACCATGTGGAGATTGAAGGTCCCACAGTTTACGGAGGACTCCCTGAATACAAATATCATGAAGCTAAACTTCCTTTGAAACTTCAGGATCACGGAAACCCGATACAGTACCGTAACATCTGGGTACGTGAACTGAACAAGTGGGACACAAAAACACCTTTACAAAAGTTATCATCCATGGACCCTTTCGAGAAGAACGGATGGAAACTTGCTGTTCAGGCATGGTCGTTCAAAGAGTTCACCTTTGCCGAAGCTGTTAAGTTTGCCCGCGATATGGGATTGAAATACATTGAATCTTTCCCCGGACAGAAGATAGGTGGTGGCATCGAAGGAACTACCATGTACACAATGGATAAAGCTACAAGGAACAAGGTAAAGAAACTTCTTGCCGACAATAACATCAAACTTATTTCTTACGGTGTTGTCAACTGCAAAACAGAAGAGGAGTGGAAACAGATGTTCGAATTTGCCAAAGACATGGAACTGGATGTGATCAACACAGAACCTCCGTATGCGCAAGTACCGATGATCGACAGCCTGGCACAGATATACAACCAGAAAGTTGGCATTCACAATCATGCAACGGGAAGCAAATATTACCAACCGCAAACAGTGCTGAAAGTACTCAAAGGACGTTCAGACCTGATAGGAGCCTGTCCCGACAACGGTCACTGGATGCGTTCCGGTATAGATCCGTTGAAAGCTTATCGCGAACTGAAAGGACACATCATCTCTCTTCACTTTAAAGACATGAATGAGTTTAATAACATAAAAGCTCACACCGTTCCTATCGGCACAGGGGTGCTTGATGTGAAAGCTGCTTTGAAGGAACTGAAAGACCTAGGCTTCAAGGGTGTAATGACACTTGAATATGAGTATCACTGGAACGATCCTCTGCCCGACCTGAAAGAATCGGTTAACTACCTGAAGACGGTAGCGGCAGAATTGTAAACGACAGGTTTTTGCCTGCCTAGGGCGGGCAGGGTTTGTAGGTTCTTAGTTTGCCTGCCTGCGGCAGGCTGGTTCTTGGTTCTTGGTTGCCTGACGGCGGTAAGCCGGTTTCGGGTTAGAAGGTTTTAGGGACAGGACCGTTTAATTTTTCATCGCTTAGCTTTGAAAATTTAAAAGTTTGGGAAAATCAAGAGTTACTCTAACCCCCAACCCCTGCCTGTCTAACTGCCACGTATACCCGACGATGTCAGTCAGGCGGGCCCTAAAGGGGAATAGCATAGGGAAAAACAAGAGTCAGCCCCGTAGGGGCGACATATTATACCCCGGGGAGAATCCCCGGGATAACAAAAAGCAAAAGTTCCTGCTTTGGCGCACTTTTTGTCCTGCGATAGCAGACACAAAAAGGTGTGACAAAACCAAGAACCCCGCCTAAACGTTGGGCAGGCAAAAACCAATTAACCCTAGAACCATTTAACACTGTAACCATAGAACACTGTAACCATTTAACCATAGAAATTATGAGACCGGTAACATTATTCACAGGCCAATGGGCCGACCTTCCGTTTGAGACCATCTGCAAGAAAGCCAAGGATTTCGGCTACGACGGGCTCGAGCTCGCCTGCTGGGGCGATCATTTCGAGGTAAGTAAAGCAAACGATGATATTTACATCGAACAGAAACTGGAAACCCTTCACCGTTACGGACTGAAGGTATTTGCCATATCGAACCACCTGGTGGGACAGGCAGTGTGTGACCTCATCGACGAGCGGCACAAAAGCATTGTTCCAGATTACATCTGGGGCGACGGCGCCCCTGAAGGTGTACGCCAACGAGCTGCCGAAGAGATGATAAAAACAGCCCACGCCGCAAAGCGCCTCGGCGTGAAGATCGTGAACGGATTTACAGGAAGCTCTATCTGGCACCTGCTCTACTCCTTCCCTCCCGTTACAGAGGAGATGATTGATGCCGGATTTACCGATTTTGCCAAGCGCTGGACTCCCATCATGGATGAGTTTGAAAAGCTGGGAATTAAGTTCGGACTGGAAGTCCACCCCACCGAGATAGCTTTCGATGTGGCCTCCACTGAGCGTGCCCTTGAAGCCATCAATCATCATCCGTCGTTTGGCTTTAACTATGACCCATCGCACATGGGATACCAGGGAGTTGACTATGTGAAGTTCATCGATAAGTTCGGCGACAGGATATTCCATGTTCACATGAAGGATGTGGGCTGGAGCGATGTGCCTGTTGAAGCCGGTGTTTTCGGCGGACATACCAACTTCGGCGACAGTCGCCGCTTCTGGGATTTCCGCAGCCTCGGACGGGGAAATATTGATTTTGAGGAAATAATCCGGGCACTCAACCGCATAAACTACAACGGACCTCTTTCCGTTGAGTGGGAAGACATAGGCATGGACCGTGAACACGGTGCCCGTGAGGCCTGCGAATTTGTCCGCATGGTTGATTTTCCGCCCTCGAACGTTGCCTTTGATGCTGCTTTTGATAAGGAAAATCAGTAACTTTACTTAGTTACCGATACCGAAAAACATTTGAAATGTATAACAAACCTGTTGTCATATTGAGCTATGATAAGCTTCATGGTGATGATGTGGTTGTTATGCATTTTTCATATAACAAAGATGTAAAAAATGCAATCAAAAGTATACCTGGTACCATTTGGGATAGGGTTAATAAGTTTTGGTATATTCCACTGAATAAGTTTAATCTTAACTCCGTAACCTTAACTCTGAATGGTATTGCAGATGTCAACATGTCTGCGTTAAAAAAAGCATATAATGATAAAAGTGAGATTCAGAAAAACTCACAATTTGCAAACCGAGAAATAAAAGAAAGAGTACGAAAAAGTAACGTGATCATGAGGTATGTAAGGTTTCTGGAAGGAAAAAGATTTAGTAAAAGTACGGTTGATACATACTCTAACTTTGCAGTGGATATGTTCTTATACATAGGCAAAAGATCCATTTCACAAATAACAGAACAGGACATAAAGGATTATATAGATAATTCGTTTGTTCCAAATGGATACTCTATAAGTACTCACAGGCAATTTATCAGCTCAATGAAACATCTGACAGAATGTTTTCCTGAGATGAAAATATCTGATATTACACTCACAATGCCGTCAAAAAGTAAAAAGCTGCCGGATGTTTTAAGTGAACAGGAGATCGTCAGACTGATAGATAATGCTAAAAACATAAAGCACAAAACAATAATTACCCTCCTTTATTCTTCCGGATTGAGGGTCGGAGAACTGATAAACCTGAAAATATCCGACATAAACATAGAACGCAAACAAATATTCATCAGAAATTCAAAAGGCCGTAAAGACCGTTATGTTATACTTGCCGACAGTTTTATCCCAATGTTGAACGAATATTTAATCGCCTACTCACCCCAATATTGGTTTGTAGAAGGAACACCTGGGAAACAATATTCGTCATCCAGTATCAGAAACTTTTTAAAGCATTTGTGTGAAATATCCGGCATTAATAAAAAGGTAACACCTCATACGTTACGTCACAGTTTTGCCACACACTTGTTAGAAAATGGTGTTGACATAAGATACATTCAGGAATTACTGGGACACAGCAAGCCGGAAACAACAATGATCTATACTCACATATCGAAAAAACAACTCATGAAAATACAAAGTCCATTAGACTACATCAAAGCGAAACAGCAAAAGAAGTAATCCGTATATAAATAACTTTTTTAGCACATATACGGTTAATAATACCGGATATTT
>JAOZOF010000187.1 GCA_029933425.1 Marinilabiliaceae bacterium
GTGCGACTTTGAGTCGCGCCCCCAATAGTTAGTTACTGTCGTTTCAGTCTCAATGCATTCGCAATAACCGATACTGAACTGAAACTCATTGCGGCAGCTGCTATCACCGGGCTTAAAAGCAGTCCGAAGAACGGGAACAGTATGCCTGCTGCAACAGGTACTCCCAATGAGTTATAAATAAATGAGAAGAACAGGTTCTGTTTTATGTTTTTCATAACTTTGCTGCTCAGTTCCTTTGCGCGTGCTATGCCGTTCAGGTCTCCTTTGACAAGAGTTATCTCAGCACTTTGCATTGCGATATCGGAACCCGTACCCATAGCTATGCCGATATTTGCCTGTGCCAGGGCAGGAGCATCGTTGATACCGTCACCGGCCATCGCCACTACAAAACCTTTATCCTGAAACTCCTGTACTTTTTTATACTTGTCTTCAGGAAGACAATCAGCAACAAATCCGTCAAGGTTAAGCTTATCGGCAACAGTTTTGGCTGTATATTCATTGTCACCCGTAAGCATGTAAACTTTCACTTTCAGTTTGTGCAGAGCTTTTATTGCCTTGAATGAACTTTCTTTTATCTTATCGGAAACACTTACTATCCCTTCAACACGATCGCCTATGATAAGGAACATTACAGTGCTGCCTGTTTTTTGCCATTCCTCAACAATTACAGCATCTTCTTCAGTAAGTTTAGAATTGAAGTCTTCTAGAAGTCTGAAATTACCCAGACCTATTTTTTTATTCTCAAACCGGGCAATCACACCCTTGCCAGTAACCGATTCAAAATTATCAAGGGTCAGAAGAGATACTTTTTTCTCTTTTGCACCTTTAACAATAGCTTCGGCAATAGGATGTTCACTGTTGGCATCAACCGAAGCAGCAAGCTGAAGTATTCGCTCATTGGATAACATCCCCACTGATTTCACCTTGTTCAAAGAAGGCTTTCCTTCAGTTATGGTTCCTGTTTTATCCACAATTATGGTATTCACTTTGTTCATCTCCTCAATGGCTCTTGCATCCTTAACCAGAACGCCTGATTGTGCAGCACGACCCGTTCCCACCATGATCGACATGGGAGTGGCAAGACCTAATGCGCAGGGACATGCTATTATCAGAACTGAAACGGCATTTACAAAAGCATATACGAAAGCCGGTTCAGGGCCGAAAAATGCCCATACTACGAATGTTATCAAAGCAATAGCTATTACTACCTGAACGAAATATTTTGCCACCACATCGGCAAGTTTCTGAATAGGAGCTCTTGAACGGCTCGCTTCATTCACCATTTCGATGATCTGTGCCAATAAAGTATCAGACCCTACTTTCTCGGCTTTCATAACAAAAGATGTTTTTCCGTTGATGGTTCCTCCGGTTACTTTATCTTTCACCGATTTCTCGGCAGGGATGGGTTCTCCGGTGATCATACTTTCGTCAATTATGGCATTTCCTTCTTTTATGCTTCCGTCAACAGGCACCTTTTCTCCCGGTCGTACCCTCAGCAGATCGCCGGGGTGCACCTCTTCAAGAGGTATCTCCACCTCTTGCCCGTTGCGTATTACTCTTGCTACCGGAGGCACAAGATTCAACAATGCTTTTATGGCAGAGTTCGTCTTGCTGTGAGCCTTGAGCTCAAGGACCTGCCCAAGCAGAACAAGTGTCAGGATAACTGCTGCAGCTTCAAAATAGAGGTGAACATTACCCTGATCGTCAAAAAACTGCTTCGGAAAAACTTCCGGAAAGATCATTGCAAACACACTGAAAAGATATGCTGCTCCAACACCGATAGATATTAGTGTCCACATGTTTGGAGACCGTCGTATAACAGAGGCATAACCACGTTTAAAGAAATCCCAGCTTGAATAAAACACTACAGGTGTGGCCAGAATGAACTGTACCCAGTTCCAGACTTTACGAGGTGCTATGGAATCGAAATCGATAAAAGTGAAATAATCAGACATCGATATGATAAACACCGGCAGAGAAAATGCCACTGCTATCCAGAATCGTTTTGCCATCTTCTTGTATGCCATTTCCTCTTCACTTACATCTTCTCCCTTTTCAGGAACAAGTGTCATGCCGCATTTGGGACATTCGCCCGGCCCGTCTTTTTTAACCTCGGGATGCATCGGGCAAGAGTATATCACTTTCTTTGCCGAAGTAAGTTTTTTTGCCTCTATCAGATGCATTCCGCACACCGGACAGTCGCCCGGCTCTGGATATGTCTTGTCTCCTTCACAGCGCATAGGGCAATAATATTCTGCTTCTGCTTTTTTAGTGAGGGTTTCGCTTTGAGCGAAGCCCTCACTTTTATTAGAATGGTCATGTGAATGTTGAGAATGGTCATGATGAACATGTTTGTGATCATGCTTTTCCTGAGCACCTCCCGCCGGATTTTGGTCATGTGCGTGATGTTCTGTGTGTTCATGATCTGCATGTGAGTGTTGATGAACATGAGAATGGACATGTTGATGTCCGCTTCCTGAACCATTAACGGGAACAAGATGCATATTGCAAACAGGACAATCTCCCGGTGCATCGTACACTTTATCTCCCTCACACTTCATGGGACAGTAATATTTTGTATTTTGATCGTTCATGATAATTATTTTTAAGCGGGGATTTCGCATTAAGCAAAGCCCCCGCTTGTTGTGTTAAGAGAGAATATCTCTTCTTTTAATTTCAAATTCTTCTTTACTGATCAGTCCGTTGGCATAGTTTTCTTTTAAAATGTCCAAAGCCGATCTTCCTTGTGACGGGTTCGAGATGTTATTGTTTTGGAACATCCTGAAAATCATCCAGATAAATATTCCTAGAAATATGAGCCCGAAGATCCATCCGAATCCCATTCCCCAACCCATTCCGTTTAGTCCGTTCATCATGATATTACTCCTTTCTTTTTAATGTTTATGTTCCATTTCTTTTGTGCCGGCATCTGATGATCCCATTTTCATGGACCCCGGCTTCATTTTCATGCAGCCGTTCTTGTCCATCATCCCTTTTTCTTTCATCATCTTCATCATTGTTTGCATCATTTCCGGATTTTTGGTCATTTTGTCCGCCATCATCTTTTGCATGTCAGGATTGGTTTTGCACATCTCCATCATTTTTGTCATCATCTGCTCTCTTTTCTCAGGTGAATTCATCATCGATGCATCGGGTGATTCTTCTTTCATTCCCATTTGTCCTTTCCCCTGCATCATTTTTTCATTCCCCTTTTGCATCGACATGTGTCCCTGGTGCATTTTCATAGTTGCCATGAACTCTTTTTTCAATTCCGGGTTCATTGCAATGGCATTGAAGATCTCGGTTCTTGTTGCCTGATCTTTCAACAGATCTTTTGCGTCTGTATTCTGACCGAAGCCTGTTAGCGTAAGCGTTGTGAATAACGCGATAATAATTAGTGTTTTCATAATATTAATTTTTAGTTCCCCGTACCTCCGTTTTTAAAGGAAAGGAGATGTTGTTTATAATCTGTATTTATTTTTGTCAGAGTGCTTCGTTGCCCTCAATTTCATTTCTTATTTTGTAAATATTGTCGACAGGAGATACAAGTACCAATCCGTCGCCTTTATAGCCTGTACGTCCGTTATCTCTGATGATCCTTACCACTTCAGGAACATCAACTGCGGACACTAGTATCTCGATCTTTATCACTCTGTAAGCATCCGTAAAAGGATATTTATTGCTGATATGTTTCTCTGATCTATCAGAATACCTGCCGGTACCCTCACACTCTACCAGTGTCATGCAACAATATCCGGCATTGTAGAGTGCATTGTATACATCTTCTGTTTTCCGGTGCCGGATATATGCTTTAATCAGTTTCATGGTTAATGTTTTTTTTGACATTTATAATTATGTCGGTTCGTTTCTTTATTTATGCTTGTAGCAATTAGTATCCCTATCCTGTTTTTCCAGGATTACTTAAGATCAAACACGAGTGTTTTTAATTGTTACATTTTTTGTAAGATCTTTGATGTCACATACTGAACATCCTCCTTCACTGTTCCCGTCGGCATCTATGCCACAGGAGTGACCTGTCATTCCTTTGTCTTTGTTGTTTACCAGACTTGCCCAAAGCAACAGGACAACAAAGCCAAATAGTAAAATCGTGATTGTGATAACTTTTAGTAACATGACTTTTAGTTTTTAATGTTTATGTAAAGGTAAGGTACACGGCAAGGCAATGCGTTACACAATTTTTGAAAAGAGTTATATGATTTTTGTGTGGAACACCTCACCCCTTCCCTCTCCTCGCAGGAGAGGGAGATTTAACATAAGACTTCTTTTCCCCTTCTCCTGTTAGGAGAAGGAGTTAGGGGATGAGGTGAATTAACGCAAAACTGTCGGTGTCACTCGAAGTGACGCCGACAGTAAATCGTTTAATAAGAGGCGGAGAGGGGGCAGTTATCCTTTCACCAGATAATTCCTCATCATTCCGAGGTCTTCATGTTCCAGGTTGTGGCAGTGGTACAGGAACAGTCCGGGATAGTCCTCAAAACGCATAACAACGTCAGCTGTCATTCCCGGGAACAAAAGAGCTGTATCTTTCCATCCGTTGTCGATAAAACCGTCTTTTATTGTTTCCCAACCCTTACCACGTGTCCTGTTGACAATATGGAAACTCAAGCCGTGGATGTGCACAGGGTGAGGCATTTGCATCATTCCACCCATCATTCCGCTGCCATTGTCATTCTTTAGTCTCCAAATTTCGGTAGTGTTAAGCCTGACAGTCTCATCATCTGCAACCTCAGTCATTTTGAAAGAACGACCATTTATCACGGGATTCATTCCCTGCATGGTAAATCTGAATGTGCGCGGATCGTTTTGGTTGATCGCATCTCCTGCCGTAAGAAGATTCAGTACTGAAAGTTTTTCCGGAAGTGATCTTTTAATCCCCTTACCATCTTTAATGTTGATGCTTAACAATGTGAGTTCATCACCGTTGCCGGGAACATTCGAACTTCCTGATCGTCCGCCCATCATGCCGCCTCCCATCATTCCTCCGCCACCCATGCCACCCATGGCACCTCCTTCGAAAGAGAGACTTTTCAGTGTGATCCTGTCACCGGGTTTCCTGGTTGAAAGGTCAACCCAAAGATCAACTCTTTCGGCAGGGCCGAGAATGATGTATCGTTTCTGTACGGGTGATGCAAGTAGTCCGCCATCGGTAGCTATTGCAGTCAGTGGAGAACTGTCATTGAAAGCAATCTTGTAAATGCGCGAGTTAGAGCCGTTGAGCACCCTTAAACGGTATGTTCCTGCTTTAAGGTTCAGCGAAGCATTCGGCTTGCCGTTAACAGTTATCGTTTCACCAAGGAAACCGGTCATTCGCTGCATACGGTTTTGCAGATAAACAAGCTGATTGTTACGGTCGAAAGTTCTGTCCTGTATCACAACAGGAATATCGTACTCCCCTGCAGGCAGGTCGAGTGACTGTTCTTCGTCATCGGTGATAATGAAAAGTCCTGCAAGTCCGTTGTAAACCTGCGGGCCTGTGCGTCCGTGAGGATGAGGATGGAACCAGTATGTGCCGGCCCTGTTAACGATCTCGAACTCATAAACGAAAGTTTCGCCTTTGTCGATAACAAATCGCGGATGCCCGTCATCTATCTCGGGAATATGAAGTCCGTGCCAGTGAACGATGCTCTCTTCCGACAATTCGTTCCTGAAATTTATCCTTACCTTCTGCCCTTTTTTGAACCTGAAAACAGGTCCTGTGAATGTGTTACTGAGATTCTGAACTGCTCCTGCCGGGCCTTTTTTCACCTGTGCGGAGTAGCGCCAAATCTTTGTCGGTGACCCCTGCAGTATCTGAACTTTGTCAGGAGATGCTTTAAGGTCGATCTCAATATCAGCATTGAAATTCGGATCGGGAACTGCTTTTTTACTTGTTGCAGCAGTGCATGACGACAGTGTAAGTAATGAGGGCAATGTTAGTAAAGCCCCTGTACCAAACAGAGCTGATCGCATGAATGATCTGCGGTCGTATGTGTTGTTTTTTGATGGTTTCATGATAGTGGCGTTTAAACTGTCGGCGTCGCTATGAGCGACGCCAACAGTGTGAAGATCTTAAATCTCTTTCAGCGCTTTTGCAAGCTTTTTTGTTACTTCAGCAGCGATGTTATCAAGCTCTTTATTCTTAAGCGACCCCATCAGTGCTACGGGATCAGCCATTACAACTTCGATCTTTCCGTTGCCAAGATCTTTGAGTAAAACTTTACACGGCAGGAAAAGACCAATATTGCTTTCTTGTTGAATGGATTTATATGCACTCGCCGGATTGCAAACTCCGAGTATTTTGTACGGTTTCAACTCGATATTGTCAAGCTTCGATTTCAGCTTTTTGTCCATGTCGATCTCGGATACAATACCGAATCCCTGGTTCACAAGTGCTTCTTTCGTCCTCGTTGTTATTTCTTCAATATTTCCTTCAACTGTTTTTTTCATTTTGAATATCTCGTCATTCTGGCTGAATGCAGAAACAGAAGATAAGATCAGTATGGCAATAGTTATTAATGTAATGTTTTTCATAATGAATTATTTAAATGTTATTAATGATGTAAAAATACCGGATAAAGGGTGCAACCCGGTTGCAAACAACGGGAGCCCCTTCTTTATGATCCTGATAGTCTTAAGAACTGATCTTTTCCGTTTTACGAATACGTTTAAAGGCACCTGTTTTTACAGGCTGTAATCTGTCAATAACATTTTTAAGTTTTGCTGCTATTTGAGTTGCTGTTTCCTTTACTGCCGGGTTTTCAACTGCCAGCATCGACTGAACAGCATCGATGGCTGCTACTTCAACTTTTCCCTCAGGTGTTTCGCTTACCACCACATTACACGGCAACATCAGACCGATAAGGTTTTCTGAAGTCAAGGCCTTAAACGCAAATTTCGGGTTACATGCACCAAGGGTGGTGTACTTGTGAAAGTCAGCTCCGATTTTAGCTTTAAGTGTTTCGTCCATGTTAATACGGAACAAAACGCCGAATCCTTCTTCTTTAAGTAATCCTGTTACTTTTTCTATAGCCTCTTCAAAAGAGTAATCTGTGGTTTTTCTGAAATAATAATCCATGATCGTATTTTTTAAGTTTATATTTTTTGTTTTTGTATGATACAAAGATATGGCAG
>JAOZOF010000188.1:0-4694 GCA_029933425.1 Marinilabiliaceae bacterium
CCTGTTATACGGCTGTCACCGCCGTGAATAATGCTGTTTATCCATCCCTGGTAGTACTGAGCATCTATCCGCTGAATATTACCAAGGATACCTGATTTGATCATCTCTTTCATCTGACGAACCATCGGATAGCCGGTGTAGGTGTGGGTTAATGCAAAGACCACCTTTTTTTCTTCAACCAGTCGGGCAAGGTCTTCGGCTTCTTCTACGGTCATGGTCATTGGCTTTTCACAAACCACATGAAATCCGTTTTCAAGAAGTTTTTTTGCAAACGTGTAATGCAAATGATTGGGAGTAACAATAGAAACCACTTCAATTCGTTCATCTGAAGGCATAGCTAGTTCACCTTCAATAAACTTATCGATGTCCTGATAACACCTGTCAAGTGAAATATCTTCCTGCTTTGCGAACTCCTTGCTGCGTTCATAATCAATATCAAAAACACCTCCGAGCAGGGTGAGCCTGTTCGTTAAGCGTGAAGCCCGGCGGTGCGCATCACCTATGAATGCCCCGATACCGCCTCCTATCATTCCTGATCTTAATCTTTTCATGGTTTATATTTTTTTTGGTTGTTAGCCATTAGCTGTTAGTTATTTCTCTTTTAACTTTCTCCTTTTACCTTATTTCACTGTTCACTCATTGTTGCTGCTTCATCACCGAGAACAACAGGCTTTTTGTTTTTAAACAACATGTACAGAATTGCAAATCCCGCAATAAGAATTATCGGTAGTGCTCCGACGCTCTGAAGTGCGGTTGTTTCTCCATGCTCTTCCATTATTTTTCCCATTACGGGAAGGAACATTGCAACAGACACATTTCCTGCACCGCCGAGAAGCGAAAGTCCTAAAGCCCCGCTTCGGGGAATGTATTCAGCAATAAATCCAAGCATTGTTGGCCAGAAATAACAAACTCCGACTGCAAAGATTATGGAAGCAACGATTGTCATGAAAGTTCCGGAAACGAAACTCAGCATGTAGATTCCTGTTGCCGAGAAAATGGCAGAAAGCAATAGTACACCCGATGGATTTAGCCTGTGAACCAGATTGCCGGCAAAATATCTTCCCACGGCCATGATACCTGTTATCAGTGCAAGTATCAGCATCTGGCTGACCCCTACCTCTGCAAGAAGGGCATTTATCCATTGTGTAGTTACCAGTTCTGTGGAAGCAGTTAGAAGCATGAATGTGAACATGAAGGGAAATAGCACACTTGCTTTTCTCACTACCTTGGCTTCAATTATGGCAATTATCAGAAATGTGCCAATCAGCGCGAGATACATCCATCCTTCAGGAAGACTGAACACGTCGATAGCAAGCAGAAGCATAACTGTCATTGCCGTAATAATTGTTACTGGAGCACCTATTGCATTCAGCATTCCTTTGTATGACACACCGCTTGAAACACGCTCGGTCTCAGGGATCTTCTGACCCCAGAACATAAATCCGTAAAGTGCCAGCGGGATGAAAAGTACTCCGATATAAATCTGCCAGCTCAGCTGCATGGTATCCATCATCAGCCATGCCAGAACGCTGCCTATGACTATTCCGCCCGGGAACCATACATGAAAACGGTTAAGCATCTTGGTCTTATCGTTAGGGAAGATGGTTGCGATAAGAGGATTGAATGCTGCCTCCACGGCGCCATTACCAAGACCTATGAAAACATTGGCAACAAAAAGGGTGGTTTTGTCGTGAGCCATGATAAAACTGATAGCACCTATCAGATGAAGTATGAATGCAGCCCAGACTATTGATTTGGTTTTAACGATATCGATGATGAATCCGCCAATTACCATTGCAACGGTAAATCCCCAGAATGCCGGTCCGAAAGCCCATCCGATCGTTTCTTTCGACAGACCGAAAATACCGCCGGAATCAACGGGACCGAAAACCTCTTCGATCTTGGCTCTCATGGCGAAGGTTAAAGATGTAACGAGAAGTGCAAGGCAACTGCCGATAAAAATGCGTGATTTGTTAATAGTTGCGTTCATAATTGTTATTTTAGATTTAGCAATGTGATACTTCATTTAAATCATTAGGGTAAATCTATTAAAAATATAATACAATTACAATTCGGTAGCCGCACATTAATGTGCTGTAATAAATGGGTGTGTTTTTTGAAGTTAATACTATGACTACCGACATTGACTGTCAGTTATTCAACGATTGACTATAGTTTTTCCAAATTCTGTTAATTCAGATCTTCACCGGCAAGACTTATTTTTGTTTCAGTCGGGAAGTTATCAGGTACGGGATAGGTTGTTTTTCCTGTTGCAAGCCACTCTGTCACTCTGATCAATGTTGTTTGAAAACCTATGCAGCGATAAGTTACTGGATATATGTCATCTTTCCACAAGTGTCCCATGCTTGAGTTGTAAACTCTGCCTTTGCCGTATTTTACAATCCATTCCACAGGCCAGTTGATACCTGTTTCATCATCGGTGGCATACGACAAAACAGTCAGGTTTTTAGCAGGACCACGGGCAAATTTGTACAGTTCCATATCCGGGGTTTTCCATGCTTTAGGGAAACCTCTGTTGATAGGGTGATCGGTGATGATATGTATCACTTCATCGTTTCGCGGACCATGATATGTTTTTCTGCCTTCGTCCGCAGGGATAACTTTGATTTCTCCGTCATATGTTACCTGCAAAGCAACACCCTCGGAGGCTTTTCTCCAGCCTAGGCCTATCATCAGATTGTATTCTGGCCAATCGGCATAAGCATTGTTGGCAGAGTGAAGAATAAAAAGACCGCCGCCTGAACTCACATATTTTTCAAGCTCCTTCTGAACATGGCGCGGCCACGTTATCTTTTTGTTAAAGATATTATTGGTGTTTTGTATGACCACGTCATACTTCCTGAACTCCGGTTTCCATGTTTTCCACTCTTCTGCATCCGGCTCCGACGGTGCTGTGGAAACGGAAACGTCAAATAATCCGCTTTTTTCAAGTATGGTTTTCACAACAAGTGTGGTTTGCTTCCAGTTGTGGTTGCTGTATCCGTCAACTATTAAAACTTTTATCTTGTCCGGATCGTTTTTGCTTTGTGCTCCAATCGATAAGAAAAAGAAGACAGAGAAAAGGATCAGTATGTATATTTTATGCATTGCATTTATATTTTGATGATCTGATTTGCCGGATCGTTTCTTATTATTTTAACAACAAGTAACAGCGATTGTTCTTTTAATACTCAATGTTTGAATTGTTCAATTTCTTATCTTTATAAAATATTTCTGATTAAATCATACATTTATTCAATCATGAAACATTTATTTTTAATATTCTTATTTCTTTTAACATCTCATTTTTCTTTTGGAAAGGATTATTCGGTTTTGTCACCCGATAAACGAACAGAAGCAAAGTTAATTGCAGGAGATGATCTGACACTGTTGTTAATGCATGACGGTAAGGATTTGCTGAAAGTTTCCGGCCTGAGTCTGAATCTTACAAGCGGGATTGTCTTGGGAGAAAATGTTAAAATTAAACGGGTGAAGAAAAGAACAGTAAACAGAGAGATCACTCCGGTTATAAAAGAGAAGTACAAAGTAATTGAAGATAGTTTCAATGAGATTACTGTTGATTTTAAAGGTAACTATTCAATGGTATTACGGGTGTACGATGACGGGGCGGCCTATCGTTTTGTTACAGATCTCGAGGAACAAGTTGTTGTTAAAAGCGAGGGGATGAATGTTGTGTTGAACGATAAGGATTCGGCATACTATCAGATGTCGAAAACATTCAATTCATCTTATGAAACTCCATATCAGCATACCGGTATTATTGACATTGATGAGGAGGGCTATGTTTGCCTGCCGTTTTTGCTGAAGAAAGTTGATGGTGTGAATGTTCTGATCACGGAATCGGCTCTTGATGATTTTCCTGGGCTTTGGCTGAAAGCGACAGGAAGTGAAAAACTGGAAGCTGTTCATCCCGGATATCCTGTTGAATTTGTGAATAAAGGTAGTCCTTACGGTCAGGGGCAGGTGAAGAAGGTTGCTGAGTTCATTGCCAAAACAACGGGAGAGCGTGAATATCCCTGGAGAGTGTTTGCAATTGCCGATGATGATGCAGGGTTGCTGACCAATACCCTTGTTTACAAACTTGCAGAACCCAATCGGATAAAAGACCCATCCTGGATTGAGCCGGGAATAATCACATTCGACTGGTGGGGAAGGAGGAATATTTACGGTGTTGACTTCAAATCGGGGGTGAATACCGAAACTGCCAAATACTTCATTGACTTTGCACATGAGTTTGGATTTAAGTATTTTCTTTTTGACGACGGCTGGTCGGCGCAGGATGACCTGTTTGAAATTGCACCCGGACTTGATATGGATGAAGTAATGGCTTATGCAAAGCAGAAAAATGTAAAGATCATGCTCTGGGTGATCTGGAATACTTTCGAGAAGCAGAAGGAGAGAGCATGGGAGCAATTCTCAAAGTGGGGCATCAGCGGGCTCAAATTCGATTTCATGAACCGTGATGACCAGAAAATGGTACAGTTTTATCGTGAGATAGCTGAAGAAGCGGCCAAAAGAAAAATGGTCATCGATTTTCACGGGGCATACAAACCGGCAGGACTTAGACGTGCCTATCCCAATGTTCTTACACGTGAGGCTTTGATTGAGTTTGAATACAACGGTTGGACAAAGAATGTGACTCCGGAGCACGACAACATGCTGCCGTATATCCG
>JAOZOF010000188.1:4794-7124 GCA_029933425.1 Marinilabiliaceae bacterium
GCCCGTAAGAATGGTGATAACTGGTACATAGGTGCTGTCACGAACCGGGATGCCCGAACACTTGATATTTCTTTTGATTTTCTTGATGAGGGAAAATACATTATGGAATATATTGAGGACGGAATAAATGCTGACACAAGAGCAATTGACTACAAAAAAAGAGAAAGAACATTAAGTAAAGGCGACTCGATAAAGATCAATATGGCCCCGGGCGGCGGCTGGATAGCGAAACTGATAAAGCAATAATATAAGACTGGTTATATGATGTTGTTGTTGTTTATTAAAGTGTAATTTCTTTGATAATCCAAATTTTATTGCGAATTTAAAAGCTAAATAAGTAAGTGTGACAATTGATTAAATTTTTGCTATGGATAAGAACGAGATCAAAGCTTTAAGAGATGAGGCATACAGACACCTGACGACCGAGCTGCTGCCTTTCTGGACATCACGTATGAAAGATGAAAAGTACGGAGGTTACATAACACATTTCGATGAGAATGGCAATGATACCGGTGAGGATGAGAAATCGCTGATAGCGCAGACACGCTGTCTGTACACTTTGTCGTCAGCTCACAGAGCAGGATACGGTGACGGCGAACTTGCAGAGTTGGCAAAGCATGGAGCTGACTTTATCATTAACAGGATGTGGGATGAGGAATATGGCGGTTTTTACTGGATGATGGACAGGAAAGGAAATGTGAAGATCGATGAGAAGATAATATACGGACACAGTTTTGCGATCTATTCGCTGAGTGAATACACCATTGCAACAGGTGATCCGAGGGGAATTGAATATGCGAGGAAAGTATTTGATCTTATTCAGAAATATTGCACCGATACAATGTATGGTGGCTATTGGGAGATGTTCCATCGTGACTGGACACTGAAGGGACCCGGAAGTGCAGGAGGCGACAGGAAAACCCTGGATGTGCACATGCATCTGATGGAAGCATTTACAACACTTTACGAGGCTTCGCATGAAGATGTTCACAGGAGGAAACTGCTCGAAGTGATAGATATTCTGAACAAACGTATCAATCATCCCGAGTACAAGACCGGAATACCTCAGTTTTTTAAGGACTGGACAATTGCACATCAGATCAAATTCGATATTATCTGGGGCTGGGACAGGTTTTCGGAGGACGGTCAGAAAGGAAATGCAACCGACAATACATGTTTCGGGCATAATGCCGAATTTGCATGGTTGCTGAATAATGCCCTTGAAGTTATGGGAGCTGACAAGCAGAAATACATGGAACTGTTCCGGATTATTTTCGATCATACTGTGGATAACGGCATTGACAGGGAGTATGGCGGTGTGTTCGTAGAGGGCCCACATTCGGGAGGAGTTTACGATCGTGAAAAAGAGTTCTGGCAACAGGCTGAAGTACTTATCGGAATGCTCGACGGAGTACTTTTGCTAAATGATGAGAAATACTGGGATGCATACAAAAATGTACACCGGTTCGTTTTCGATAAAGTGATAAACAAAGGAGTGGGGGAGTGGTATCCGTTGCTAACCCGCAAAGGTGAGCCAATCTGGACCCACATGGGCCATTCATGGAAGATCAACTACCACACAGTAAGATCGATGATCCAGAGCATTGACAGAATGGATGCTTTAATGAAAAAAATGTAATGTTTAAATAAATCAATACAAAATGAAAAAAACAGCTTTTTATCTAACACTCATTCTTTTTACAGCAATTACCATCAAGGTTGATGCTAAAGGGGAATGGATCTCTCTTTTCAATGGTAAAGACCTTACCGGCTGGACCCCTCACGGCAAAGCAACATGGACTGTTCAGGACGGTGTTCTGGTAGGACAAGGCGGAATGGGACATATTTATACGGATGCTACCTGTTCTGATTTTGAGTTCAAAGGGATGTTTAGAATAACATCAACCGGAGCAAAAAGCAACAGCGGTTTATATTTCAGGGCAAACCCTCCTGAAGATAATCCGGATGGATTCCCACGGGGGTACGAGGCTCAGATATGTAACAATCAGGATGCTTTTACGGGGTGGCTGTGGAAACCCGGAACTCCGACAGGGAAAGCAACGGAACTCCTTACCAAGGACGGAGAGTGGTTTGAATACCGCATAAAAGCTGTGGGAGATCACATTAAATTCTGGATTAACGGAAAACCGGTGATGAGCTACGAAGATTCGGAGTACAAAACTGGCCATTTTGCCATCCAGTGCCATAACCCCGGAATGAAGATAGAGGCAAAGGATATGTATTACATCGATCTTGATAAGAAAAAGTAAATGTATCATTAAAATGATTTTAAAAGCGCTCCGGTAGTTTTGTCCCGAAGCGCTTTTTTT
>JAOZOF010000189.1:0-5539 GCA_029933425.1 Marinilabiliaceae bacterium
ACACATATCCACCAGATCAGATATTTTTGCTGTTCCTACGTTCATTACTGTATCCGCACCACCCCAGTAGATCAGCAATTCATCATTTTTGTATGGCACAGCAGCACAGGTGAACACCACATTGTGCACATATCCGGTTATCTCGTATGGTTCTTCAGGCTGCAATATCCAGTCATCCGAACGGCCTATTATCTTCGACGGGTCTTCAAGGTCATGCAACGCCACACCCAATCGGTAAACAGAACCATCCATTGTGGGAAAAACACCGTGATAAATATTCAGCCAGCCCTTATTGGTCTTTATCGGTGGTGCTCCCGGTCCTATCTTCATCTCATCCCAGTGGTACTGCACCGGTTTCATTATCAGCTTAGAATCTCCCCAATGCCTGAGGTCGGGTGAATAACTTATCCATACCGACCACGGACTTATCTCGGAATGGGGCCTGTCGAGTCGTACATAGCGTCCGTTTATCTTTTCGGGGAAAAGCACAACATTACGGTAATCGGCCTCAGTTATCAGGCTGAAACGTTCTATCCGTTTAAAATCGATGATCTTTGCCAGGCCTATTCTCACACCGTGCTGTGAATATGCCGAATAGGTTATCCAATACTCTCCATCGATGACTGTAATTCGCGGATCCTCAACGCCGAATGCCTCATACTCGGCAAACTCGCCCTCGGTGGCAGGTGTCATGAACGGCTCCGGATCAACTTTAAAGGAAAAACCGTCTTTGCTTCGTGCCAGACCAAGAATACTGCGGCCGTTACGTTTATGGGAACGGAACACCATCATGTACTCATCACCGTATTTCACAACAGCTGCATTGTGCACTGTAACCACATCATACGGTACATCATTCTTCGTAAGTATAGGATTTCCTTCGTATCGTTTAATTATGTCCATTGAAATTTATTTTATGATTCTTACCTTTTTTACCGTTTGATGTCCTGCGGACGATCAAAGATTTAAAAATAAACTAATACAACACACATCCCAACATCTCCTTATTCATACTGCAAATAGTAAGCCTTCAACACTGTAAAGTGGGATACCCAGTAAGAGATAAGACTTTCTGCCCCCTGGTTCTCGTTTACGCCTTTAGGTGTTAAAGCATCATAACAGGCTCCTGTTCTGTGGTCATACAGCGGAAAATGATTTGTATTGTTCCCAAGGAACCACAGGTATGTTCTGAACAGTGAACCGAGGTATTTCTCATGACCGGTAGCTCTGAACAGTTCCAGGTAAGCCATTACCATCGACATAACCTCAAGCGGCTGTTGATCATAATTGTATTTTTTCTTTCCCTTAATGTGCCATTCTTTATTACCAACCGGAACGAACACTCCGTTTACTAAAGTCTGTTTATCAAGGAAATTCATTGATTTTGTTGCAACATCAATGTAACTACGATTGCCTGTCACATTGAAAGCATTAAGCAAAGCAAGGGGTAAGATCCCGTTATCGTAAGTCAGGATACCCTCAAACCATCGCCAACTTCCCGATTCAGTAGTTTTAAATGCAACCAAAAGGTCTTCAGCAAGTTTTTCAATTTTATCATTTACTGTCTTTAACCTATCTTCGTCAGTACCTGCATACTGGCATAGCCCTATAAGAGTATTTGCCTTGCCTCTCAACGATTTTAGTTTTCCCACTGCCGGAAGTGCTTTTTTAATTATCTCAATGGCAAGCTTGCGATGCCCGTCGGACTGTGCTTCCCACACCAAAGTGCCCAAAGCCCATATCGTTCGTCCGAAAGCATCTTCTGAATCCTTTTCGGGGATGAACTGATAATTGTATTTTAGCATATTATGGAATGAACCGTCATCCTTTTGCATGTAATGGATAAAGCTCAAAAACCGTGTCACATAAGTAGACAGGTCGATATTCTTAATGTACTTACGTGCCATAAGAACCATTATCAGCGCCCGGGAATTATCGTCAATACAGTAACCCTCCTTCAGATTGGGAACATCATATATTGTATGCTGCAGGATACCGGTATGATTAGTCAGCTTACGCAAGTGCTTAAAGTTGAACTCGGGCAATACAGAAATATCGATATTCATTCCTCCGGCAAAAAATTCCGGCAAAGCCTCCTTCATCACAGCATCGAGCGATGTGAGATATTTCTGTGCTATCTTTGGCCACGACAATTGAGCCCCATACATTGAAGAAGCATCCCTGATAAGTTCAGCTCTCTCAGGGTTATCAAACAGATCTATCAACTCATCAGCAAGGCGATCTGAATTATTGAACGGAAACAATATTCCGCGTTGTTCATCCAGAAGTTCTTTTGCATGCCAGTAAGGCGTCGACATTATCAACGCCCCCACTCCTATTGCGTACGACAAGGTTCCGCTTGTTATCTGCTCCTCGTTCAGATACGGTGTAATGTAAACATCTGTAGCCTTCAGCATCTGAATCAGCTCCTTATCGGTAACATAACGATCATCGAACACCACATGATCTTTAACATTTCGTTTCTGAGCAAGGAGTTTAAGATAATTACGATACTCCTCACCACTCTCTTTTACCACATTGGGATGTGTCTTTCCAAGTATTACATACTGTACATCAGGAAACCTTTTAACTACTTTGGGAAGTGCATTGATAACTACTTCAAGCCCCTTATTCCGGCTCAATAGTCCAAACGTAAACAAAACACGTTTACCTTCAAATCCAAGTTGCCGCCTCAATTGGTCGCGCGAAGGCATGTGAAATACCGGTACACCATGCTCTACCTTCACTATTTTTTCACGATCGATCTTGTAAATATGCTCAAGAAAATCAACCGCAAGGCTGCTCATTACAAACACCCGTGATGCCATTTTACTTATTGCCGACATCATCGAAAGTTGTCCCTTCGACGGCCTGTTAAGAACAGTATGATAAGTCACCACCAAAGGAATCTTAAGCTTCGATAAAAGGGTGAGTATATAATTACCATTCTCGCCACCGAAAATACCGAACTCATGCTGAAGAAAACAGATATCAGCATTCTCGTTCAGATAATTAGCAGCCTCAACATAATGCTTGGGACTGTTTTTGTTAATAGTAAATTTTACCTCTTCAGGATAATCAAATTCTGAAGGATTTGCAGATACTGCCACAATTGACGTTGTGTAAATATCATTACCTCTTGTTACCTGCTCAATGGCATTTCGAAGATTGTGTGTAAAGGTCCCTATACCACATTTCTCAGGTGGGTATGTTGCAATAAAAGCTATTCTCATAATATGTCAGATTTTAAAAGTTAAACATTGATTTATAACGTTCATAACAGGATAACTCCTATTTACAAACAATTACCCGTTGAATCATGAATGATCTATATAAAAACTGTCAGCTTTTATCCTTAACCAGATCAAATACACTGACAAAAATTCTGATTATAGGTTTACAATCGGGTATAATACCTGACCGTTCAACCTATGATCAACTCATCTTAATAATTGTCAAAATATATGCCATGCTTTTCCGAAATAATCCAATCGCTAAAGGTACTAAGTAACATCGCAAGTAAAGGTTAAATTTCATTAATATTCCTAACCTACAAAACGTTAATAAAAATTAACTACGCTATTTCAGTATAATCAAATTGAAAATTATACTTTTGGCGATGTATGTTGCAGAAATATCATAAAACCAAATAAAAACATCAACGATGGAACAAACAGTTAATTTAAGAGAGATAAATGAACGTATAAAAGAAGAGAGTTCTTTTATTGACCTTATCACAATTGAGATGAACAAAGTGATAGTGGGTCAGAAGCACCTTGTGGAAAGTCTGCTGATAGGTCTGTTGAGTGACGGACATATTCTGCTTGAGGGTGTGCCGGGATTGGCGAAGACCCTTGCCATCACAACTCTGTCGCAGATAGTAGATGCAAAGTTCGCTCGTATCCAGTTTACTCCTGACCTATTGCCTGCCGACCTTATCGGTACAATGATATACAGTCAGAAGAGAGAGGAATTCATTGTTAAAAAGGGTCCCATCTTCACCAATTTTGTGCTGGCAGATGAGATCAACCGTGCACCGGCAAAGGTTCAGAGTGCATTGCTTGAAGCTATGCAGGAGCGTCAGGTAACTATCGGCGACCACACTTACAAGCTGGAGGAGCCTTTCCTTGTTCTTGCCACTCAGAACCCGATCGAGCAGGAAGGTACATACCCGCTGCCTGAAGCACAGGTTGACCGTTTCATGCTAAAGGTGGTTATCGAATACCCTAAGAAAGATGAAGAGCAGTTAATAGTCCGCCATAACCTTGCAAAGACTTTCCCGTCAGCATCAACAATACTTAAGCCGGAAGATATAATCCGTGCCCGTGATGTAGTTAAAGATGTTTACATGGATGAAAAGATCGAGAAATACATTCTTGATATCGTCTTCTCGACCAGATATCCGGGAGAACACAAACTCGAGAAATTCGACGAGATGATCTCATACGGAGCCTCTCCGCGTGCAAGTATCAGTTTGTCGATGGCAGCCAAGGCTTATGCATTCATCAAGCGTCGCGGTTATGTAATTCCTGAGGATGTACGGGCTGTTTGCCACGATGTGCTTCGTCACCGTATCGGACTTTCGTACGAAGCAGAGGCTAACAATATCACATCAGAAGAGATCATCAGCGAAATACTTAATGTGGTTGAAGTACCCTAGTAGTTTGAAAGTAGAAAGGTGAAAGTTCTTGATGACTAATGTTCAAAGGTATTTATAGAGATTAGCGATAGCAGATCGGCGATTTGAGATTAGCGAAGAAAAACAAGAACCTGAAAACTATCAAACCGTTTAACAATTTAACCATAGAACCATTTAACACTTTAATTATGAAACTGATATTCACAATGAAATATGCCGATAAGAAATGGCCTGAATACATTGAAGAAGTATTTGGAAAGGATGTGGCAGAGCAGGCTAAAATAGAGTCGGATTCAACAGCAAAATCACACGAAGCACGAATTCATCTGATGGATTTTAAAAATGACAATACTATTATCGACAAGCTGAAAAGCAACGAGAACGTAACCTCGGCTTTTCTGGTAAGTGATAACAAAGTGCAGAAAACGATAAAGAAGTAAGATTTGGCGATGTTTTGTGAGATTTCTTATATCTCCTAAGACCTTTGATCGTCCGCAGGACATCAAACAGTCAACCAAACATCATCACAAATCGCATATCGTAAATCGAAGATCAGATTATGGAAGCAACAGATCTATTAAAGAAAGTACGGCAGATCGAGATAAAGACCCGCGGGCTCTCGAACAACATATTCGCAGGTGAATACCACTCAGCCTTTAAAGGACGAGGTATGACATTCAGCGAAGTTCGCGAGTATCAGTACGGGGATGATATTCGTAGCATTGATTGGAACGTTACGGCCCGATTCAATCATCCGTACATCAAGATATTTGAAGAAGAACGTGAACTTACTGTAATGCTTCTCATTGATGTATCGGGTTCGCGTGAGTTCGGTACAGGTTTCCGCTTCAAAAAGAATGTGATCACGGAGATAGCTGCAGTACTGGCATTTTCAAGTAT
>JAOZOF010000189.1:5639-7123 GCA_029933425.1 Marinilabiliaceae bacterium
ACAAAAAGCGTTTTCCGTAAATGCGGTGTCGACAATGTGTCGGTAAACACCGATGAAGATTATGTGAAAGCATTAATTTCCTTATTTAAAAAACGTGCCTGATGCAAATAAGCAGAAAAAGACATATAACTTTACTTCTTACGGTGCTGTCACTGTTCACACTGTTGACAACCTCCGTTAATGCTCAAACAGTATCGGTCAATGCCAAACTGGACTCTACTCTGATGTTCATTGGAGGTCAGATGGACCTTACACTGGAATTGAACCAGCCTAAAGATGTATTCATCAAGTTCCCTGTTTACACCGATACAATTACAAAATCGATCGAGATCGTTTCAGCAACAAAGATCGACACTACTGTACACGACAACAACCGTCTGACATTGACGAAAAAATACAGGATAACGAGCTTTGACAGCGGATTGCAATACATCCCGCCCATTGTGTTCGAACTTGCCGAAGACCAGGTCAAAAAGATCTACAAAACAGAGGCAATGGCTCTGATGGTAGTAAACCCTTTTCAGAGTGTGGACCCTCAAAAAGGTATTACCGATATAAAGCAGCCAATGGATGCTCCTTTCGTTCTGGCTGAGATAGTTCCTTATCTTCCATGGATATTGCTTGCATTAGCGGTTATTGGAGTGATAATCTATCTGATATACAGATACAGAAAAAGCAAAGGATCCGGCGAAACGGTCAAAAGGTCAAAACCCAAGGAGCCGCCTCATGTCATTGCTTTACGAAACCTTAATCGCATTAAAGAGGAGAAACTGTGGCAGAAGGATAAGGTTAAGAAGTATCATTCCGAACTTACTGATACTATTCGTCAGTACATCGAGGACAGATTCGGGGTTAATGCTATGGAGCAGACAACAGATGAGACTCTTGAATCGATGAAACGTGTTGAACTGCCCGATAAAGAGGTTCTTAACAAACTGCAACAGATACTTGAGCTTGCCGACCTTGTCAAGTTTGCAAAGTTCAAACCTCTGCCTGATGAAAATGAACTGAGTATGATCAATGCACTGTTCTTTGTGAATCAGACAAAAAAAGAGATGATAAAATCGCTTGAAGAGCAACAGAAGGAACTTGAGAAGAACGAAAGTCCCACACCGGATCTCCCCGGAGAAGATAAGGCAAAGGACTCTTCCGTACAAGAAGACACAAGTAAAAAAGATATAAAAGATTAGTAAAAGTCATACCCTGCCTTTTCCTCCGACAAGGGGAAAAGAGGGAGGATAAAAATATTAGAATATGGGTCATTTAACATTTTTGCATCCGCATTTTCTGTTCCTGCTTATCCTGATACCGCTTTTTATAGCGTGGTACATCTGGAAGCAGAAAGATTTGCAGGCATCGTTGCAGATATCAACTTTGAAAGGCTTCAGTAATGCACCTGTTTCAAAGAAGATATACCTGCGTCACCTGATATTTGCATTGAGGATGCTTGTTATATCACTTTTAATAATTGTTCTTGCACGTCC
>JAOZOF010000190.1:0-2088 GCA_029933425.1 Marinilabiliaceae bacterium
CTTTACCATTAATGTGAAATTGCTTTCTGAAATTCAGGCAATATTACTTAAAATATTCGTGAGCGGCAACAGCAAAATCACACGTACTTTTAGCGGCAATAGTAATATTGAGCGGTATGGATATTGAATGAGAGTATTTGATGTAAAAGGAGTGTATCTTTTCGGAATAAAGAGCTATTTTTTAAAAAGTTCTTCTACAACTTTTTCTTTATAGGTTTTGCCAATGTCTATCTTTTTATCTCCTATTTCTACCATGTTACGGTAAAGTGTATTTATCTCATTTTTGTTGATTATGTACGATCTGTGTATTCGCATAAAGTTATCAGGAAGCGAATCTTCGAGACTTTTCATCGAGCGTAAGGTTATGATCCTTTTTTCATTTTTCAGATTAAAGATAACATACTCTTTCAGCCCTTCAATATAAAGGATGTCATGATATTTCACTTTGTAGATCCGGTGTTCCGATTTCAACATGATAAAATCTTCTGTTTCATCGTTAGTGCTTTTTCTTAAGAGATTAATCTGCTCAATGGCTTTGTTCACAGCCTGGAAAAATCGCTCGAAAGATATCGGTTTAAGCAGATATTCTATCACTCCGAGAGAATATCCGTCGATGGCATAATCGGAATATGCAGTGGTAAATATTACTACAGGTTTATTGTTAAGCGACCTGAGAAAATCGACCCCTGTAAGGTCAGGCATCTGAACATCAAGAAACATCAGGTCGATATTTTCGTTTTGCAGAACTTCCATTGCTTGCGGAGCACCTGAACATTTGGCAACCAATTCAAGCTGCGAGATTTTGCCAATGTAATCCTCAAGCAGTGTCCTGGCAAGGTACTCATCATCCACTATTATACACCTGATCTTCATCCGGGAGATTTATTAAAGTCTTTTTATCAGCAAAGAACCTGAAGATATTATTTCCGATTAAAGATACTCAATTCTACTTTAAACTCAGTTTCCGATTCACTTATGTTAAGTGAGTAGCTTCCGGGGTACAGTAATTCAAGGCGGCGTTTGACATTTTCGAGTCCGATACCGCTTGTTTTGTCTTTAGGTATGGGGATAGCCGGTATGCTGTTCGATATTTCGAAGTGAATATTTTTTTCAGTAGAACTTAATCTGATCTTTACCCATTCGTTCTCTGTGTCAACTATACGACTGTGTTTGAAACTATTCTCGATAAAAGGTATGAGAAGTAAAGGTGGTATCATAGCATCACTGTTTTCGATCCTGAGATCGGTCGTTATGTTCTGGGGTTGTTCTGTCTTCAATTGCTGAAGCTCAATGTAGTTGTTGATGTACGCTATCTCTTTCTCCAGAGGGACGAGATCATCGTTACATTCATACAGCATGTAGCGCAGCATTTCAGAAAGTTTCATCAGCATGGCAGGTGCGCTATCTTGTTTTAAAAGTACAAGTGTGTAAATATTGTTAAGTGCATTGAAAAGGAAATGCGGATTGACCTGTGATTTCAGGAACTTCATTTCCGAAAGCAGATTTTCGTTTTGAAGATCTGATCTTTTCTTCTCTTCTGATAACTTCTGGTAGAACATTCTAGAAACAATGCTTATCAGAATAATTGCAAAAAGTGAAAGAGTATTTCTGAGAACCGTCCGCCATATTATCACCTTGTCAGGCTCTCCTTTCAATGTATTTGCCATTCCGTTCAAATCCTGGTTAAGCATCCTGTATGCCCCGCGCCCTTTGTAAACTATGTCGCCAAACGGTTTCCAGTGAAAATCGATAAAATAAAGTGCCAGAGCAGTAAAAATTATTAATGAAGCTACGCTTAAAAAGTAATAGGTGTATTTCTGTTTTTCCAGTAAGCGCGGCATTAAGACCAATGCATTTAAATAGAATACAGCCGATTCGATCAATAATAGTTCGAAAGATCTGTAAAACGCTTTATCAAAGCTAAGGATGTTCGAAAAAAACACTAACAGCAGAATAAAATATAAGGTCCAGCCTGTTGCGTTTATTGTTTTTATTGTGATAAACCGGTTTTTCATGAGAGTATTGTATGGAAATATCCTCAAATCTAATCAATAACAGATTAAGCCTATAATTTTTTCAACGAGTTAC
>JAOZOF010000190.1:2188-7048 GCA_029933425.1 Marinilabiliaceae bacterium
TCTTTTTGCTGTCTCATCTTTAAAGACATTTCCGATTCGGAACAAAGTGAAGAAAAGGAAATCGTCAAAGAAACTTAAGCAGACAGTAACGCCCCGACTGCTTTTCCCAGTTTTTTCGTTCGTTGAAATTATTATGCCGTTGGTTGAATAATTTTCAGGTACTGCTTTGAGATATACATTTTTGTTTCTGATAAATACTTCAAGTGGACTATATGACAAAAATAAAACTTCTGAATACTTTTTTACTGATTGTATTGTTCTTAACCGGAATTGAACAAAGAGCAGCATCTCAGTCGGTGAAAGATATTGAGATAAAGGAGCACTATTGGGGAGTTCCTTTGAACAAGGTTTTAGAGGATTTTAAAGAGAAATACGGCCTTAAGATAGAATATGACTCAACTTATACGGCAAATTTTAAATTTAACGATAAAGGGAGACTAAGTTTCGGAACTACCGTAGAAAAGGCTTTTTATGCAATATGTCAGGATATTCCTGAATTGTCATTCTATATTGATGAAAATGAAGTAATACATCTTATAAAAGGTTCTGTACCACAGGGGATGAATTACAAGCCGGAAAAAATATCGGCATATGAAGAAGATGTACAATACGATCAAAAGAATATTCCTGACAAAGAAGTTGTTATGCAGACCGAACAATTTCTGAATACAAAATATGCAGGGGAACCTGTCAAGCATAATATTACTGTATCAGGGGTTGTAAAGGATGATGATACGGGTGAGACTCTTTCTTTTGCGTCAATTGTGGTTAAAGGAACAAGCAATGGCACCACAACTAATGTTGACGGTTATTTTACTCTTTTTAATGTTCCTTCGGATACTGCCACTATGGAAGTGTCGTACATTGGTTACATGAAAGGGATATATTACTTAAGTCCGGAAACTGGTTATTCGAACATTGAGATAAGACTAAAATCAAATTCTTCGACCCTGGAAGAGGTGGTTGTTTCTGTCAGAAAAGAGAGTCTGATGCAAACCAACAATGAAGTAGGAGTGGTTAAGATGTCGCCGCAAAAGATGGCAGAACTGCCGGTGATAGGTGAAAAAGATATCTTCAGGGCTTTTCAATTGCTTCCCGGAGTGGGAGGGACGAATGAATCATCATCGGGACTTTATGTGCTTGGTGGAACGCCGGATCAGAATCTTATCCTGTACGACGGTTTTACAGTTTATCATGTCGACCATCTTTTCGGGATGTTCAGTGCTTTTAATTCAAATGCGGTCAAGGATGTTCAATTGCATAAAGGAGGCTTTGAATCACGTTTCGGAGGACGTATTTCGAGTGTAATGGAAATAGTAGGTAAAGACGGGAATGAGAAGCATTTTAACATAGGAGGTGATATCGGATTTCTGAGTGCCAATGCTTTCATGGAAATACCCATTGCCAAAAAAGTTACCGTTCTTCTTGCGGCACGAAGATCATGGAAGAGTTTCATCTATAACAATATATTCGACAGTTTTAATGAAGCAACTGAACAGCCTGCCAATCCTACACCTCCGTCCGGCAGACCGGGGGGAGGAATGAAAATGCGGGAAGCCACAACTCCTTCGTCTTACTTTTACGATCTTAATGCAAAGATAACCTACAAGCCGTCGATGAAGGATAATATATCATACAGCTTTTTCAACGGCCTCGACAATCTTGATAATTCAAGGGAAATAAACAGAGCTATGAACGGGAGGACTATTTCAGGCGGTACCACGGACATTACTAAATGGGGTAATTGGGGTATGAGTACCACCTGGTCGAGGAAATGGGGACAGAAATACTATTCAAATGCTTTGATCTCTGTGTCAAATTATTTCAGTAACCGTGACCTTTCCCGTAACAGGGTGATAAATGGTGTAAGTAATTCCAGAAGTGCCGTTGAAGATAACAATCTCAGGGATTATACTTTTAAGTTCGACAATGAGCTGAAACTGAATAAGGCAAACAATCTGGAGTTTGGTGTACAGGCAACACACCTCACTATCGACTACAATTATACTATGAACGATACATCAGTTATTCAGGACAGGTATGATAAAGGATTGATAATTTCCGGATATTTTCAGGACAGACTGACATTTTTTGATAAACTGACCATTGTTCCGGGACTCAGGGTTTCTTACTATGATGTTACGGAAAGGATGTATTATGAGCCGAGAGCTTCAGTAAACTACAAACTGACAGACAGAATAAGTATTAAAGGTGCATGGGGGCATTATTATCAGTTTGCAAACAGGATAATCAGGGATGATATTTCGAGTGGAAGTAAAGATTTCTGGGTGCTGAGTGACGGTGATGTTGTTCCGGTAAGCTATGCTGAACATTTTATTATTGGAGCTTCGTACGAAACAAAAGATTACCTGTTTGATGTGGAAGCATATTATAAAAATCTTGATGGACTTTCAGAGTATTCATTACAGCTAACACCTTCATTTACAAATATCGATTACAACGAATTCTTTTACAAAGGAACAGGAACGGCTAAAGGGATCGAGTTCATGATACAAAAAAAATATGGCCGATATAACGGGTGGATAAGTTATACACTTGGTGAGGTTATGTATAATTTTCCTGTTTACGGGTCTGAGTCATTTCCGGCCAATCATGATGTGACAAATGAATTTAAAACGGTAAATACATATAAGTTCAGAAGATGGACATTTGCCGGAACATGGATCTACGGAACAGGAAAACCATATACCGAACCTGTAGGTCAATACTCACTCGATCTGATCGATGGCAGCACTAAAAACTTTATGGACATTGGTCCGAAAAACGGATCACGATATCCCGACTATCATCGTCTTGATGTTTCAGCAACTTTTCAGTTTAAAATGGGGAAAACCGGAAACGGAAGTATCGGATTTTCTATCTATAATGTTTATAACAGAAAGAACATTTGGTACAAAGAGTTCGAACTTGAAGAGGATCAGTTGTATGAAACAGACATAACATTATTAGGAATAACACCCAGTTTAACATTGTCGTTCCGGCTCAGATAAAATATAAAGCAAATATGAATGTTCAAATAAATATATGGGAGATATTCGGGAAAATGAAAAACCCGGCTATTGTGGTTGTGGCTTTATTCCTGATGACATCGTGTACAGAAGAAGTAACAGAAATAGTTGTTGAGACAGCAGTAGTAGAGTCATATCTTATCCCCGGTGAGGATGCCTCTGTGAAATTATCGAGACTGATACCTTTTTCTGAGGAAGGATATACAGGACCTGTAACCATAGACTCAGCTGAGGTATATATTGAATATAATGGTAAAGAATATTTGCTTCTTCCTGTTGACAGCGTACCCGGGTATTATGTTTGCGGGGACACTGCATTGAAAATAATATCCGGGGAGGATTACTCTCTACAGCTTGAACATGATGGAGTAGAGGTCAGTGCAGTTACAACCATTCCCTCAAAACCGCAGGGGCTGTCGTTAAGTGATATTTATTACTATTTTGATCCGAACGGTATATTGCCCGGTTATACCGATCCGTTAGAAGTATCGTGGAGTAATCCTGACGGAGTATATTTTCAAATAGTGGTTGAATATCTGGATGAAACATATAAACCTATTAATGAGTATCTTGATCCGAATAGCTATGACAGTTACCGTGTTATATCATCAGGAGCATTAAGTAATGACACATACAATCTTATCCCAAGGCGTCAATTAGCTTTTTATGGAAATTACAAACTTACGTTGTACAGAATAAATGATGAGTATGTTGACCTTTTGAACTCGAATAACGATCAAACCACGTTGAGCATAACAGAGCCTAAAACAAATGTGAATAACGGACTGGGAATATTTACAGGTATTAATTTCGATGTGATATACTTTAAAGTGATAAAAATATAAATTTGAAACAATGAAAAAAGTTAAAAGTGTGATCTTTACATTACTGGCACTTGTGGTAATTACAGGTTGTGCCAAGTTGCCTGTTTATCAGTCAAGGTACATTAACAGTCAAGATGAGATCAAAGATCTTAAATATTACGACAAGAAAGGTAAGATAACTTACGGTGTCTATAATGATGATAAGAATATTTATGTGAGCCTTAAAACACAGGATTATTATGCACAGGTAAAAATATTGAGGTTCGGCCTTACACTATGGCTTGATGAAGAAGGTAAAAAGAATAAGGACAAAGGTATAGTATTTCCTATGGAAAGCGGTTTTAAAAAGCCTGCCCAGACTCCCGACAGAACATCGATGATGCAGGGAGGGAAACAAAGCCTTTTGCAATTACACAACATGTTTGAACTGTCGGATAAAAATATCCTTCTCATAGGGTTTGATGGCAAGGATAGTAAACGTGAATTGTATCCGAAAAATGAAAAATACGATATTAGTGCAACCATAACGTTTGATTCATTAAATGCGTTGAATTATCTCGCAGTCATCCCCATTGAAAAGGTGCTCTCTGAAAATCCGGATAGCAAATCGTTTTCTATTGGATTTGAATCAGGTTTCCTTGATATGAGCTCAATGAGTTCGATGATGCAGAGAGGTGGTATGCCGGGCGGAGGACATCCCGGTGGTGGAATGGGCGGAGGAATGGGAGGTGGTATGGGCGGCCGCGGAATGAAAGGTGGTGGCAGACCCGGTGGTGCCAGCATGGCTACAATGCGCACTGCCCTTACAGAGCCTGTTAAGGTATGGTTTGCCACAACTTTGACAAAATAAAACACTGATCGCTAAAGTATCTTTTCGATAAGTGATAAAAGCTCATTTCAGGTTTAATCAGTATTACAGCTCAATATCAGGATAGAATTACCTGCTTAAACAGCCTGCACAACAGGAAGTCTGTCTTTCAATATCCTGTAACAAGTAAAGGTTTTTC
>JAOZOF010000191.1 GCA_029933425.1 Marinilabiliaceae bacterium
GGGATTTTAAGGTGGAGCCTTTCAGCGATGTGTTCGTACAGGGTGAGATGCTGTTCCAGAAGATCGATATCGACGGAAATAAACTGACATTGACAGCTTACAACGAAAAAGGTAAGGTGATAGATAAGTTTGAGATAAAGAAATGACACCTCACCCCCTCATTCCCCCTCTTCTATTTGGAGGGGGAGGAACCTTTATTTATGACTTAACGTGGTTCTATCGAGGGAGTGAGGAAGAAACAGACAGTTTTATTATTTCATCATTAAAAGTCATATTTTTATAAAACAAAAACCGATTAATTATCATCTAAATAAAACAGAAAAGTTATGAAACAGATTAATTTTAAAGCTGTCCTTTTGATAGCACTGATAGCAGGATTTGGCTTAACTACTGAGGTTAACGCTCAGAAAAAAGTAAAATTGTTCAATGGGAAAGATCTTACAGGCTGGACGATTTACGGAACTGAGAAATGGTATGTGAAAGACGGTTTGCTGATATGTGAAAGCGGACCTGACAAAGAGTACGGTTATCTGGCAACCGATAAGCATTACAAGAATTTCATTCTTGATCTCGACTTCAAGCAGGAAGCGGACGGGAACAGCGGTGTGTTCATCCGGTCAACTATTGAAGGAACAAAAATTACCGGCTGGCAGGTTGAGGTGGCTCCTAAAAAGAACAAAACAACAGGTGGTATTTATGAGTCGTACGGAAGAGGGTGGCTGATCAAACCTGATCCGGAAAAAGCAAAATACCACAAGGAAGGTGAATGGAACCACATGAGAATTAAAGTTGACGGGGATGAAGTGACTTCATGGCTTAACGGACATAAGATGGTAAGTCTGAAAGATGAAAAGATAGGCAAAGGAGAAGGATCTATCGCCTTGCAAATACACAGTGGTGGCGGTATCAAGATACAGTGGAAGAATATAGAGCTTAAAGAACTTAAAAAGTAAAAAAAATGAAGAAAAATTTAAGTGTTCTAAGTACTGTGTTTATACTTGCTTCAGCATTGTTGGCAGGTTGTGGGCAAACCGGTACAAAAAAAACAGAAAGTAAATGTGAAACAAAAGCAACAGCTCCGATGGTCAATACACTTTCTGCACAGGAGAAAGCCGATGGCTGGGAACTTCTGTTCGACGGAAAGACACTTAACGGCTGGCGCGGCATTGGAATTAAAGGTGTTCCTAAGGGACATTGGGATGTGGTTGATGGTTGTATCCATAAAATAGGCAAAAAGGATGTGCCTCGTCAGGCAGACGGTCAGCCGGTAAAAGGCGGTGACCTTATAACAGATACTACCTTCAATAATTTTATCCTTTATTTCGAATGGAAGATCAGTAAAGGCGGAAACAGTGGAGTTAAATACAATGTGATAGAAGAGGTATCGATAAAGAACGGCTGGACGGGAGCACTCGGCTACGAGTATCAGGTCATTGATGATATTAACTTTCCGGGAGAACTTACCCCGAAACATCAGGCTGCAGCACTGTACGACATGATAGCACCGAACAAAGAAAAAGTGCTTAAGCCTGTCGGTGAGTTCAATACTTCAAAGATCGTTTTCATTGGTGATCACGGAGAGCATTGGCTTAACGGCAAAAAGGTGGTGGAATATGATATCAATACTCCCGAATTCCGGGAGCTGTTCAAAAAGAGCAAATATCATGAGCATAAAGATTTTGCTAAACATAAGATAGCAAGTATAGTGCTTCAGGATCATGGTGATGAATGCTGGTTCAGGAATATTAAGATAAAAAGAGTTAATTAACCCCTAAATTAAATATCATGAGTTCAAAAAACTTTTCAAGGAGAGACTTTATAAAGAAGACCTCTCTTGGTGTTGCCGCAGGATCGGTGATGCTTTCTACAAGTGCAAAATCTTATGCACGGATAATGGGTGCCAATGAGCGTTTGAACGTAGCTGTAATAGGTATACGCGGGAGAGGGGGAAGCCACATAAGAAGTTATGCCGGCATGAAGGATGTTCATTTGAAATACCTTGTTGATATCGATGAGAACCAGTTCGAACGTCGCCTGAAAGAGGTTGAAGGATTGGCAGGATATCGTCCCCAGACAGAATGGGACATGAGACGTGTATTCGACGATAAGGATATTGATGCCGTATCGATAGCAACGCCAAACCACTGGCATGCTTTGGCTTCTATCTGGGCTGCACAGGCAGGAAAAAATGTCTATGTTGAAAAACCTGCTTCTCACAATGTTTGGGAAGGTAAGAAAATGGTCGAAGCTGCACGCAAGTACAATGTGATGATGCAGGTTGGTTTTCAGAACCGTGCTTTTGAAACAACCAACAGGGCAATAAAATTCATTCGTGACGGTAAGCTCGGAAAGATTTACATGACACGGGGATTGTGTTTTAAGCCGAGAGGAGATATCGGTATTTATCCTGACGGTCCTATGAAACCCGGTGAGAAATTCCGTCTGAATCTGGAGACCGATAATTATCAGCCGCCGTACACTAAAGAGTATCTTTCAAAAGTCCATTACGACATGTGGCTGGGACCCGCTCCGGAGCGTCCGTTCAACAGGAACAGGTTCCACTATAACTGGCACTGGTTCTGGGATTACGGTAATGGCGATACCGGCAACCAGGGACCTCACCAATTCGATATAGCCCGTTGGGCTCTCGGTAACGATGAATTGCCTGTGAAGGTCAGTTCATATGGCGGGTATTTTAAATACAAATCAATGCAGGAGACTCCCAATACACAGACTTCATTGTTTGAATTTGCTGATGGTACTCTGCTTGAATTCGGAACACGTGGTCTGTTCACTAATCCTGAAGGTATTCTTCTTCCGGATATCAAAGTTACCGGTGATGGTAAGATCTCAGCATGGTCAGATGCCACTCCGGTTAAGATAGGAACTATTGTTCTTGGTACCGAAGGTTGGATGCAGATCGACTCGGGTGGTAACTGGCAGACATTCTTCGGACGTAAGAATGAGCCCGGGCCTACATCAGGAGAGAAGGATGACTCCTATAACCCTCTTGATCTGACAGGCGGTACCGGTGGCGGAATTTTTGATAATTTCATTGCTGCAATCAGAAAAGGTGATCGTTCAATGCTTGTTTGTGATGTTGAGAAAGGTCATCTGTCAACAGTTCTTCCTCTTATTGCAAATGTTTCATACAGGGTAGGACGTGAGCTCAGGTTTGACGGAACATCCGAAACATTCATCAAGGATAAGGAAGCGAACAAATTGCTGACACGTGATTACAGAAAAGGATACGAAGTTCCTGATAAAGTTTAATATGAGTAGTCACCCGGTGACTTCTATTCACCGGGTGACTTTTTAATCTGTAACTAAATTTGATTTTTATGAATACTTTGAAGATAATATCTCCCCTGTTGATCCTGTTCTTGTACAGTTGTTCGGGAGGTTCTCAGAAGAAAACAACAAAACAGGAAAGTTCAATGGATAAGATTCAATTGGTTGATGATAAGTCGGGTCAGAAGGTTGACGTCTTAGTAGACGGTAAATTGTTTACTTCATATCTGTATACCGACAAATTACCGGTGTTGAAAAAGCCTGTGCTGTATCCCATTGTTTCGGCGAACGGTGTTACAATTACACGTGGTTTTCCGCTTGATCCCCGTCCCGGTGAGCGTACCGATCATCCGCACCATATAGGTTTGTGGTTGAATTATGGTGATGTTAACGGGTTGGATTTCTGGAATAACTCGGATGCCATTCCTGAAGAGAGAAAGAATGAGATGGGTATCATACGGAATGAGAAGATACTCGGGATGAAGAATGACGGAAATAAAGCAGAACTGACAGTTGCCGCAAACTGGCTGAACCCTGATGGCTCTGTTCTTCTTAAAGAAAAGACTGTTTATACTTTTACAGCCCGGAAGGATGCCAGGATAATTGACAGGAAGACTACACTTACCGCACTTGACAAGACAGTATTGTTCAAAGATAACAAAGAGGGGATGCTAGGCATGAGGATGGCACGTCAGCTTGAATTGCCGAGTAATAAGCCTGTGGTATTGAGCGATTCGCACGGTAAAAAGACCAAGGTTGCAAAGATGGACAATTCCGGGGTCACCGGAAACTACCTGAACAGTGAAGGTGTTACAGGAGGAGATGTTTGGGGCAAAAGAGCCAGGTGGTGCGCACTTTCAGGAACGATAGACTCAAAGGATGTAACAGTTGTAATAATGGACAAGCCGGGGAATGTGGGTTATCCAACTTATTGGCATGCCCGCGGTTACGGGTTGTTTGCGGCAAATCCGCTCGGACAGAAAATTTTCAGTGAAGGAGAACAGGAGCTGAACTTTGCTCTCAAACCTCATGAAAGTGTGACTTTCAATTACCGTATCGAGATACTGAACGGCAAACCGGGGAAGGAACAATTAGAAAAAGAGTATCAGCAATTTGTGAGTAAGTAAAGTTCTGAAAAAGTAGAAATGAAGAATCTTTTAGTTCTTTTTGTAGCATCAGCATTGTTCATCTTTTCCGGATGTAAAGATAAGAGCAAAGAATTACCTGCGAGAGGAATATGTGCCCATCGCGGAGAGAACAGAGTGCATCCTGAAAATACTCTCTCTGCGTTCAGGGCTGCGATCGATATGGGAGCTCACATGATCGAGTTCGATGTCAGGCTGACTAAGGATAAGAAGCCTGTCATTATGCATGACAGATCAGTTGACAGGACAACCGATGGTAAAGGGTTGGTAAGTGAACTGACATTTGAGCAGATCAGAAAACTTGATGCGGGAAGCTGGAAATCAGAGAAGTTTAAAGGAGAGAAGGTCCCAACGCTTTCAGAAGCACTGGATGTAATGCCGGAAAATATCTGGCTTAATGTTCATCTTAAAGGTGATAAGGAACTCGGGAAGATTGTTTCGAAGGTCATTGAAGAGAAGCATCGTAAAAAACAGGCAGTAATAGCTTGTAATACTGTGGTGCTTGAAGGGGTGAAAGAAGCTGACGATGATTTTCTGATATGCAACATGGAGCGACAGGGAAATCGTGCTGAGTATGTTGATGAAACTATAAAAGGGAAATTCCCCTTCATTCAGCTCCTTATCAAACGAAAGGATAATACCTTGGCAGATGATGTGAAAAGACTGAATAAGAATCATGTTAAGGTGAATTACTACCATGCCGAAACTGCCGATGAAACAAAAGAGCTGTTTGATATGGGTGTAAATTTTGTGCTTACCAATAATCTGGAGGAGATGCTGGATGTTGCCGAATCATTGGGTATAGAGCGTCTGAAGCACTGACATGCAGGAATGGCTGATCCATATACTTTTGGATCAGAAGAATTAAAAAACAATATTTACTTTCGGGTGTTAAATTGATGTTATATTTGTAATAAATTTCACTCATTGTCAAATAACCCAAAATCTATATTCAGATGTCAACAGCAATGAACCAGAGGGCAAAAAAGGTAACCACTCATGTTTTGAGTGAAATGAAGATAAAAGGTGAAAAGATCGCCATGCTTACTTCTTACGACTATTCCCTTGCCCGGATAGTTGATGCAGCAGGTATTGATGTTATCCTCGTCGGCGATTCTGCCTCGAACGTAATGGCAGGTTGGGAAACTACTCTGCCTATCACGCTCGATCAGATGATTTATCATGGAGCATCAGTGGTTCGAGGTGTACACAGAGCACTTGTTGTGGTCGATATGCCTTTCGGTACTTATCAGGGTAATTCCAAGGAAGCTCTGACGTCGGCAATAAGGATAATGAAGGAAACAGCTGCAGATGCCGTTAAGCTTGAAGGAGGTAAAGAGGTCATTGAATCTGTGAATCGTATCATCTCTGCAGGTATTCCGGTAATGGGTCATCTGGGTCTTACCCCTCAGTCAATCCATAAATTCGGGACTTACACGGTAAGGGCAAAGAAGGATGACGAGGCAAAAAAACTAATCGAAGATGCTCACTTGTTACAGGAGGCAGGATGTTTCAGTATCGTACTTGAAAAGATACCCGCCATGTTGGCAAAACAGGTTGCCGGAGAACTTAACATACCTGTAATAGGGATAGGAGCAGGCCATTTTGTTGACGGACAGGTTCTCGTACTTCACGATATGCTTGGCATCAATCAGGAATTCTCACCTCGTTTCTTAAGGCGTTATCACAATCTTTTTGCCGAAATATCAGGAGCAGTTCAAAGTTACATAGATGATGTGAAAAGTGAGGATTTTCCTAACGAGAGAGAACAGTATTAGGGATTATGACACTTAATGATGTTTATCATCACAATAATAGATCTAACCCTATAACCATTTAACACTGTAGCCATTTAACACTTTAACCATAGAACTTATGGAAATATTATACGAAGATAATCACCTGATAGCTGTTAACAAGGAAGCCGGAGAAATAGTCCAGGGTGACAGTACAGGAGATGAACCGTTGGTTGAAAGGGTAAAAAAGTATATCAAGAAAAAGTATAACAAACCGGGAGATGTTTTTCTCGGAATAGTTCATCGTATCGATCGACCGGTTAGCGGGGTGGTTATCTTTGCGCGCACAAGTAAGGCTCTGAGCAGGATGAATAAGCTGATACAGGACAGGGAGATAAAAAAGATATACTGGGCCCTGGTAAAGGAGCTTCCTGAAAAGGATGAAGATGAATTAAAACATTATGTTCTCAAGAACTCTGAGAAAAATAAGTCGTACGCTTTCCCCAAGCAAAAATCAGGAAGCAAACTAGGTATCCTGAAATATAAACTTATTTCAAGCTCAACAAATTATCATCTTCTTGAAATTGACCTGAAAACAGGACGACATCATCAGATACGTTGCCAGCTTGCCAAGATAGGCAGCCCCATACGTGGTGATCTTAAATACGGCTTTTCTCGTTCCAACAAGGACGGAAGCATCAGTCTTCATGCACGGAAAGTGGAATTTATCCATCCGGTAAAAAAGGAGCCTGTTACCATTGTCGCTTCTCCTCCGTCATCAGATCCTCTATGGAAAGAGTTCGAGAATGTGATGTAAGGGTAAGGTTGTTTTGTTTCTGTGGAACTTGTTACTCTTTGGATTTTCTTA
>JAOZOF010000469.1 GCA_029933425.1 Marinilabiliaceae bacterium
GCACGACCCGCCATGGGAAAAACCGCATTTGTTCTTTCAATGGCGCGTAACATTGCCATTGATTTCAATAAACCTGTTGCGATATTCTCGCTTGAGATGGCAAATGTGCAGCTTGTAAACAGACTGATAGTATCTGAAACGGAACTGCCATCCGAAAAGATCAAGAATGGTAATCTCACTTCGTATGAATGGGAGCAGTTCCATACTAAAATAACCACGCTTATCGATGCTCCTCTGTACATTGATGACACAGCAGGTCTGTCGATATTTGAACTCAGGGCAAAATGCCGTCGTTTGAAATCGAAGCATGATATCGGGATCATAATCATCGATTACCTGCAGCTGATGAATGCCAGCGGAATGAATCCCGGCAGCCGTGAGCAGGAGGTGAGTTTAATTTCACGATCGTTAAAAGGACTTGCAAAAGAACTTGATGTACCTATCATAGCGCTATCCCAGCTTAACCGCGGCGTTGAGTCACGAACAGGAGATGCCAAGCGACCGCAGCTTTCCGACCTGCGTGAATCCGGTGCCATTGAACAGGATGCCGACATGGTATTGTTCATCCACCGTCCTGAATATTACAAGATCACAGAAGACATTGAAGGAAACTCTCTTTTAGGTATTGCAGAGATCATCATTGCAAAGCATCGTAACGGTGCAACAGGCGATATCCGCCTGAGGTTCAAACAACATCTTGCACGCTTCCAGAATCTTGAAGATGATATTCTTGAAGGACAGGAAAACAGTTTTTATCAATCGGTGGAAAATGATGTACACAAAACATTTCCCTCAAAACTTAACAATGACAATTCCGGTGTACCGGGCAGTTTTACCGACATACCCGTTTCTCCCAACAATGAAGATCCGCCGTTTTAGATCTTCTGAAAATATTCTCAGTTAAGTTTCTCAGAGGTTGCCAGTGCTATTACACGTCCCTGTTCTCCTACGGCAGTGTAATAATGGTAAACCACTCCATTCCATTTAACCACCCATGGTTTATGGGCATATTTACGGTCATAAGGTTCAGACGGAGAGATGAGGTCAGGGCCGTTCCATTCCGTCCAATGGATAAGATCATACGAACACGCAAACTTATCGGAAGCCTGAGGTCCGTCACCCCAGAATGCACCGAAATAAAATATCACGTAAACCTTCCCTATCCTGGTTATCTGTGCATCCCCGCAGATTGTGCCTTTACGGTATTTTGATATAACGGGAGCATTACCAAAACGTTGCCATGTTTTCATGTCGTCCGAAACCGCCATTGCAATACTTTCATACCGTGCAGTATCTCCTTTTGCGTTGTAATACATCACGAAACGATGCCCTGTATGTTTTTCTACATCTTCAATTATCAGACTTTTATAGATAGTAGCATTATCGTACCAACGGGCATCTGTGTCGTCAGGTGACAGAACAGGCACATCTTCACGATGCCACTCTTCCGGAATGTCAATATTTTCAGTAAAAGCTATACCTGTCTTAAGCTTTCCCGCTTCATATCCACTATCGCTGCCTCCAAGGTACGACATCCAGAACCTATTCCTGAACTTCTCCGGTTCATAACTGCCACCCCACTCAATATCGACCAAAGAAACATAACCGGCTTTCTGTGTTGCATCCCACGAGTATTTTGTGAATGAAAGTATCTTACCCAGGGTGTTCCAATTCAACAGATCGCCACTTTCCGCCAGCCAGGTCTCATAACCGTGTCCGTCGAATACAATGTAGGTCATGAACCATTTGTCGTTGTACCTGAAAACAGTGGGGCTATCAACCATTTT
>JAOZOF010000470.1 GCA_029933425.1 Marinilabiliaceae bacterium
CGTAATTACCAACCCTGACTATGCGTATCTGCTCACCCGAACTGTCTGGCAGGCGGTCGAGATCAAACTCTTTTGAAGCCTCCTCATGCGATATTGTTTCTTCAGTGACATCAAGGTGTGAAGCCAGTACTTCATTTATCCTTCGTTCGATCTCTTTTTCTTCCTCAGTAGTCAAAGGCCTTTCGAAACGGTAATCGCATTTCGATTTTTTACGTTCAAGGTGATTTGAGAAAGAACGTTCGCAGCTAAACATCCTGACCATTGTTTGGTTCAGAACATGTTCGGCTGTATGCATTTCAGGATTGTATTGTTTCATGTGCTTACAATTTGCCACATAACTAACACAGAGACACTAAGACACAGAGGGTAATTTATTTAGTATTCGTGAACTATTAAGAATATAATCATTCTGTATGTGTATCTCAGTTATTAGCTATGGATATTTCATTGAATTAATATTTTTTCGATAACAGATTTGCGATCAGCAATTTGCGATTGAAAACTAACTGGAGTTAACTTGGAACTAGAACTAACCTGGAACCTATTAGTTAACTAATTTACACTGTAACCATAGAGCCATAGAGCCCTTTAACTAATCACCCCTGATCCCACAAGCTCCTCTCTGTCGTACCAGGCGGCAAATTGGCCGGAAGCTATACCGCGCTGAGGTTCATCGAAAACAATGTACATTCCTTTCTCACGGAAATGTAAAGTTGCCTCCTGCAACGGCTGACGGTACCGGATGCGTACCTGATATTTTCGGCTTTTGCCCTCTTTAAGCTCAAGGTCAGGACGAACCCAGTGTACCTCGTCTTTGTTGATGAAAAGTACATCACGGAACAGACCTTTGTGTTTTTTGCCCATTCCAACGTAAACCTGATTGTAGTCCACATTTATGCCAGTTACGAACAACGGCTCAGGAAAGCCTCCGATGTTAAGACCTTTTCGCTGACCTATAGTGTAAAAATGCGCTCCGTTGTGTTCACCTATTTTTTTACCGTATTTGGGATGGAACGGGTATGGCTTTGCAAGTTCCTCAAGATCCTCATCAGAGGGATTCTCCGTTTTCACCTTATCCCAATCACGATCAAAGATATCACTGTCATCGGGTATCAGGAAGACCTTGCCTTTTTTAGGCTCAAGCTGCTGCTGAAGGAAAACAGGAAGATCAACTTTTCCTACAAAGCAAATGCCTTGTGAATCTTTCTTATGTGCTGTGATAAGTTTCAGCGTACCTGCCACTTTTCGTACCTGAGGTTTTTCGATATCTCCTATCGGGAACAATGCTTTCTCGAGCTGTTGCTGCGACAGCTGACAGAGAAAGTAGCTCTGATCTTTGTTCTTGTCACTTCCGGCAAGCAGGCGGTAAACCGGTTTCCCGTCCTTCATTATCGTTTCTTTACGACAGTAGTGCCCCGTTGCCACAAAGTCGGCTCCAAGCTCGAGAGCTTTATCCATGAATACATCGAACTTTATCTCACGGTTGCAAAGCACATCAGGATTCGGGGTCCGGCCTTTTTCGTATTCCGAGAACATGTAATCAACCACACGCTTACGGTACTGGTCACTCAGGTCGACAACATGAAACGGGATATCGAGTTTCTGAGCCACAGCCTGGGCGTCGAACTTATCGTCAAGCCATGGACAATCAGACTTAAGCACACCGGTAGTGTCGTGCCAGTTTTTCATGAAAAGGCCCACAACTTCGTATCCCTGCTCTTTCAGAACATACGCAGCCACACTGGAATCAACTCCACCCGACAGTCCTACAACAACCCGTTTCTTTT
>JAOZOF010000471.1 GCA_029933425.1 Marinilabiliaceae bacterium
ATTCATCTAAAAACATTACGATGTAATAACAATCAACTTAGCAGTTTGGATGTCAGTAACAACAGTGTGATAACCTATCTGGAATGTTTTAGTAATAATCTTTCAAGTTTGGATATATCCCAAAATAGCATGCTCTTAGAACTAAGTTGTGAGGCAAACTACCTGACAAGCCTTGATCTGAGCAACAACAAAAACCTTACTAAAATTTCTTGTTACAGTAACCGGCTAAGCAGCCTGGATGTAAGCAATAACATCGCCCTAACAGAGATTAAATGCTTCAGCAATCAACTTACAAGTTTAGACCTGACAAAAAACACAGCCTTAACAAGCCTAGAGTGTACATCTAATCAACTTGTCAGTTTAGATTTAAGCAGTAATACAGCCTTAATATATCTAAGATGTATTGGTAATAAACTGAAAAATATAAATGTAAAAAATGGCAATAACGCATTAATGACCTATTTTAATGTAACAAATAACCCTTCCCTCTTTTGTATCGAAGTTGATGATGCCGCAAAAGCAAATAATAATCTATTGCCTTATACCACTTCTATATGGAATATCGACGGAACTGCTCATTACTCTAATGATTGCGAAAACTCCACCTTTATCCCTGATAATAATTTTGAAGAGGCTTTGATCTTATCAGGTTACGATGACGTTGAAGATATGAATGTGCTCACGGAAAATATCTCTGGTATAATATCGCTCAATCTGTTCCAAAAACACATTAAAGACCTGGCAGGCATTCAGGCTTTTACAGCATTGGAAGAGTTAACTTGCGGCTATAACTATCTCACAACTATCGACGTGAGCCACAACACCGCACTGAAGGTTTTACGATGCTGGAATAATCAGCTTACAAGCCTCGATATCAGTAACAACACAGCTCTCACCGAATTAAGGTTCGACAATAACCGGATCGCAAATGTAGATATCAGCATGCTGACAGGATTAGTTGATCTCGGGGCAAGCAACAACCTGTTAACCTCCATCAATCTCTCTGCAAATACGAAACTGGCAACTGTCAATGTCCGCAACAACCAAATTTCAGATATCGACCTGAGTAACAACAGATCATTACGAAGCTTTATTTGTAACAATAATCTTTTCAGTGATATTGATATAAGTTCAAACACGGAATTGTGGGGACTCTACTGCTACGATAATCAAATTACAGATCTGGACTTAAGCGAACATGACTCTCTCACTATCCTGCTATGTTCCAACAACCGGCTGTCCGATCTGGACCTGAGCACGAACACACATCTGATACGGGTTGAATGCGACCGGAACAAGCTGGTAAACCTGAACATTAAAAATGGTACAAACTCACTGATCACAACCTTCAAAGCAAACGATAATCCGTCTTTACAGTGTATCGAGGTGGATGACGCAACAGCAGCCAATGCCGGAAGTCCGCCTTACGATGTGTGGGTGAAAGACGCTTCGGCAAACTACTCAGAAAACTGTGAGGGGATAACCGCCGTTAATGATCCAAACTTCGAACAGGCTCTTATCGATCTCGGCATTGTTTCGGAAAGCACTGTTGACGGACGGATCTCAACCGAAGAAGTTTCTTCAATTCACAAACTTGATGTTTCCGGTAAGAATATCAGCGACCTGACTGGCATTGCCGGCTTCACGGCTCTTGACACACTGATCGTGAGCAACAATCAGCTCACCTATCTTGATCTGACCGACAACACTAACCTTGTATATGTTGATGTGTCAAACAATCCTATCACAACCCTGCTCCTTACCGACAGCGATATCCTTAA
>JAOZOF010000472.1 GCA_029933425.1 Marinilabiliaceae bacterium
CACCCAATATTGACAAGCTTGCTTCGGAAGGGTTGGTGTTTACGGATGCTCATGCTCCCGCTTCTATCTGTGGTCCCAGCAGGTACGGCGTCCTGACGGGCAGGTATTCGTGGCGTAGGCCCGGAGGTTTTGGTAACGGGAAGGCATACGATGAGTGTAAAATTGAGAAAGGCAGAAAGACAATTGCCGATATGTTCAGGGAAGTGGGGTACAACACCGCTCAGATAGGGAAGTGGGGACTGCGCAACAACTATGAAAAGGCTCTGAAAGATCCTGAACGGTTTACTGATCTTGACAGCATAACACCCCGTGATTTTGATTATTCAAAATCTATCGATGCTCCTAATACACGAGGGTTCGATTATTCTTTTACTATGGTGATGCTGGCCGAAATGCGAAATGGCAGAATGCAGAAAAATGATAAGTGGTTCTTTGAGAACGGATATCCTTACCCGAAAGGAACAACACCTGATCCTGCAAATTTTGACTGGGAGAATTGCCTGCCTGCATTAGCTAAGCAAGCGACCGGATATATAAATACATTCGGAGGCAAGAGGGATAGAAAAGAGTTTAATATCGACAGGGATAAGCCTTTCTTTCTCTATTTCGATCCTCATGTGCCTCATGAACCGATAGTGCCCACAAAAGAGTTCATCGGCAGCTCGGAAGCAGGAAAGTACGGTGATTTTGTTGTCGAACTTGATCATTACATCGGGGAGTTGATAAAAACTTTGAAAGAAAACGGACTTTACGAAAATACCATTGTGGTCTTTGCATCGGATAACGGCGCGGAGGGAACTGCATACAACAGGATACTGAAATACAGACATTACAGCAACGGCGACCTTCGGGGGGCAAAGCGTGATGTTTATGAGGGAGGACACCGGGTGCCGTTCATCATAAAATGGCCGGGAAAGACCAAAGCAGGAGCGAAGTGCAATACTCCCGTCTGTTTTATCGACCTGTTTGCAACATTTGCAGATTACTTTGATCACACTCTTGCTTACAAGACTGCTCCTGATAGTTACAGCTTTCTGAATTTAATATCAGATCCGAAGGCTCCTTTTAACAGACCGCCGATTATTCACAATACGCATCAAAGGGTCATGGCAATTCGCGACGGCGATTGGCTTTATATCGATGCACCCACAGGTATGGATAATCCCGAGCCTGAATGGTTCAGGGAAAAAAGAGGTGTCATTCCTTCCGATATACCTGTTGAACTGTTCAACCTCAAAGATGATCTTCAGCAGACACGGAATATTGCCGGAGAATATCCGAATATTGCCATAGAACTGAAAGATGAGCTTTTTATGATCATGGGGGAAAATAAGTAGAAAAAAATTGGCATTGCTTTTATGTATCTTTAAAAGTAATGGTTTATGTTTTGTAGTAAAGAATTCTGTTTTTTGTATATTGTAAATACCTGTAAATAGTTATTATATGTTACGAATATTTTATTCTTTTCTGATCTTTTGGGTTGTGTCTTTTTCATCATTGGCGCATGAATATCACGTGTCGGTAAATGGAAATAACAGCAGCGATGGAACGAAAAACAGTCCTTTTAAAACCATTCTACACGCTGCAGAACAGGCAATGCCGGGTGATGTGATAATTGTACACGAAGGAATTTACCGCGAGTATATAGATCCGCCAAGAGGGGGAGTCTCAGATGAAAAACGCATCGTTTACAAAGCCGCAGCGAATGAAAATGTGATCATCAAAGGTTCTGAAGTGATAAAGGATTGGAAAAGATTTAAGGGCGATGTGTGGAAAG
>JAOZOF010000192.1:0-1845 GCA_029933425.1 Marinilabiliaceae bacterium
CTCCGTCCGGGACTTAGAAAAGTTCTGCTGATCGGCATTGTTCTGGCTGCATTCCAGCAGTGGAGCGGCATTAATGTAATATTCAACTATGCAGAAGAGGTTTTCAAAGCTGCCGGTTACGGAGTATCTGATATCCTGTTCAACATCGTGATAACAGGAAGCGTGAACCTTGTGTTTACTTTCATTGCCATTTACACTGTTGATAAGCTCGGACGAAAATCACTAATGCTTTTCGGGGCAGGCGGACTGGCAGGCATTTATGCCTTTATGGGCGCTGCTTACTATTTCAACATCTCCGGATTCCTGCTGCTTCTTCTGGTTGTTATGGCAATTGCCGCCTATGCAATGTCGCTGGCCCCCGTTACCTGGGTTGTTCTTTCCGAGATTTTCCCGAACCGTATCCGCGGAGCTGCTATGGCAGTGGCAACTGTCTCGCTTTGGCTGGCAAGCTTCCTGCTTACATACACCTTTCCGTTCCTGAATCAGATGCTGAATGCCTCCGGAACATTCTGGCTTTACGGCGTCATCTGTGTGCTCGGTCTGATATTCATCTACTACAAACTGCCTGAAACAAAAGGTAAATCACTTGAAGAAATTGAGAAAGAATTGTCATACAAAAACTAAATCACTCTGAAACTCGAACTGAATAATCAAAATTATGACCAAGACATTGACGGATAAAAAAGAAACTCCAAAAGGAAAACAAATTAGGAAGTCCCCTTTAGGGTCTGCCCGCCGGTCAGGCGGGGATTTAGGGGTAAAATGGCATCACACAAACCTTGTAATATTTCTTTTTATCATTCCCCTGCTTCTCAGTTGTAATACTTCTACAAAAGATAAGACAATCGACCTCACCGGCACCTGGCAGTTCAGAGTTGATTCTCTCGACAAGGGAATAAGTGAGAACTGGTTTAACAAAAACTTTGATGAAACCATCAAACTTCCCGGTTCAATGGTTGAGAATGGGAAAGGCAACGATATTACAGTCAATACAAAATGGACAGGAAAGATCGTTGACAAATCCTGGTATACTGATAAAAGGTATGAAAAATACCGGCAGCCGAGAAACATCAAAATTCCCTTTTGGCTGCAACCGGTAAAGAAATACACAGGCGCTGCCTGGTACAGCAAAGAGATTGAAATACCGTCAGACTGGGACAGACAAAGAATTGACCTTTTTCTGGAAAGATGCCACTGGGAAACAAAAGTGTGGGTAGACGGCAAGTACGCCGGTATGAGAAATTCGTTGGGGGCACCTCACGAATACGACCTTTCAGAATTGCTTTCGCCGGGTAAACACCGCATCACCATCTGTGTTGACAACCGCATTAAAGAGGTTAATCCAGGCCCTAATTCACACAGCATTACGGACCACACCCAATCTAACTGGAACGGGATAGTGGGTGATATCAGGCTGACTGCACAACCTCTCACCTTCATTAAAGATGTTCGTATCTTTCCTGACATTGACAAAAAGATAGCATCAGTAGTTATTGAGATTGACAACTCCGGTAAAAACTCAAAAAAAAGTACAGTAATCCTAAAAGCCCGAAGCAACTCAGGCAGTTCAGTCCCTTCACTAAAAAAAGACATTGATATTATACCTGGAACCAACAAATACCTGTTTGAATATCCCATGGGTGAAGGTGTGCTATTGTGGGATGAATTCAATCCCAATTTGTATGACCTCGATATTCAAATGAGAACCGAAGCAGGGACAAGCCGGAAGATTGTAAGGTTCGGAATGCGGACATTCAAAGCTGATGGCACAAGGTTCGCCGTTAACGGCAGGCCTGTATTTCTGCGCGGAACTCTCGACTGTGCAGCATTCCCTGAAACCGGTTA
>JAOZOF010000192.1:1945-6976 GCA_029933425.1 Marinilabiliaceae bacterium
CAGCCGCCTAAAACCGATTACGACTGGAAAAAGAAAATTGAGAAATGGAACAAGCCGTTTGTCAGCCATGAGATTGGACAATGGTGTGCATACCCTGACTTCAAGGAGATAGATGAGTATACCGGCATTCTGAAAGCAAAGAACTTTGAGGTATTCAAAGAGACACTTGAAGAAAACCACATGGCATCACTTGCCGACAGCTTCCTGCTGGCATCCGGCAAACTGCAGGCACTCTGCTACAAAGCCGACATTGAAGCTGCTCTGCGTACACCCGGCTTTGCAGGATTCCAGCTTCTCGGACTGTCAGACTTCCCCGGGCAGGGAACTGCCCTTGTCGGTGTTCTCAATGCCTTTTGGGAAGAGAAAGGCTACATCTCACCCAAAGAGTTCAGACACTTCTCAAACACAACAGTTCCTCTTGCAAGAATGGCAAAAAGAGTTTTCACAAACGATGAAAATTTTACTGCCGGAATTGAAGTTTCATCGTTTCAAGCCGCCCCTCTGAAAAATGTGAAAACCAACTGGAAGATCACAGACAAAGACAACAATGTGGTTTGGAGAGGCAGCTTCCCTGAAACAAACCTGAAAACTGATAACTGCCAAAAACTCGGAACGATTTCTGTACCTTTAAACAAAATAAAAAAAGCCACAAAGTTTACACTTACTGTTTCAGTTGAAAATTTCTCCAACAGCTGGGACTTCTGGGTTTATCCTTCAGAACTGCCTGATGTAGCCCCATCATCAGTTAAGGTTGTTCAAAAATTAGACAAACAAACCATTGATTACCTTAACAACGGCGGAAGTGTCATTCTCACTCCCGTCAAAGGGTCTTTGAAGAAAGAGTACGGAGGCGATATCGGTATTGGCTTTTCAAGTATCTTCTGGAACACTGCCTGGACAAAGGGACAGAAGCCGCATACACTCGGCATTCTTTGCAATCCGGAACATCCGTCACTTAAAGAGTTCCCTACCGAATACCACTCCAACTGGCAGTGGTGGGATGCCATGAGCCATTCCAATGCAATAGTGCTCGACAGCTTACCCGTTGAACTGAAACCAACAGTCCGCATCATCGACGATTGGTTCAGTAACCGCCGCACAGCTCTTATCTTTGAAGCAAAGATCGGCAAAGGGAAACTGATAGTTTCAGGCATTGACCTGCTCACAGATGCCCAAAACCGCCCCGAAGCAAGGCAACTGTTGTACAGCCTGAAAAAATACGCAGCAAGCAACAAGTTCAATCCAAACGTGGAGTTGAACATAGAAGACATAAAGCGAATGGGCCCCCTCTAACTCCCCCAAAGGGGGAGAACAATATCCCTTTTAAGGGAATATTGATTTTGAAAAAAATGAAAAACAGCTCCGTAGAAGCAAAATACTTGTAGCCCAGGACCCCGCCTGACCAGCGCAGTCAGGTCTACCTGACGATACAGTTAGACAGGCAGGCGTAAGTCCCGAAAACAAAAGAATGAAACACAGACTTTTTGCTTTAGCAAAGAGAAGATTGACTTGGAATAAATAGAACACAAGCCCAGTAGGGGCGAAATATTATAACCCGGGACGAAAGTCCCGGGATCAAAAGAACTAAAGAACACTGTTTTGGCGCGACTTTTTGCTTTGCAAAAATCGTGACAAAACTCCAAAAACGAGTACTATGAACGTAAAAGCGTGGAGAGAAACAGTAACCATCCCGACCTACGGGATAGGCAAACCGGAGAAAAACCCCATCTTCCTTGAAAAGCGTGTTTATCAGGGAAGCAGCGGTGTGGTGTACCCCAATCCGGTGATAGAGAAAATTTACGACGAAAAAGAGGACAAAGAATGGAACGCAGTTTACCTCGAAAACAAGTATCTTAAGATCATGCTCCTTCCCGAACTGGGCGGACGTGTACAAATGGCATACGACAAAACGAAAAAACGCCACTTCGTTTACTACAACAGCGTGATCAAACCTGCACTTGTAGGACTTACAGGCCCTTGGATATCGGGCGGTATCGAGTTCAACTGGCCGCAGCATCACCGCCCTTCAACATACGAACCGGTGGACAGCTACATCGAAAATAATGCCGATGGCAGTGTTACAGTGTGGTGCAGCGAGGTGGAGCGTATGTTCCGCACAAAAGGAATGGCAGGATTCACACTTTACCCCGACAAGGCCTACCTTGAAATAAAGGTAAAGCTTTACAACCGCACACCACATCCGCAGACATTCCTTTGGTGGGCCAATCCCGCCGTTGTGGTGAATGATGAATACCAGTCGGTTTTCCCGCCTGATGTGAATGCTGTTTTCGACCACGGCAAGCGCGATGTGTCAGAATTTCCCATTGCCAAAGGTGTTTACTACAAAGTTGATTACTCACCCGGCACCGACATTTCCCGTTACAAGAACATCCCTGTGCCGACGAGTTTCATGGCAGTGGCATCGAAATACGACTTCCTCGGCGGTTACGAGCACGACACAAAAGGTGGTCTGCTCCACTACGCCGACCACCACGTTTCGCCCGGTAAAAAACAGTGGACCTGGGGACACGGTGATTTCGGACAGGCGTGGGACCGCAACCTAACCGACGAGGACGGCCCCTATATCGAATTGATGTGCGGCGTGTTCACTGACAACCAGCCCGACTTCTCATGGCTTCAGCCGTACGAAGAGAAAAGTTTCAAGCAGTACTTTATGCCTTACCGTGACCTCGGCATGGTAAAAAATGCAACCAAAGATGCAATGTTAAACCTTGAAATCGGAGACGGAAATGCAGTCATTAAAGCATACACAACTGGTGAATACAAGGATGTAACGGTTATGCTTACCCGTAACGGTAAAACAATACTTGATGAAAAATACGACTTCAATCCGGAAATGAGCTACGAAAAAAGCATACCAGTTGGCAACGTGAATAAAGAAGAACTTACCATCTCCCTTATCGATGCAAACGGAACAACAATGCTTTCGTACACTCCCGAGCCGGACAAGGACAAACCGATTCCCGAACCGGCCGATCCTGCCCCCGATCCGGAAGATGTATCCTCTACTGAACAGCTTTACCTGTGGGGACTTCACCTTGAGCAGTACCGTCACGCAACTTATAACCCTGTTGATTACTACACCGAGGCACTCAAACGCGAGCCCGGTAACATCCGTAACAACAACGCTATAGGACTGTGGCTGATGCGTAAAGGACAGATCGTGAAAGCTGAGCCCTACTTCCGTAAAGCAATAGAAACTCTCACCGAACGCAATCCCAATCCATACGATGGTGAGCCGTTGTACAACCTCGGTCTGTGTTTGCAGTTTCAGGGCAGATACGATGAAGCATACGATTGGTTCTTTAAATCAACCTGGAATGCTGCCTGGCAGGATACGGGATTTTTTCACACGGCACAAATAGATGCAATAAGAGGAAATTATCACAAAGCACTTGAGCTCGTAGAAAACTCACTCAACAGAAATGTGCTGAACCAGAAAGCAAGACACCTGAAAATTATGCTGCTTCGAAAAACAGGACAAAAAGATACTGCACTAAATTATATCGATGAGACATTAAAAACCGACAAGTTCAATTTCGGTGCATTGTACGAAAAGTATCTCCTGACCAATGACAAGGCGGTACTGGATGAGATGAAAGAACTGATGCGCGGCTATGTTCACAATTACATTGAATTCTCGCTCGACTATGCTGCAGCAGGATTTTATAACGAGGCAGAGCAATTCATTCTTGAATCCATAACCGATACTGATGATGTCTATCCTATGGTTTATTACCTTGCCGGATGGTATTCTACTCTGAAGGATGACAACGACAAAGCTCTCGTGTATTTCAGAAAAGCATATAGAATGAAACCCGATTACTGCTTCCCGAACCGGACTGAAGAGATGCTGACATTGAAAACTGCAATCAAGCTTAATCCTGAAGACCCAAAAGCGCCTTACTATCTTGGTAACTACTGGTACGGAAACAGGCAGTATGCCGAAGCAGTGGAGAACTGGGAAAAGTCGGTTTCAATTGATGACTCCTTCCCTACTGCTCATCGCAACTTGGCTCTTGCCTACTTTAACAAACAGAATGAACCTGAAAAAGCACTGAAGTCACTCGAAAAAGCATTTGCCCTCGACTCTTCGGATGCCAGGGTTTTCATGGAGCTGGACCAGCTTTACAAAAAGCTGAACCGCTCGTTGGAATTCAGGTTGGAAAATCTCGAGAAATATCCTGAGCTAGTTGAAGAAAGGGATGACCTTTACCTCGAACGTCTGACTCTTCTAAATCTTAAAGGAGAGGAAGAAAAAGCACTTGAACTGTTAATGTCAAGAAAGTTCCACCCGTGGGAAGGCGGAGAAGGGAAAGTTACGGGACAATACCTGTACAGCCACACTGAGCTTGCCAAAAAGGCGATTGCCGCAAGTAATTACCAAAAGGCGATAAAACACCTTGATGCAACAGCATCGTACCCGCACAACCTCGGTGAAGGAAAGCTATACGGGGCCTTGGAGAACGACATCCAATATTGGCGGGGTATTGCTTATGCCGGTCTTGGCGATATTGAGAAGGCAAAGACAGAGTGGCAAAAAGCAGCAGCCGGTTCAATGAAACCTGCCATCTCCATGTACTACAACGACCAGCATCTGGATAAGATATTTTATCAGGGACTGGCATTACAAAAGCTTGAAAAACAGAAAGAGGCAAAGCAAAAGTTCACCGAGCTCCTGGAGTTTGGCAAAGAGCAGCTCACCATCCCGTTCAAAATGGACTATTTTGCCGTCTCCCTTCCCGACCTTCTGATATTTGAAGAGGATATGCAGAAACGTCATGAAACGGAATGCCGTTACCTGATAGGTCTAGGCTGCCTCGGTCTCGGAGAAAAAGAAAATGCAAAAACGGAATTTGAGATCGTTCTCCAAACCAACCTGTTTCACCAGGGTGCACGGGTGCATTTGGGGATGATATAACATGAGGCAAACAATCAATTCGATTACCCCATCCCTAAAGGGAGCGAATTGATTGTCCTTGTTCCCTTTAGGGCCAGGGTGAGCAATTC
>JAOZOF010000473.1 GCA_029933425.1 Marinilabiliaceae bacterium
TTTGAATAGGATGATTTTTTCGATTTTGGTGTTAATTCCAACACATATACATCGCCTTCGGTTTTAATTAATTTAGGAGTGTATTTTTCGGAATAAGGTTTTGCTTCCATATCATCGTAAGCAAAATCTGTTCCGGCAAATTTCTGACTCTTTACAGATGAAGATATCCTTCTTTCTTTACCGAAAGACGGCAAGTATAAATACATAACATCGTTTGGCAAAGACAATGTTGCAATTCCGGCTTGTGATGCAGGTGCAGTAAAACGGAACAATCGTTTATCTGTTCCTTTTTGGATCATTGTAGCCTCACGGTTTTTTTCTTTTCCTGCCTTATCAATAAGAATGATCTTTGTTGTTGATGACATGTCTTTGGGTGCATACATCACATCGTCCATTTTTTTTAATATCTCATTTGCATCCTGTGAGTTGGCATTTAGACCGATTAGAAGGAATAATGCACTTACTAATACTGAAAATCTCATTGTTTTCATTGTTTTAAAATTTTAAATGTTTATAAATTAATTTATTTTGCTGTTATCGTTTTTCTTTTATTCGTGAGTATCAATATTACAGGTAATAAGGTTAAAGCTCCAAGACCTGAGCCTAACATACTAAGTGACACCAGTAGCCCGAATTGCTGTAAAGGAACCATTTGTGAAAAAAGCATAACCAAAAAGCCTGCTGCAACCGATACAACATTAATAACAATTGCTTTCCCACTGATCATAATCGTGCTTTCAAGTGATTCACGAATGTCTCCGGTTTCTTTTAAAGCATCATTAAAATGTGTTATTATATGGATAGAATAATCAATACCAATCCCGAGTGCCACACTTGCCACGAGCACGGTGGCCACATTGAGAGAGATTCCCACGTACCCCATAAAACCATATAGGATGGCAATAGTGGCAATAATGGGCAGGGTGGCATAAAAGCCTTTTGAAAATGAACGTACAATTACTGTAACAATCACAAGAACTAAAACCAGTGCTATTGCCAGACTGCTCATTTGACTGTTAAATAGACTTTCATCCATAACAACATAAACCGAAGGCATTCCTGTTAATCGGATTTTACAATTTTCGTTGGAGTTTTCTTTAATGAACTTATTCATGTAATCAACGAATGCCTGCATGTTTTTACTGTCGTAAGAAATTAAGCGTGACTGAATGATACCTTTGTCCAGTTCATCAGAAACGAGCTGCGGCATAATATCCTGTCCGTCAAGCAAGAACCACAAATCTTCTATTTTATTTTTGCTATCCGGTATTTTTTCCCCTTCACCCATTACTTCATTCATTTGCTCGATAAGGTCGGCAACAGATTGTGTAAAAGAGATGTCAGGACTTTTCTTCATATACTTCTCAGTCTTGATCATCATTTTTAACACTTCCGGACTCTGCATATCTCCATCAAAAACAACAAACACAGGTTGCGAACCACCAAACTTTTTCTGCATTAATTGTTCTGCCTCCCTTGTAGGATTACCCTTTTTAAAATAATCTACCATGTTTACGCTTCTCTCTATCTTTAAAACACCGCCAATGGCAATGATGATCAAAACGCCCCAGGTTATAAGTGAATAATTAGGATGCCTGAACAATAGTTCAATAAGTGGTGCCAGTATTTTATCAGAGAGAAAGGATTTCCTTTTCTCTTCATTGAGTTGTTTCTCTTTTTTGTACATCGAAAAAGCTGCAATAACAGCAGGTACAAAGAAAATTGAAAGTAACAGGGCAAAGAAAGTACCCAAAGCCGTAAATATCC
>JAOZOF010000193.1 GCA_029933425.1 Marinilabiliaceae bacterium
TCGGCATATTTTTTATTGTTGAAATTCTTTGCAGCTTCAGCATAAGTCCACAAAATACGGGCATTGAGAACAGAAGTTTTTGCAGCACCGGAAATAGGGTTTCCTTTAAGGTCAACAGCTCCGTAAAAACCGCCACCATCTTTCTGAACTGCATATTTCATCCAGTATGACAAAATATTGCTGTGCAGCTCTTTTTCAAACTGTTCTTTGAAAGATTCTAATTCAATATTCGTGTTATGCATGATTTTTATTTCACTATAACAAAGAAAACTTTTTGCAAAATAAAAAGATACCATTACTTTGCACCGAAAGATTTTACAATTATGCATTTTTTCTATTCGAGAACAGATAAAGATAGTTGTGGAGATTGCACTCTTCATGAGTTTGATTTTATTAATGACTTTGGCTTTGAAGAGTACAAGGACATCAGGCAAAAGCCCCTCTTGCAGCATTTCAATCATGGTATAGAGATCTGCTACGTTACCAAAGGGAGGTATGAGTGGGAGGTGAGTAACAATCGTTACCTGCTATTCCCCGGCAATGGTTTTGTTACATGTCCATGGCAAAAACATGGCAGCCCCCGTGAGGTTGTTGATCTGGGTGAGATTTACTGGTTAGTCATAAAACCGGAAATTTTCGAGACAGACGGCAGTTTCTTCCTTGGTGATTGGTCACGATTTACTCATGATGACAATAAAAAGATTGGAGATATTTTAAGCAGCAATTCAAAACACTCGCTTGAGAAAGCTCAGACTTTGAAGATATTGTTTGAAATGTTGGCTCGTGAACTAAAAGATAAAGAGTTTGGATATTACCAACGGGTTTGCAATATTGTTGAAGAGTTTTTAATTACTATCCTTCGAATTATCGAGGGCAGGGAAAGCCGGATCGTTGAAAATAAAATATGGTTCTCAAACTTTGACCGTATGCTTCGGTCGACTCTTGATCAAAAATGGACTTTGAATAAAATGACAGAACAGACTAATGTAGGGATAACCGCATTAACCCAACATGTAAAAGAAAATACAGGATATACTCCGGCGAATTATCTGATTTTTTTACGTATAGAAAAAGCAAAGAGAATGTTAAAGGATTCTGATGCAAATTTAACTGACATTGCCCTGGAGTGTGGTTTCTATTCGGCACAGCATTTTTCATCTACCTTTTCAAAATGGGTAGGGAAATCTCCGGGCAAGTTCAGGAGACAATACACATAGCAACAAACGAGTCTCGACTTCACCCGGCTCTCGAATAATAAACCGGTAATACGACAAATCTTAAAATAAGTACCAAATGAATATTCGATAGTTAACCATAACTTATAAAGCATATAAAGTAGTTAGTATACACATGACTTACGATCAATATGTAGTTTAGTACAGTTTAATGACAAAACAAACAGAAGAAAGACGCATTTCGCACAGCCCTTTTAACAGACTTACCGCAAAATATTTCATTTGCTGTTATAGCCAGGGTCATCATGGACAACTCGGCATTAAAGCCAGAATATTTTCTTCGGGGTGGATTGAAGAATAAGAATCAGAAATCCCAATACAAATTCTTCAAGCTTGTTCGCACGGCAAAATAGAAGTAATTTGTGTTTTGTGTTCTCTGTTCATTTTCCAGGTTTCTGATTCGTAACCCGGCAACAAGATTGAACATATTCCGCGTATTAACAATGAAACTAACACTCATATCTCCGTAAAGAACATTAGTTTTCAATCCCTGACCTATGTACACTCCGTAATCGTACGGGCGGTTAATATTGCCCATCAGCACATCCTTACCCCAGCTCACTCCATCACCGTAATCATCGCCGTACATCGATTTTACCATTTGCCCCTTAAAAAGCCAGCGGTTATGACGGTAACGTAAAATAAAAATTCCTTCGCGGAAATTAGCTCCAAGAATATGTGCCATAGGCTGATTGTAATGCGAATAACCGTATATGGGAGTATAATGGGAATAAGTATATGGCCTCACCTGGTTATACTCTGCCTGAAAGTCAAGATGTTTAATATTGAACAGATCAAATGTCTTTACTCCCAACTGAAATCCCTGTTTATTTGCCCACCACTTTTCTCCTGAAAACACCTCATCGAACTTAAACTCAGCAAGAACGAACTGTCCGTAAAAAGTAAGCCATTTAGCTGCGATATATTTCACGTTCAATGCCATTGTAACATTATCAGGCGACCCGTTGGCATACTCCACAGGGCGGACAAATACTCCGGGAATAAGATATGAATAATCAACTCCGCGATAACCGGTTATGCTGTCATATCTGCTCCAAACAACATTGGCAAACAGCCCTAAACTTAATCGGTTCCCGATATTCCAGTCAAGATAGTGGCTGGCGCTGTATTTGGAAGGATATCTTGTATCCCCATAAGCAGGATCCCGTACCAACTGGATCATATTATTCCAAAGGAACATGTATTTGATCTTCCAGAATGTTGCAGTAAATTTCAGGTAAGGATAACTAAATGCCGCATCTGACATGAGCAAAGATCGGTAACCGTCACCGATGAAATTTTTACCGTAACCTAATGTAACGTTAAAATACTCTGCAAAGTCAAGAGAGAACCATCCGGTTGCTTGGGCATAGTCATGTCCATCATCGCCATAATTTTTCCTCTTACCCTGTCCGGGAATGATATCGTATTTCGCAGCAAACTCATCAATGTAATTCGGGAATGTTGCCTGATTCTCCACAAAATCGGTATAAAAAGAGACATACTTACCTATGTTACCCTGAACAAACACACCGCGTGTATTCTGCCATGTAAATTTTCCGTCAGTTGTTTCATAACCGGCGCCAAAATCAAACAATGGATTAATACAAATCTTTATATCTTCTGTCTTCCATCTGAAAAGGTCATCATACACTATGCGCCGCCAGAAGTTCATTTTTTTATCAGGCACTCTTATTCCATCATAAATGGCAGAGTCACTGTCGATAACTTTATTTATCTCATCTATCCTGTAGTTTCTTACCGATGTGTGAAAATTTGTACCCGGCTTGTACAAATATCTGGAGAAAGGATCGTAATCGAAATTCTCATACTGGCTGTACTGTTGCGAATACAACAGATTGCCGGATAAAAAAATAATAAGCCCCAGAATAAACTTCATATGCATAAAAACCCTTTTATAATTCCTTTAAACGGGAAACACACAGTAAAAGTATATGATAACTTTGTATTCACAGTCATTACGGATAAAAAATGTAAAGGTTATCTTTAAAAATGTTTGTACCTTGGTCTTCCAAATATAAAAATTCGGTATCATGTTACGCATTACACTTATTCTTATTTCAGTAATACTTTTGAGTAGTTCCTGCACACGGGAAGAAATAAACAAAACTCTTTTTGTAGGTGCCTACACTAGTAAAGCCGGAGACGGTATCATAACATGCAACTTCAACACTAAGACAGGAAAACTGACAGAAAAAGGATTGGCTGCCAAACTCAACAACCCAAGTTATGTGGCTATTTCACATGACGGCAAAAGACTCTACTCTGTTTCAGAAAAAGATGATTCAAAGGTATCGGTTTTCAGGATCAATCATAAAGGAACAGGTCTGAAACTCATCAGCAGTAAAAAGGTCAACGGTTCAGCTGCCTGCTATGTGAGCAGTGACAGGGATGACTTAAACCTGTTCGTTGCAAATTATGTTTCGGGCAACTTTTCATTCTTATCTCTGAACGAAAAAGGAAAGATACTTTCTCTGGAGAACCTAAAACCCGGAACAGCATCAAAAGTTGACACAACCCGTCAGATGGCACCTCATGCACACTCCATAGCTCCGGGACCTTTCAATAAATACATTTACGGAGCCGACCTTGGTTCTGACCGTATATTTGTTTTCCGCAAAAAAGACAACAATTTTGTACTTCATAAAGAAGTGGTAATGCCTCCGGGTTCAGGTCCCCGTCATTTTGCTTTTCACCCCGACGGAGAAACAATGGCTGTCCTGGGTGAGCTTAACAGCACTGTCACCATCGTTAAAAAAGATGATGAGGGATGCTTTTCCATCGTAAAAGATTCATACTCCATGTTACCGAAAGGATTCGACGGCTTCAGCAAAGCTGCCGACATACACTTCTCACCCGACGGATTGTTTCTGTATGCTTCCAACAGGGGACACAACAGCATCGTGGTTTTTGACTTCAAAACAGGTACGCCGAAACCGATACAATGGGTAACCGAAAATATCAAATGGCCCAGAAACTTTACTATCGATCCTTCAGGAGAATACCTGCTTGTTGCTAATCGTCATTCTAATAGCATCTCTGTTTTTAAACGTGATGTAAGTAGTGGAAAGCTTAGTTTCCTTCATTCACTGACAGGAATATCAGAACCCGTTTGTTTGAAATTCAGATAATAACAACTGGAAGTGCCACTAAGACTCGAAGACACAAAGGTTCACAAAAAATATTATAATGTCATGAAGAATTTTGAACCAATTTCTGACAGCCTCGAAATTATTGGTAAAAAGATTGTTGATGCAGCTTATACTGTACATAAAAATCTGGGGCCTGGATTATTGGAAAAAGTTTATGAAACTTGCTTTTGTCACGAATTATCAAAAAGAGGCTTAAACTATCAACGCCAAATTTATATCCCAATTGTATATGATGGTATTGTGTTTGACGAGGGACTAAGACTAGATGTTCTAGTTGAAGACAGAATAATTTGTGAATTAAAAGCTTTAGAAAATGTAAATCCTGTTTGGGATGCTCAAATCCTTAGTCACTTAAAACTAACAAACAACAGATTGGGATATCTAATAAACTTTAATGTTCCCATTATAAAAAAAGGAATAAGAAGATTTGTAATATAATTTTAGGTTAACATTTGTGTTTCTTTGTGGCTTAGAGTCTTTGTGGCAAAAACTCAAAGGAGCAAAAATGCTTAGCTTACCTTTTCAATTATTCGTATATTTGAACAAATTGAAAAAACGTGTATTTAGATCAATATAAGAATCAGATTGCAAGACTTTGTGAGAAATACAAGGTTAAAAACCTTTTTGTTTTCGGATCTGTTCTGACTAATAACTTTTCAGAATTAAGCGACATCGATTTTATTGTAGATATAGATTCCGATGACCCTGTTATATACGCTGAAAATTATTTTAATTTTAAATTTGAACTTGAAGACCTCTTAAAAAGAAGGATTGATCTTTTGGAAGGAAAAGCCTTGAAAAATCAATATTTTATTGAAAATATTAACAATTCAAAGCAGCTGATCTATGGATAATGAAATCAAAATATGGCTTTTGGATATTAACAAATCAATTGATGAGATATATAGCTTCCTCCCGGACAAAAAGGATTTTTATGAATTTCAAAAAGATTTAAAAACACGAAAAGCAATAGAACGAAACATTGAAATCATAGGTGAAGCAATTAATAGAGTTTTAAAAATTAATCCTGACATTTCAATTACCGATTCAAGAAAAATAGTTGACACAAGAAACAGGATCGTACACGGATATGACAGTGTATCCGAAGATGTAATCTGGTTGATAGTGATCAAGTGCCTCCCAATACTAAAAAAAGAAGTTGAAGAAGTTTTAAACCAACATCCTTAAACATAAATCTAAATCCGATATTTACATTGTTATGTCATCTATTACCTGTAATTTTGCATAAAACTATAATATAATTCTCCAAACCTCCCCCCCTCAAGGGGGGATTGAGGGGGGCCATTAAAAATACAAATACAATGAAAAGAGACACAAAAGTTTTCGATCTAATTCAGGATGAATACAACAGACAAAAGATGGGCATCGAGCTGATAGCCTCAGAGAATTTTGTCAGCGAACAGGTTATGGAAGCTGTGGGCTCATGCCTGACCAATAAATATGCCGAAGGCTATCCGGGCAAGCGTTACTACGGCGGATGCCAGGTCGTTGACCAGACAGAACAGCTTGCCATCGACCGTGCATGTGAGCTTTACGGTACCGAGTATGCCAACGTGCAACCACACTCGGGAGCTCAGGCAAATGCTGCGATCTTCTTTGCAATACTTAAACCGGGTGACACATTCATGGGTCTTGACCTTGCTCACGGCGGTCACCTTACACATGGCTCACCTGTGAACTTCTCAGGACGTGATTTCAATGCTGTGGCATATCACGTTAAAGAAGATACCGGAATGATAGATTACGATGAGATGGAAGCTCTTGCACTTGAACACAAACCGAAAATGATAATTGCAGGCGCCTCTGCCTATTCACGTGAATGGGATTATGCCCGGATGCGTAACATCGCCGATCAGGTTGGTGCCATTCTGATGTGCGATATGGCTCACCCTGCAGGATTGATCGCCAAAGGTCTGCTGAGCAATCCTGTTGAGCATTGCCACATAGTGACTACCACTACCCATAAAACACTGCGCGGGCCCCGTGGAGGTATGATACTCGTCGGTAAAGATTTTGAAAATCCGTGGGGATACAAAACACCCAAAGGAAAGACCAAGATGGTTTCAGAAGTGTTGAACTTTGCTGTATTCCCCGGTCAACAAGGAGGCCCGCTCGAGCATATCATTGCTGCGAAGGCTGTTGCTTTTGGAGAAGCATTGAGCAATGATTTCAAACGCTATGCCGAGCAAGTCAAGAAAAATGCTGATGTTATGGCTGACGAGTTCATGAAAAAGGGTTACAAAGTAATTTCAGGCGGAACCGACAATCACCTGATGCTTATCGACCTGCGCACCAAATTTCCTGATATCACAGGTAAGGTTGTGGAGAACACTCTTGTGAAAGCTGACATCACAATCAACAAGAACATGGTTCCGTTCGACAGCCGGTCACCGTTCCAGACTTCAGGTTTCCGTGTAGGTACTGCAGCCATCACAACCCGCGGCCTGACTGAAGAACATATGCCTGTGATCGTTGAATTCATCGATGAGATAATCTCAAACAT
>JAOZOF010000194.1:0-1481 GCA_029933425.1 Marinilabiliaceae bacterium
GTAACATTAGAACCATCGGGAAGAACAAGGTCTTTGCCTTTTTTTAGTTCGTTTTTGGAATGAGGGATGCCTGTATCAGGATTACCCGGCCAGCTTTTCCACTCTGTTTTTTCAATGTCTGTCTTTATCGCATCAAGCAGTTTGTCAAGAGGCTTGCGGCCTTTAACATTTATCCAGCGAGTACCAAAACCATCCTTACGGCTTGCTGCATATCTTTTTTTGAACATTACCCTGATATTGTTCTCAGCCACATTTCCCCTCTCATTTTTTCTCATCCCCACTCCGTCCAGTATCTTACCGTTTATCCAGAACACATTACCTTCAATAGTGAAATACTCTGCAACATCATCCAAAGCAAGTATTGAAGAGCCGGGCATTGAATGAGACACAAAAATTACATTCTCCTTCCACACATTTCCTTTTCCCGTACACCAGGCATAAATTGCCCCGCCTTCATTCAGCATAGAGTGTGGCTCTACGATCACATTGCGATAGACATAATTATCATTCGACAACAGATACGGTTTTATCGTTTCCCTGTTGAATTTATACTCACCAACACGTATGTCCTTCGGATAATCCTGCAATCTAGGGCAAAAATAGTTCCACTGTTGGAACTGTCCCATGAAATGTCCGGGTTCCATCAGGTTGATGTCGCTCATATATTTGGGATGCATTCCCACCATCGATATTCCACTGTAAGCAGACCTTTGCAACAGGTTATACGAAATGTCGTTATGTCCGCTCTGATAAATTTGCAAGCCGGGCGAATGCCAATAGTTAGCCAGGCCATGATCGTGGATGTAATTGTATCTGATTACATTTTCGCGGTTGACATCTTTCTTCCCGGGGCCGTATCCTTCAAGAAAAACACCTCCGCTGCCGGTAAAGCCAACCTCGTTATGTTCTATTTTTATCTTTGTTGCAAAATGATTAAGTGTTATACCATAAGCACCGGAAAAAAGAATGCGGTTGTTTACGAAAGTACAATTTTGCGCACCCGAGATGTACAGAGTGGCATCTACATTTTCCCACTGACGCATAAGCCGGGTGTATGGCCATTGATCCTCAGGCAGCCGGTCGGTATATTTCATTGTGATACCGTCAAAAGTAACATTCTGCACATATTCCCCCTTCGCCTCGTCACCCTGCAATCGGACTATCTCATACAGCTTTGGAGCAACAGTTGTGTCTGTCAGAAGATTTTCATTCTCGCGTGGCCAGTAATATATTTTTCCTGACTGCGAGTTGACAGCCCATTCGCCCGGTTCATCGATAAAACATAAAGCATTTTCAAAGTTGTACCCTCGCTCGTGCGGGTTGCGTGACCCGCGAATATTCAGCTGCCGGCTGTTCCACCTGAAAGTGCCGTTTTCTGTATCCACATCCCTGATCACCCCATTCCCCATAACCCCATACTGAGCCATGATGCAAACCATTTCGGCATCACCATTATCAGGAAGATATTTCAACACATCTTT
>JAOZOF010000194.1:1581-6907 GCA_029933425.1 Marinilabiliaceae bacterium
TTTAAAAGCCCTGAACGTAATTCCCGAATTTTCCGGTGTGATAACCAAAGTTGAATCCATTTCGTAACATCCTCCTCTCAGCCATACCGTTCCGCCCTTCTGTATTTTGCCCATTGCGGTTGATAATGATCTCAACGGAGAATCAATTGTCCCGGTATTTGTATCGATACCGTCGGGAGAAACATAAACATTCTGCTGACTTTTTACAGATCCTGCAAACAGAAACAAAAACAGGTATCCGGTTATCAAACAGTTGATTTTTAGTGTCATCTTATTTTTGATATTTTATTCTCAATCATTTGTTACTTTCATCAAAAAGCCGCCGCCTGACTTCAGATCCAGCTTTAAAGGTTCAGAAGAATTTTGCCGGAACTTTGTAATTTCAACTTTACGCCCCGATCTGCTGTCCTGAACCAGTTCGATGTTAAAGGTCCTGTTTTCAGGCAGGAAATCATCCAACATCAGATTTACCTGATCAGCTTTTTCTCCGTTCAAACAAGTCACATACCAATCACGGCCTTTTCTTCTTGCAATGATCGCCAGTTTCCCGATCTTACTTTGCGGCAGCACAACTGTCCGGTCCCAGGTTACCGGTACTTCGGTGATGTATTTTTCTGCCCTGCTCCGCTCAATATCCTGCGGATCGCAGGCAAAGATCAACATAGGTGATGTGAACATATAGATGGAAGCAACCTGATGCGCCCTTGTAGTTCCCGCCGGCATGAACCTGCCGAAATGCAGAGGCGTATAATCAGCAGGTCCGGCAAGTAACCGGGTAAAGGGCAGTGTTGTGTTGTGGACCGGCCATGGCGGCCCGGGAGCCCAGCTGTCCTCCCCGCCGACACACTCCAATCCCCTGACCGCTTCTTTCGCCAGCAGATTAGGATAAGTGATGAAATCACCCGTGGGTTTGTTCACCCCGTGAAATATCACCAGCAGCTTATCTCTTGCGGCATCTTTCAAAATATCCTCCATCAGCCGCACGGTGAAATAATTCTCGGAATGAAAGAAATCAACTTTAATACCTTTCACACCAATTTCAGTGCAACGATGTAAAAAGTCCTGCCTGAAAGAAATATCATCAAAACCCGGAATGCCGTTACGTTCGTAGCTCGATTTCCAGACCCATATCCCCACATTACGTTTTTGGGCGTAATCCACAAGTTCAGATAATATCTGCCAGTTATCCCTATCCCTCGACTTCCAGCTGTACCAGCCCTCATCAACAAGTACATATTCCAGTCCCAGTTCAGAAGCTTTGTCGATATAAAAACGATAAGTCTTTAAATCGTTCTTTTTACGCTGATACCTTTCACTCAGCCAGGTAAAGAAAGAACGCCCCGGCTTGATCCAATCGGTATGGCAGCCCTCCGGGAAAAGCTCCTTCGACGGCTTAGGGGCTACCGAGCTGATAATGTCGTTATTGACCAGTTCGTTCAGGTCTTTCCCAAACATGATAACCCGCCACGGGCTAACAATTTCGCCTTTCTGTTTCCATTTTGCACCAAACACCACCGAATGATAGTATTTTGGTTCCGGCAGGCCAAACTGCTTACCTGTCTTCAGATGACCTTCGTTAGACACAAATGCAGTTTGCAGTGTATTGTCTGAACTGCCCTGCAAAACCATTCCGTGATAATTGAACAAACCGGATTCCGAAATAGATAGAAAGCCCTTACTGTCCTCCCGTTCAATAGTTACAGGCGGGGCAAGAAGCTCTCCTTTTATCGAATTACCCTGCCGCCTCTGATACTCCTGCGGCCAGCCATACTGGAAAGGGCCGCTTGCGTAATAAAACCTGTTCTTCCCTGCTATCCTGAACTCAGTTTTCTCTCCCTCTATCGTTCGTTCTCCTTCTCCCGGAACTACATAACGAAAGGCAATCCCGTTATCAAAACTTTTCACTTCAACCCAAAACTGAATTGCTGCCGGTTTATTCAGAAATCTGATACGCGAATAATTACAATGATCGTGAATTTCGGATTTATTCCACAATGTAGGGATCGTATCATCTATCACGGAATCTTTCCGGCTTACAAACTCAACACCCGCTCCCAGATCAACGCCGTCAACAGTTATTCCCAACTCCGAAAAAGAGATCAGGGTATCGTTCCCGTTCAAAACACTGTATCGCAGGATGTCATCATTACCCCAACTTAAAACGGTACGTATTTTCCCATCGGGGGATTTAATAACTACCGGATTTTGTTGTGCCTGACAGCCTAATGAAAACAGAATGCTTACAACAAACAATACAACATTGTATTTTTTTAACGATACATCTCTCATAAAAGTCAATAATCTGAATTAAACAAAACCGCATTTAAAATTCTCCTTTTCTCTTCGCCATACTTAATGTACACATCAACATGCTCAAAAACCGCCACGATCGTCAGGAGAATGCTTACCCGGTATGGGTGTATCTCCTACCTCTTTGATCCAGTTACGGGTCCACTCCACTGATTCCAATCCGATATCCATTGTCGTATTTGCTAAAAAGATCATTCCGTCGATTTTGCCTTCCCGGATCCAACGCAGTCCTGTTTCACATTGCTTCTTCATCAAAGGAACAGGTACACCTTTATTTTTACCATAATCGATAAAATAACAGCCCAACATTATTTTAGCATGAGGAGCGACAGATTTCAATTTTTTCATGTTCGATCCCATGTTTTCAAGGTCATCGAAATTCATAGTCCAAAAAGTGACTACATCTATCATTTTAAAATAATCATCAAGCGGCAGATCTAACTGGTCGTTATATACCGTGGCCAACACCTTATAATTTTTATTGATCTGTTTCAGCTGTTTATGAATATCTGTGAATTCTTCAATTGAAAGTTTTGCGCGCTGTCCCTCTTTATTACCAGTGAAAAAATCATCAAGCATAATTCCATAAAAATTTGACGATGTTTCAGCGATCTTCAAAATCTCCCGGGTCTCTTCGGGCGAGTAGAATCCGGCAGAACCGACAACGGACCAGACAACACGCTTTAGCGGACGCAGAGCCACCATATATTGCGATAAAGGAGATTCAAATTTGCCGTAAGCCTGCTCACCGTTATCCTTACCGGCTTGAACCATAATTATATTTGGAATATCAAGGTAACAAGCGCCTTCCGCCGGAGTCATCACCGATCTGCGTTTAATGTGAGGGTAGTCGCTGTTTGCAGGAACCGCAAAAAGCCAAAACCGATCCCGAACGGTTTGCTCATTATTGGAATCGGTATGTACCCTGGACTCAAATTGACTGTTCTTTTTCATCTCCAAATTTTGAGCGACAATTTTTGTCTGTACCAAAAATGTAATTAAAAATAGCGTTAATGTGAAAAGTTTGATTTGACTGTTTTTTTGGATTGAATTTTTCATTTTTTTCTCCATTCTACTTTTTATGAAATAAGGCCGAAGCAGGTACTTCTTGTTTTTCTATCCCGGGTCCTTCCCATAATAACTTCAGAATGCTGGAAGCGCCTGCCTGGAAATATTTAACTGCAATAGCATGTTTCCCTGCCGCCAGGGCTACAGTCTTAAACTCTTCAACTGCAGGATGCAGATAATCAAGATTGATCAACAATTTATCATCTAAAAACAATTGAGAACCGTCGTTTGAAACTAAGTAGATCGTGTACAACCCATCAACAGGAATGTCGATATATCCTTCAAAATCGAAAGCAAAATATTCTTCCCTGTCCTTTTCCTCAATACTTATCTTTGATGCTACGCCGGATCTAACCGGCTTCTCTTTTGAATAATCGCTCAACTTAGAGAATGATCCTGTGTAATACTTGTATTTTATTCCTGGTATTACATTTCCCGGATCCCTATGAGACTGTAGTTTGGCCCTTTCAAAAACAGCTTCCGCAGGCAAACTAATACGATCATCGACAAATGCTTTCATTTTAACAGTAGTAGTTTTATTAATTTGAAAAGGTTTTGAGTATAACTTTGACTTTACTGTTGGCTCACTGCCGTCAAGCGTAAAGTAAATAGCAGCGCCTTCGGTATCGCAGGCCAAACACACTTCTGTTTTACCTATAAACAACTTGTTTTCGGTAACTACATAAGGTGTTGTAACAATAGGCTCAATATCGTTAATTTGTGGGACAGAACTCTTTGATGCCCAGGCTTTATTCGGTTCAGGCCCCATTTCCAATACCAGTTTGCCGCCTTTTACAAGTTCTGAATGATCAAACCAAAAATTATTAAGGGGTTTTCCGTTTAATGTTGCTGATTGAATATATTTATTAACCTTTGAATTGTTATTTGCAATAATTACAAATTCTTTACCGCTGTAATATTTATCGTCTAAATGGATCGTTATTTTTTCAAACAGCGGGCTTGCAATTTCATAAACCGGTTTTGTAGAAGCTCCTCCGTCCATTTCGAACAAACCAATTGCACTCATTACAAACCATGACCCCATTTGTCCCTGGTCTTCATCGCCGGGATAACCATTTACAGGGCCGGTCCCATAATAATTATCAAGAATTTCACGCACCCATTTTTGCGTTAGCCATGGCTTCCCGGAGTAGTTGAACAACCAGGCTGCCTGCATATTTGGCTGATTGCTGTGATTCACATATTCACTGACATAATCTGGCTTTGACAGTTCAAACCCATCATTCAACCTTTTATTAAATTCATCGGCACCTACCATATTGACCAGCTCTTTTACATTATGCGGAACAAAGAACGAATACTGCCAGGCATTACCTTCCACAAAATCTTTTCCTCCAAAACTATCTTCTTTACCAACAGCCTTAGAAACCGGTGTAAAATGTTTGAGCCATGGGCCACCAATATGTTTGGGCCTGAAATACCGGGTCGAAGGATCGAATACATTTTTGTAATATTGGGATCTTTGCATAAAGTAAGTGTAATCTTCTGTTTTGCCCAGAGATCTCGCCATCTGTGCTACACTCCAATCGTCATAAGCATACTCCAATGTATTGGAAACTTGTCCTTCTTCTCTCGGTACATATCCCATTTCCATATACGGTTTTAAGTTATAGTTTCCTACCCAGCCGCCACATTCGTGCTCTTTCCCGGGGGTAATTTGTATCTCTTTTATCGCACGGTACGCTTTATCAACATCAAAATTCCTGATGCCTTTTTGGTACGCGCCAACTATTAAGGGAATTTCGTGGGATGCCACCATGACCCCGGTATATTCTATTCCTCCCGGGCCTTTTGGCAACCATCCCCCCTTGTCATAAATCTCCAATAGTGAATTAACCCATTTGTTTGTGACATCCGGGGTTACCAGCGACCACAATTGATTCAGGTTCCAAAAGGTATTCCAAAATGCATCGCAGCCGTAAACCGG
>JAOZOF010000474.1 GCA_029933425.1 Marinilabiliaceae bacterium
AACAAAAGCGTATGTTGATGCATTGTTAATTCAGGCAGGTGCATATACTGTAAAAGATATTGATGGAAATATATATAAAACGGTAAAAATCGGCGACCAAATTTGGATGGCAGAGAATTTGCGAGGAACTCATTACCCTAATGGTGATCCGATATCTCTTGTTACTGATAATGATCTTTGGAAAAATCAACAAAATGGCTATGGTATATATTGCTATTATAACAATGATGTAAATAGCGAATACGGCATATTATATGATTTTGATGCTGTAACTGCTTGTTTATGGACAAAAGATCATAAAGACAATCAAGGTGTATGTCCGGATGGATGGCATTTGCCAAGCCGGGACGAATGGTCAACTTTAACCGATTATCTGGGAGGTAGAAGTGTAGCAGGCGGCAAATTAAAAGAATCCGGTACTGCTCACTGGAACAGCCCTAATACAGGGGCAACTAATGAAAGTAACTTTACTGCCTTTCCCGGTGGCTATCGTAAAGGCGATGGGACATTTGACAATTCAGGCGACTTCGGTTACTGGTGGAGTAGAACAATAAGTAGTGCAACAGGTGCTGAAATTCTGTTACTTGAGTACAACAGTGCTGAAGCTGATATCACAGGTTATTACAAAGGGGACGGGATCTCCGTTCGATGCCTGAAAGATTAGCTGTATTCAGGTTTGATATAATTAAGATTCTCAGGTTGTATCTTTCTCCTCTTTCCTTCGATATTCTTGATCATTGTGATCAATGTGTTATTTACAGGAGTAGGGATGCCATATTCTTTCCCCTTTGCTGAAATGTATCCGTTCAAAAAATCTATTTCAGTTGGATTGCCTCTTTCAAGGGACTGAAGGCTTGAAGATTTAACTTTTCTGTATTTTATACCTAAAACAGTGATGAAAATATGCCGATAGATCTGCCCTGAAAAACCGGGATTTCTTAAAAATCTGTAATAGTCGAGCTTTCCTGCGTAAGGTTCTACTTTTATGTTCATGGCCTCAGCCACGGCCATACTCTCTCTCATCACATCGATAAAAATTTTTCTGGCTTTACTTTTTGAAAGTAACTTTCCCAGTGTTAATCCGGTAACAGCGCCTACCGTTGTAATACAAGAGTTAATTATCAATTTTGAATAAAGATGACCGTAAATATTATCGGTCTTAATGACAGGCACAACATTGCTTAGAATATCAGCAAGAGCATCAAGTTCAGGGGTCATGCGTCCGTCAGGAAGGCCGATCACAAATTCTCCCGTTGAGGTCATTTCCATATAACCCGGTTTATGCATTGTGGCTCCCCACCCTACAACACAGCCAATAACCCTGTCACGACCAACTATCTCCCCAAGATCATCTTCACAAATTCCGTTCTGCAGAGAAATCACTCTGGTCTGATCAGCTAAAAAAGGAAGAACATCCTTAGCTGCCCTGGCCATGTCGTTTGCCTTTGTGGCAATGAAAACCCGGTTGAATTTTTCATTCAACTCCTGTAACGAAGCAACAGCAGGGATCTGTTGAGTAAAATCTCCCCTTACTCCTGTCACATGCATACCTTGTTTCGATAAATGTTCTGCAAGTTCATGATACCTGGTAACAAGAACTACATTGTATCCGCTGCGGGCTATAAATGCTGCAGTTATACCACCTATGGCTCCTGCACCTATTATCAATATCTTATCGCCGGGTTGCTTCATTTAAAATTCTCCTTAGCCCCTAAAAGTTAAGAAAACTTTTTAACAAATGCACATGACATGA
>JAOZOF010000475.1 GCA_029933425.1 Marinilabiliaceae bacterium
GTACCACCCCGTTTCAGGTCATACCAGACATTCGGCGATCTGTTCATAAGCCCTTTAAACAAAGAAAACCAAACAGATTACAGACGTGAACTATGCCTTAGCTCAGGCATAAGTAAAACAATTTATACCATCAACGGTGTCAGCTATACGCGTGAAGTCTTTGTTTCGGCACCCGACAATGTAATAGTAATTCATATCACGGCCGATAAACCCGGGAGCATCTCAAACGAGATATCTTTAAAAAGAGAAAAAGATGCCGTAATAACTGCAAAAGGCAACAGTCTGATAATGACAGGTCAGATCATTGACAAACCAACGAAAGAAGAGGGTCCCGGTGGTAAACATATGAAATTTGCCGCAAAACTGACAGTATCAAATAAAGGAGGTACTTTAAATGCAGATAAAAACTCCCTTAAAGTGACGAATGCCGATGAACTGACTATACTGCTGACTGCCGCTACCGATTACAATCTAGATCAGCTCAGCTTCGACAGAAGCATAGAACCGCTTACCATTTGCAAAAACATTATTGCTAAAACAGAGAGAAAACCTTATTCTGATATCAGGAAAGATCATATTGCTGACCATTCAGCTATTTTTAACCGTGTGCATTTTAATCTCGGAGAAAATGATCCTGACACCATCCCTACCGACAAAAGACTTGAAGCAGTGAAAAACGGTACTGAAGATCCGGGACTCATAACTCTTTATTACCAGTACGGCAGATACCTTCTTATCGGAAGTTCAAGAGCACCCGGAAGGCTCCCTGCAAATCTTCAGGGTGTATGGAACAACCACATAAAAGCTCCCTGGAATTCCGATTATCATACAAACATCAACCTTCAGATGAACTATTGGCCTGCCGAAGAGTGTAACTTGTCTGAAACAACGATTCCGTTAGCCGGACTTGTCAACAATTGGCGTGTACCCGGCAGAGTTTCTGCAGAAAATATGTATGGATGCAGCGGATGGATGATGCACCATGCAACCGATATTTTCGGGAAAACAGCTCCCAATGCCGATATGAGATGGGGTATGTCGCCGCTAAGTGGTGTGTGGATGACCTTCCCGCTGTGGAGGCATTACCAATATACATACGACAAAGAGTATCTTAAAAACAAGGCATATCCGGTAATGAAGGAAGCAATGGATTTTATCTCTGATTTTCTGATCGATAAAGACGGATACCTTGTCACCTGCCCTAGCATGTCGCCTGAAAATGCGTATAAATTGCCGGGTAGCAACAAGCCAAACCAGTTGACTTATGCCCCAACCATCGATAACCAGATACTGATGGCGCATATCGATAACTGCATAGAAGCAGCAGGAATTCTGGGAGTTGATGAAGAAAAAGTGACCAAATGGAAAGAGATAAGAGCAAAGATCCCACCTGTTAAGATCGGACAAAACGGAACTATAATGGAGTGGATAAAGGACTATGAAGAGGTGGAGCCGGGACACCGCCACATGTCGCATCTGATGGGACTGTATCCCCTCGCACAGATCACTCCCGACACTCCTGAACTTTTTGAAGCTGCAAATAAAACACTGGAAAGAAGATTAAAATACGGAGGAGGTCACACCGGATGGAGCCGTGCATGGATAATCAATTTTTATGCCCGTCTGCGCCAGCCTGAAACAGCATACCATCACGTTCTGGCATTACTAAGGAAGTCAACAAAAAATAACCTTTTCGACAACCACCCTCCGTTCCAGATCGACGGTAATTTCGGAGGTACGGCAGGTATAACCG
>JAOZOF010000476.1 GCA_029933425.1 Marinilabiliaceae bacterium
AGTGTGCGGCTGGCATTGGTTACGTCGGTTATGTGAAGTTTTCCGTTTGTCAGTTTCCATATCAGCCACGTGTCAACGGTGCCGAAAGCCAGTTTACCTGCCTCGGCAAGCTCTCTTGCTCCCTCTACGTTATCGAGTATCCACTTTATTTTTGTGCCTGAGAAATATGCATCTATCACCAGTCCGGTCTTTTTGCTGAACTTTTTTTCAAGTCCGCGGGCTTTCAGTTCATCACAAAAGTTTGCCGTGCGGCGGTCCTGCCACACAATGGCGTTGAATACGGGTTCACCCGTTTCCCGGTTCCAGACAATGGTTGTTTCGCGCTGGTTTGTGATCCCGATACCGGATATCTGTTCAGGAGTGATCTTTTCCTTTTCGATCACATCGCGGATAACCTGCAGTTGTGTTTCCCATATGGTTTTCGGATCGTGTTCAACCCAGCCGGCCTGCGGATAGATCTGTTCAAATTCCTGATGTGCAACATTTACTATTTCGCCTGAACGGTTGAAAAGGATTGCGCGGTTTCCTGTGGTGCCTGCGTCGAGTGCCAGAATGTATTTTTGCATCGGATGATAATTTGTTGTTTTGTGAGAAAGAGATGAAAAATACAAAAATATTTTTTATTACTGGTAGTTGATTTTTTAATTTTAAAGGTTTCACAAAACTAAAGATTCTAAGAGAACATTATTATTTTAGAAAAATTGGAAATATTTGATCTTCTCGACGCTTTCCTGATCTTCACCTTGTTTCGACCAGGAAAGGTCATTTTAACCTAACGCTTAATCAGGACATTGCTACAATTGTAGCGATAGCGAAATTGCAGCAATCGTCGAAATGAGAAAAATAAATCAGAATGTCATTATGTGCAGTGCACCGTAATATTAAATCTTATACGATAATTCTGCTTTTTATTATCTTTGATAGGTCACAGTAATTTCTGATCATGTTTAGATACCTCTTTTTATCATTTTTGTTCTTATCGCTTTTTGCCAAAAGCCAGACGCGTTACATTCCTGATCCCTGTGTTGATGTTAAGCATTATACTTTTGTGCTGAGCATTAATGACCGGACGAATGAGATAACGGGAAAAACTGTTATCAGGGTGAAGCTGGAGAAAGGATTGAAAGAGCTTGTGCTTGATCTTCAAAACAAAACTGTCGAGGGGAAGGGGATGGAGGTAAGTTCGGTACGGTATGAAAAAGGCAGAGAGCTTAAGTTCGATCATGAGAATGACAAACTGCACATTATCTTTCCGGAACCTGTCAGAAAGAACGGAATAAGGACTTTTGAGATTGAATATTCCGGCATTCCTGTTGACGGTCTGGTTATCGGTCAGAACATGTATGGTAAGCGCACATTCTTCGGTGATAACTATCCCGACAGGGCCCGCTGCTGGCTTCCGTGCGTCGACTTCCCTGCCGACAAGGCGACTCTTGACTGGATAGTTGAAGCTCCTTCGCACTACAGGATTATCGGTAACGGAGCTTTCGGGGAAAGAAAGCTGCTGAATGATTCTGTTGCCATGACACACTGGAAAGAGGATGTACCTATCTCTACAAAAATAATGGTAATTGCTGCAGCTGACTTTGCTGTGGATACAGCAGGGATTTTCAGGGGTGTTCCAGTTGAATCATGGGTTTATCCTCAAAACCGGGGGAAAGGCCTTAAGGCCTTCTCTGTCGCAATGCCCGTTGTTGCTTTTTACGACAGTCTGTTCGGGGCATACCCGTACGAGAAGCTTGCCAATGTGCA
>JAOZOF010000195.1 GCA_029933425.1 Marinilabiliaceae bacterium
GTGGATCGCCATTTTTATTATCAAACGGCTTTTACATTCAAAATACGCAATTTTCACAACTTTACTGATCGCAACATTCAATTATTCTTTAGCTGATCTTATTGAGATATCAGGTGCTCTGGCAATGGTAACCGCAGGTATTGTTACCGGGCACTGGCTTCACACAAAGGCAAAAACCGATATTAAAAGAGATGTAGATATAGTATGGGAGGTCATTGATGAACTGTTAAATGCAATGCTTTTTGTTTTAATGGGTATTTCCCTTATCCATATTGACCCGAAGGTAATTAATCTTACAGCCGGCATCCTGGCAATTCTTATCGCTCTTGTAGCAAGATTCATGTCTGTGAGTATCCCATATTCACTGATAGGTATAAATCGGATCAGTACAAGATTTATTCCCGGGCTGAAAGAAGTTACAGTGCTCACATGGAGCGGACTGCGCGGCGGACTGGCATTTGCTTTAGCATTATCGTTAATAGATGAACCCGGTGGACATTTTATCATTTACGTGACATACTCCATTGCCACATTCTCTATTATCGTTCAAGGACTCCCGATCGGAAAATTAGTAACATGACTCAAAATGGGATAGTTGAATAAAGATCTAAGGTACTGATCTATATCTGAAAAACACAGGATATTATAGAACTTATTAACAGGGTAATTTGTTTATTTAATGCTGATATGTTAAACCTGACTCATAATTGAAACTCACAAAACATGAAGAAACTAATAGTTTTAATTTTAGCAGCACTGTTATTCATTAACTTCAACTCAACTGCCCAATATAAACGGTCTGATCACATTAAACAGACCGATAATTTCGGGTTCACCACAATGGCTTACTTTAATTATGCAAACTGGTCAAGCGGAAAAAACAGAAGCAGTATGAAATTCGACAGTTTCAGAATATGGGGGCAAACAGATCTTTCTGAAACTATTTTTGCCAGTGTTCAATACCGTTTTTATGAAGGATGGAGAACTCCTGCTTATATGTATATAGGCTGGAATATCAACAAAAAAAACACTTTAAAGTTAGGACAGATATGGGTTCCTTTCGGATTTGAATTTCAGACATGGGATGACTGGGGAAATCTGGATTATTACATGGGTTTCCAGGATGACTATGACTATGGCATAGGATGGCAGGGGAAATACGGTATCTTTAATATTTATGCCTACTATTTAATGAACCAGCAACTGTCATCGTCGTCCTCACAAAGGCTTGATACCGACATATACTCTGGTGATGCAGGTCCCGATAATCTTTTCGAATACACTAAAAAAAACCAGGAAAAGAATCAATTCAATTTCATGTTTGAAGCCAAACCCTCCGGTGAAAACTGGGATATTACGACAGGTCTATCACTAATGGCCGGACAGCTTTACAATCAAACTACCGAAAAATACGGTTCAAGATTTGCAGGAGCACTGCACTTCGGCATTGAAAGTAAAAACATTCATTTTAACGTTCAGGAAACCATTTATAAGTTCACTCAGCAATTACCTGATACTGTTACACAAGACATGAAGGACTTTTTAAATGTATCAAGCTGGAATTTCGCATATGAAATGCCCTCCAGTGCAAGTATATTCACGACTGCTGCAGCTTATGACATCATTGGCCAGAAATTAACTTCATATTTAAGCTACAGTTATGTTTCGGGCGGAACAACACAGGCAGTATCACAACTTTTAGTCGGAGGGGTCAGTACTATATGGAGATTATTTCAGATATACGGAGAAGTTCATTATGGTGTAAATGACCCTCAGCTTAGTGGCAATGCTACAGGTTACGGAAGAAATGACAATGTTTCTGATATCGGATTTCAAATCAGGGTTTATTACACCATGGCCATTGTCAATAAATCGATCATCGAACGAATAAAAAACAAGAAATGAGTTTTATAAATTAACAGAATGAATCCGTATGCTTATCCATAAAATTAATGATAATACTCATAATCAATTCGTTTACCCCGCCCCTCGCAGGAAGCGAATTAATTGTCTTTGTTCCCTCTAGGCAAGGTTAGTCAATATTAATAATTTTACATAGTGTGTTTATCAACTTTGGAATACAAAACAGATTAATGAATATAACCGGCATCATTCACTAATAATCAATAACATGGAAATAAAACTTTCAAAAAAAGCATGGCACAATATTTTACTCTTCTTTTTTAACTTTATCTACATAATTGTAATAGGTTTATTTGTAAGCAACAGAGGTCAATTGACAGGGGCATACACCATTGTTATATCGCTGATATATCTGACTTCATTTATAACAGTACGGGATGAAACAAACTATTCTTTGAATATACCTATCGCACTGATAATTTTAAAATGGGTATCATTCTTTTTAAAAATGCCGCTTCTCAATAAAATAACAGGCTTTACGGCAACTTTCTTTTTCTTTGTAGTTATTGTAATGCTTGTTATTCGTGTGGCAAAGAGCAAAAAAGTTACCATACTTGAATTCCTTGAATCTGTCAATATTTACCTATTGCTTGGCATTGCCGGCTCTGTGCTTTTCGGTTCTTTATATGATATCAATAAAGAAGCTTTTGTTGCTTCAACCGGAAGTTTTTCAAGCATGGCCGATTTTATATATTTTTCCTTTATCACAATGACTACGCTGGGTTATGGAGACATCATTCCGGTAAGTCCTCTCGCAAGGTCTTTCACCATCATGTTCAGTATAACAGGACAGTTATATCTTACTATGATAATAGCAATATTAGTCGGGAAATATCTGAGTTATACCGATAAAAATAATTGATTCATTAAGATTAAAGTTTAACAACACTTTAAATCATTGATAAAGTCAAGCTTATATTATTTTCATTGTTTATCTCAAACCTCATCCGGGCTCAGGATCAGACTCATGTAAGTATTCTTCAGACAGGTCATTACACTATTTATTTTATTAATATTCAATCTGACCGTTCCGCCGCAAGGTTGTCTACATTTGATTAAAACAGTTATATCACTAGTGTATAATTAAGAACCATGTGTTTGCTGCATATCATTTTTGTTGGAATTTTTAATCAGGTAATACCCTCCTGTTATGGTTCCGATAAGAATTGCAATTCCGATTATGCTCAATGGATCCATAGATGAATAATCCAGTAAAATAACTTTTCTGGAGACAGCAATAAGCGCAACCAGTAAAATCAGTTCCGCATGAAAGACATTCTCCTTAAAGAACAGCTTCATAGTCTCAAACAATTCAAACCCGATCAGCACATTGAAGAACAATCCGAATATTTCAAAAAGATCATTCAAACCGAGCAGAGCTTTACCCTCCTGGGATTCAAAAAGACCTTTAAACAGTAAATATGCAAGTTCAACTGTGGATACGGTTACTACAATTCCCATCAGTACAGTTAAAGAAATTATAATAACCCTCTCAAAAACCGTTATAATCTTTTTCATATTCATATCTCCATATTTAAATTCAACTACTATTAGCTATCTGCAAGTTTGATCTCCAGTATTTTTTTTGTACGACCGGTTATCTTAAATCTGTCATCGATCCGCATTCCAACGATCCACATAATATCATCACCTGATTGAAGAATCCATACCTCCTCCTTATCGGCAATGCTCAGTTTAAGATCGACAAAAAAGTCACTCAGCTTTTTAAATCCTGTCATCCCGAGCGGACGAAAAGAATCGCCCTGTCTCCACCGTCGAAGCACCAAAGGGAAATCAACCGTATCGGCATCAAACTGCGCCACAAGCGGATCGGTTGAAAAACGGTGATCATCAGGTTTTCTGAACGTCCTGAATTTAAGATGTACCGGTCTTTCCAGTTCTTCAGTATCACTGTCGATATATACCTCATCATCAGAAGTCTCCCTGATCTCAAACAGAATAAGGTTGAACCTGTCGCGTATCAGCCGGTGGGTATGCGAGAAGAACTGCTTGCCCGGAATGCCTGAAAGACTGTTGATTATATCATCGATACTGCCCGAACTGAACCCGTAAGGCCGTAATAGTTCATACAGAACGGCACTTTTTTGAGGATGCTCCTCCAGTCGTGAAATTGGAATCAACACTTTTCCGTGCTCCTCAACGACCGAAGACTCACGAAAACGTTCCACTTCTGCTTCCAGAAGTTCCTCTACTTCGGCAAGACGCTTAAGATTATCTGTCATTGTTGAAAAGAATGACGGATTCATTTCTTTGAAACGGGGCAATATCTCATGCCTCACTTTATTCCGAAGATACCTGACCTCATCGTTACTTGAATCGTGCCGGTACTCAATATTCATTTTCCCGGCATACTCCTCAACATCTTTCCTTGAAAGGTTCAGAAAAGGTCGCACAACCTTACCGTTTACAAATCTCATCCCCGACAGACCTTTTATTCCTGTGCCCCGTGCAAGATTCAGAAAGAACGTCTCTATGGCATCATCGCCATGATGGGCAGTAACCATGTGGTCGAGGCCTCTCTGCACAAGCAGTTCATGAAACCACGCATAACGCAATTCCCGTGCTGCCATCTCGATGGAGATACCATTTTTAGCTGAATACTCCTTTGTATCGAACGACTTCACGTGAAGCACAACACCTCTTTTCTCACACTCTTTCTTAACGAGCAATGCATCACCATCCGACTCTTCACCCCGCAGATTGAAATTACAGTGAGCCGCCTCACAATAGTAACCTGCATCAAGCATAACGTCAAGCATCACCATGGAGTCCATACCGCCGCTTACAGTCAAAAGCAGTTTTGCATAGCCGGTGACACCGCACTTATCCCCCAGTATTTTGTGTACGTATGATGATGATAACATATTCTCTCCTTACTCTGCCTGAATATTATAACAGGCAGGATTTTTCCGTAACAGGGAAATTATTAATCCCCGGCATTCAAAACCTTCATTATTGCTGATGCCTTCACAAGACACTCCTCATACTCTTTTTCAGGTTCGGAAAGGGCCGTTATGGCACTTCCCACCATGAACGAAAGATACCCTTTTTTCTGATTGTAAAGCATACTTCGTATCACAACATTGAAATCGAAATCGCCTTCGGGAGTAACATATCCCACACTGCCGCTGTACAATCCCCGCTTGGTATCCTCATACCGCTCTATCAGCTTCATTGCGCTAACCTTGGGCGCACCGGTCATTGAACCCATAGGAAAAGTTGCCTTAATGGCATCAACCCAGCTGTAACGCTCATCCATCTCTGCCGATATTGTTGATATCATCTGATGTACCTGACGAAAAGAGTACACCCCGCAAAGCTCCTCTACTTTCACCCTGCCCTGTTTTGCCACACGCGACAGGTCATTACGCACCAAGTCGGTTATCATAATGTTCTCTGACCTCTCTTTCTCCGAAGTCTTAAGATATTCGATATTTGCCTTATCAATGAACGGATTCGGGTCCCTTGCCGATGTGCCTTTGATCGGCTGACTGATGAGCCTTCTTCCCTCCTTCTTCAGATACCTTTCAGGCGATGCACATATAAGCGACTTATCGTGATATTTCAGAAATGCCGAGAACGGTGTCGGCGATACCTCATTGAGCTTTTCGTAAAGCTGTATTGGTGAGATATTCAGATTCTGAGCAAAAAACTCAATGCAATAATTCATTTCATACACATCGCCGATGCTAATATGATGCTGAATATTTTTAACCACATCAACATACTCGGCATGAGTAACCTTGCTTACAAGCTTTACTTCAGGTATCTCCTCCTCAAACTCCTCTTCAAGTCTGACCGACTTCAAAAAAGTATTGACATCTTCTTCTTTATCCTCCGAATCATCATAACCTATCTGCCATTTACCGTCTTTTTTCAGGATCAGAAAACGCGGGATAAAGAAGTAGAACAGTGGAAGCTCTATCTCATCATTGTGCCGGGATTCCAGCTTCTCAAACTCATTTTTCAGGTCGTAAGTTAAAAAGCCAAGCATCCAGTCGTTATGCTGCGAATGAAACTTTTCGAGTGCCCCGAAATCATCATTTATCTCATGCAGTTTATCAACACCTGCAATAAACTCAATGGTCGATGACTGGAATTGCGATCCAGTATAGCCGTGACCGTCGAGTATCTCACCCGACCCCACATTTCGCATGTAGTACAGCAGTTGTTTCCGGAATCGCTCGTCGTCGTCAATATTTATCTGAACAAATCGTCGCATAGGACAAATTTAATCAATAAAAAAAGACACTCGCAAATGAGTGCCTTTAAATATCAGATTATTGCTCTTTTGTTTTTTGTTTTTTGGAGATATTCCCTGATAGTCGGATTCTTCAAAAGTGTATCCTTTTTATTTTTATCCAATGTCATTTTTCTATCTTCAACAATTAATGATTCAAAAGGAATCCCAAGATAACTATTCAATAATGTTATCATTTTCAACGTCAAAGGTCTTTTACGATTAAGGACTTCCGAGACTCGTGTTTTTCCGCCAAAAAGAGGAGCAACATCAACCTGTTTAAGATCCATCTGTTCCATCCTGAATTTTATTGCTTCAACAGGATCAGGAGCCTCTATTTTGTAATTATCCCTTTCATATTGCTCAACAAGCAAAGATAACAGCTCCAGCTCCTCCCCTTCTTTACTGTCAGGCTCTACCGGGCTGTTGCTACTATGCATTAATTCATAAATACGTTCACAGGCCTCATCATATTCCTTCCCGGTTTTTATAACTTTACTTTTCATATCTCACTGTTTTTGCATCTATTTTATCATACTCCGAATGAGTTCCAAACCAGACAACAAACACTATCTTCAGCTTATACTCAACATCAACTATCAAACGATAATCATTTCCTTTAATATTAAAAACTACTCTTTTTGACGTAATTATACTTGCACTGCGATATTTAAGTTTCAACCCGGCCGAATTG
>JAOZOF010000196.1 GCA_029933425.1 Marinilabiliaceae bacterium
GCTGTGAGGATACACGTTTGACAGAGCAGGAACAACAGGAATTTGAATTTGAGGTAGGGGAGTGAAGGATGATAGTAAATGATACAACTTAAAAATGGAACAAAAGAAATTAAACATACTGTTTCTTTCAAGTTGGTATCCTTGCAAAAATAATCCTTTCAGAGGTAACTTTGTGGAACGTCATGCAGTTTCTGTGTCAAAATATGTGAATGTATTTGTTTTGCATGTATGTTCTGATGATAGTATTAAGGATGTTTTAATAGAAAGGTTGAATGATAAAGGCATTCAGGAAATAAAAATATATTATCCTAAGATTAAGAGTAAGGTTCCTTTTTTTGCTACATTAAAGAAGATCATAAAAATTCAAAAACTATATTCAAAGGCTATAAAATCGTGCTTAAAAGAAGGTATTACTTTTGACCTTATTCATTTCAACGTTACTTTGCCATTAGGTTTAATAGCTTATCGTTTAAGTAAAAAACTCTCAATTCCATATGTCATTACTGAGCATTGGACAGGCTTTTTACCTGGAAAAGTTGAGGGATTGTCTCATTTTAACTTATTACTTGCAAAAATAACTGCAAGAAAAGCGTCATTGATTTTACCTGTTTCTGAAAATCTTAAAAAGTCAATGCAAAGTGCAGGAATTAAAGGGACATATAAAGTTGTATACAATGTTGTTGATACTGATGTTTTTAAATTAAAAGGCGTGCTGACAAAAAGAATACGTTTTTTGCATGTGTCAACATTAAAAGATGAGCATAAAAATATTTCAGGAATTTTAAGAACAGTCAAACGATTGAGGGAAATAAGACAAGATTTTGAGATGGTGATTGTGGGCGACGGAGATGTAAATCCTCATATTAAGTATGCAAAGGAATTAGGTATTTTAGATATTTTAAAAATTGAGGGTGCAAAACCAATAAGTGAAATAGCAGAAATTATGATGGATAGTGATGTTTTTATATTATTCAGTAATTATGAAAATTTGCCGTGTGTAATTAGTGAAGCTCTTTGTTGTGGATTACCTGTTGTTAGCACTGATGTGGGAGGGATAAATGAAATGATCGATAACTCAAACGGAATATTGATTAATTCAAAAGATGAAGATTCTTTGTATAGATCGATGTTGTATGTGCTAAATAATTATACTGAGTATGATTCTACAAAGATTCGTGAAGATGCAATAAATAAATATGGATACGATAAAGTTGGCAGACAGTTTTTCGAGATTTATAATGATGTTTTAAATAATAAACGGATTGAAATTTAGAACTTTTTTAGGGTCATTTATTAAAACCAAAGGAGTCTATGTGCTTTTTTCTTTGGTTTTTACCAAAGTCTTTAGTTTCACAATATCTTTTATTGCTATTAGGTTATTGCTGAAAGATGATTTTGGGAATATAAGTTATGCCAATTCTATAATAAGTTTTATTGTTCCTTTTATGGGTATGGGTGCGTTTCAGGGACTCATACGATATGGAGCAAGATTGAATAGTGATAAGCAAAAGTTAGAGTTATTTAATTATTCATTAAAAAGAGGAATTCTTCTTACCTTTTTTATCTGTATAGTTCTATGGTTTATCGTTCCTGTTGTTTCAACCAACATGCCGGGATCTGCTATTTATTTTAAAATACTTATTTTTCAAATAATTGGTCTTACTTTTTTCGAATTTATTAAAAGTTATTTCAGGTTAATTCATAAAAATAACCTATATGCTTTATGGGATATAATTTATTATTCTTCCCTGCTTATAATTGTAGTTATTTTAATTAAAATATATGGTGCTGTTGGTTATGTATTAGCATTGACATTTACTCCCTTTGTTATTTCTATCATAATTATTATAAAATATAAATTATTGAAGTTTGAAAAAACTCCACTCGCTGAGTTTATTGATTTTCATAATTTCTGGAAATACGGATTGATAGTAAGTATCGGAACAGTTTCTTCACAAATTCTTTACAGTATAGATATTGTTATGTTAGGAAATGTTTTGGGTGACAGTAATAATGTGGCAATATATAAGGCCGCAGGTATTATTCCATTTAATTTGCGTTTTATTGCTTCTGCATTTATTACTGCAGATTATGTGAAATTTGCAGAAAATGAAACGAATAGAAATTATTTGGTGAGCTATTATTTAAATTATCTTAAAATTTTTGTTCCATTTGCATTGTTCATAATTGGGGTTTTTTATTTTTCCCGTGAATTGATAGCCTCATTTTTTGGTAATGGATATGAACAAGTAAGTTCCATAATATGGGTTTTTGCAATTTCAGTTGCTGCTAATTTTATTTTACGAGTTCCATTGGGGAATATTCTTTCTGCTACAAAATTGGCAAATTGTAATGCATTTATATCAGTTCTATCATTAGTAATTAATATAGTTCTTAATTATTTGTTTATAATAAAATACGGAATGATTGGTGCTGTATGGGCTACAGCTATAACAATGTGGATATCCGGTTTTATTATCCTTTTGTTGTTTGTATTTTATATTAAAAGAAGTTTGTAATACGTTTTATATTTTAAGAAATATGTAGTTTCTTTTAACTGATTGACATACTTTTAGAACTTAAATCAAAGCAATTAAATTTCAAAATGAATTTAACTATTTATTAGGTTTTGTAGAAAAACATTTAAGATAATATGTTTAGTTATCAAATAAAAAAAGTTAAACTTAAGAATCTTCAATCATTTGTAAACTCTTATTTGTTTATTAATTCAGAAATTATTCCAATTAGCAAAAACAGAGTTATTTCTTATTTGAATAATCCGAGGGCAAATCAAGATGATTATGTGCTGTATGTTGCAATATATAATGATAAAATAATAGCTTTTCGAACATTATTGTCGGATAAGATATTTTATAAATCACATGAATATAAATTTGCATGGTTTAGTGGTTCATGGGTTCATGAGAAATTTAGAAGGAAAGGAATATCAACAGCATTGATGAATGAGGCTTTTAAAGATTGGAAAGAGAGATTATTATATTCGAATTATGCTCCATCATCTAAATTATTATATGATAAATCAGGTAAGTTCTCATTATTTATAAAAAAAGAAGGTATAAGGTTATATTTCAAAATAAAGTTAACGGAGTTGTTAATTCCTAAATTTGAAAGTTTACATCACATAAAACCTCTTTTGTCTGTTATAGATTATGTCTTGTCCATTTTCTCTTCACCTATTAGGTGGTTACAAAGAAATTATTTTATTGGATACTTAAAATACGTTGAGATAACAGATCGAATGACAGATGCACATTATGATTTTATTAATGTTAATAATAAATCGATATTTAAAAGAGGTAAAGAAGAGTTTGAATGGACATTTAATTTTCCGTGGATTTCATCTATACTAAAAGAAAGTAAGCCATATCCGTTTTCATTTTATGCAAAAAGATTTTATTATAAAGTTTTTACGGTCATTGATAATGGTAATATTATGGCATTTGCATTAATAAAGGTTAGAGATGGCAGAATAGATATTCCTGTTTACTTATCTCTTAGAGAAAAAGAAAATGTATATTTAGCAAAGTCTATTCTTGCGTATTCATATAAAATAGGAACAAATATACTTACTTGTTATACTAATGATTTTATTAAAGTGGCAAACGAAGAAAGGTTTTTGGCTTTATATAGAAAAACAATGCAACAGCGTTTTTATGCATCTAAACAAATTTTAATGATGTTGGATATAGATGATAAAGCAACATTTGATGTTAATGACGGAGATGGGGACAATATTTTCACTTGACCATAAAAAGGTTTTTGAAGCTTGCAATATATTTATAAAGTTCAAAACTTATGTTTGATATTTGTAAATATGGATTATCTATCCCTCCAAAACTTTTGTAGAACTTAGCTACGCCGGTGGTTGCTGATCCCTCAAAATCTAAAATAGTATCATTATTCGAAAATCTTTTTATAATTTCATCAAAAATATAATACATGGCATGTGTTTTATATCCCTGTTTAGATGAGGATGATACTATAAACGTAAGTCTGTTATTAAATTTGATAAAAAAAGCTATTGCAATAATTTTATCATTATTGTTTGTTGCTATATATATCAGGCCCTCCTCTCTTTTAAATGCTTCGTAAATAATCTTTTTAAACAGAATCTTTTTTCGGTTATTAAATTTAAAACGTAAATTTTTGTAATGCACAAAAAACAAATCTTCATATGGAGTTACTTCTTCTATGTTTATTGAAGCTTTTTGTGCTTTTTTAATATTACGTTTAGTGTTTTTTGAGTAATTATTAAAGAGTTCAGTATAACTCAGGTTAAGGTTTAACTCAATATTAGGAAGTTTTTGAAACCTATGCTCTGCATACTCAAGCGGGGGAAAAGAAGAGTTAATATTGTATTGTACAGGGAAAGGTCTTCTTAGATAGCGGTAAAAATTTACAATAACACTTTTGTCAAGATTGCCGGGCGAGAATATGCCGAGTTGCTGACAAAACACAGGTTGCAGTAAAACAGGAATGCCATATTTGTGCATCAAAGGATATGGCATTACTGCTTCATAATCTCCATAAATAACACCTTTCCAACCGGGTGAAACAATGTCGAGATGCCATGTTAATGCCTGATGACGGTAATTGATGGAATTTGAAATACACTGATTCCACTTGTCGTCGTTTATATCCTTTCTTTCTAATATTTTTAAATTATTTTGCTTTTCCAATTCAATTAGAGTTATTTTATAACTATCGCTTTACTGTATTTTTGAAAAAAGGGATTTTAAGTATGTAATATAAGTATTGATGTATCAGTATCTGTTTTATCCCTTTATTGTAATTCTCTACAGGGATACGTTGTAAATGGTATTTAAACTGCTCTTTTTTAATTCCTGCTGTTCCAAAAGTAATATCAACCATTTCTTCGTTAAAGATTTTATTAAAAAAATCTTTGTTTAGACCATAGTCTGTAAATGGGAAACTGAAACCTTTAATTCGCGAATTAAACTTTTGTTTTACAAAGTCAACGCTTTGTTTTAATTGAAATGTTTGTTCTTCATTATTCAGCATGTTAAATAATGGATGATCAATGCTATGGGCTCCAATATATACCTCATTGTTCTTTAATTCGGATAATTCATTCAGTGTAAGATATGGTCTGTTCTTTGTAAGGTATTCGTCAAAATCTATTCCTATACATTTTGCAATATTATCAAGAACAGATTTATTTTTATAAGTTACTGATTTAAGAAATCTCTCGGGGGTTGTTTTTTTATTTATAATAAAGTCATCCAAACATTTAAAGTTTCTTTTGTTAGTTATTAGCTTTTCAGTCAAGATACTTGCTTTAAATCTAAAAAATAGTTGTTTATTATCTACGAAGCTGGGATTAATGAATATAGAAACAGGAATGCCTTTTCTTTTTATAATCGGGAATGCGAAGTCTTTAAATTCTCTTAGCCCGTCATCAAAAGTAAGCATAAATGAGTTGTTTGGAGGATTTCCGTATTTGTTGATATGATCATAAGTTTCGTAAATAGATACAGGTTTGTAATTTTTTAATAAAAAATCAAGATCATCCTCAAATTGTTTAATGCTCCTGACTTTGAAAAGATGCTTTATGTGAGCAGGAGTATCATCAGAAACTGTATGATAAAGAGGTGATATGAAACTTTGACCTGTTATTTTGATTAATGTTTTTAGCATCAATAATATAAAAGTTTATAAAAAAAAATAGTTTTGTACTATTACTGTCATAACGAAATAATCTATGCTTAGAATATTTATTCCCAAAAATAACATAAACGAAAGAGAATACATTATTAATATAATTTTTAATGAGTTTCTGGGATTAAAATATGAACTGGAAACATATACGGGGAATGAATATGAGATAACTTTAACAAACAACAATAGGATAATAATTGAAGATCATTTTTTTAATAAATACCCTGAAGAATTATCTTATCTGGATTTGACCAATATTCCTAAGGAAGTAAATTATGCCAAAAATAATTTTATTCCGGAAAATGATATTCCTGTTATTTTCGGGTCAAATAAATTAGAAACAGATAATGACTCGATCAGGTGCGGTATCGATATTTTTGCTTCTTCATTTTTCATGTTGACGCGTTGGGAAGAGCATGTGGACAAAACAAGGGACAGGCACGGGCGTTTCCCGGGTAAAAAGAGTTTTGCGTATAAAAATAACATATTACATCGTCCTGTTGTAAACGAATATGTAGAAATGCTATGGAATATGCTAATCTCGTTGGATCCCGGACTGTCACGTAAAAGCAGAATATTTAACTTGATACTCACTCATGATGTTGATGCTCCGTTTAAATATTATGGTATTAAAGGTGGTACAAAAGATCTGGTAAATGATCTTTTCAAAAAAAAGAGATTAAAACTGTTTTACAGACACCTTTCTGATAAGCTGAAAACCCATTTGAATTTAATGGAGGATCCTTTTGATACTTATGAGTATTTTATGAATTTATCGGAGAAGTTAAACGTAAAATCATATTTCTTTTTTATGGTTCACGGAAAAAGTAAGTTTGATGCGAAGTACAGGTTAAATAGCAAGAGGTTGAAAAATGTACTTGGATCTATTAAAAGAAGAGGTCATAAAACAGGTATTCATCCTTCATACAATGCATACAACGATAAACATCTCTTTACAAAAGAAAAGAAAGCGCTTGAAAAGTATATAGGGAGTGTGATATGTGGCAGGGAGCATTTCTTACGTTTTGAAATTCCTGTTACCTGGCAGATATGGGAAGATAATGATATGAAATGGGATTCTACTTTAGGTTATTCCGACAAGAACGGATTTCGTTGCGGCGTTTGTTATGAGTACAGTGTTTTTAATAT
>JAOZOF010000197.1:0-3509 GCA_029933425.1 Marinilabiliaceae bacterium
CCGGCACTCTCATCCCCGGCCTCAACAAGAACATTCTCTCCTTTTGTGGGAAGAGTCTTTAACCACTTTAACGAATTCTTATAAGTGGCATGTTCCGACCAAAGTTTAGAGAATATCTCAAGTTCAAGTCTGGTAGGTTCTCTTTTTAATATTTCCTTTATTTTTTCCTGCTCTGCAACTGACAGAGAAATATGTTCTACTCTTTTATTTTCGGATGAAGATGAAGCCATAACTCACTAGTTTAATCTTTACTAATTTCTTAAAGTATTTTTATACATTTGCTATAACTAAAACGCTAAAAAAACCTAAGATTATTTCATTGCTGAAAGTATAAAAAATAATTCAAATACCAAATTGAACAACTAAAATTGAACCATTATGGACAAACTGGCATTGATAACCGGAGCAACTTCAGGAATAGGTAAAGCAACATCGCTTAAACTTGCCTCACTGGGTTATGATCTGATAATTACTGGAAGAAGAAAAGAAAGGCTTGAAAGCCTGGCTGCAACTCTCACAAAACAACACAACATAAAAGTAAAGACACTTGTTTTCGACATCAGGGTAAACAGTGAGACAGATGCTGCCGTCAGCTCACTGGATAAAGAGTGGAAGAACATTGATATACTGGTTAACAATGCCGGACTTGCGGCCGGTGCCGACCCGATCCACGAAGGACTCTGGAGCGATTGGGAACAGATGATAGATACCAACATTAAAGGATTGCTCTACATCTCGAAACTTATAATTCCTTTCATGATCGAAAGAAAGAAGGGACATATCGTCAACATATCATCTATTGCCGGCAAGGAGGTTTATGCCAACGGGAATGTGTACTGTGCAACAAAACATGCTGTTGAGGCAATTACAAAAGGAATGCGTATCGACCTCCTGAAATACGGCATCAAAGTGTCATCTGTCTCTCCGGGAATGGTGGAAACCGAATTCTCGATCGTAAGATTTCACGGAGACAGCTCGAAAGCTGATGAAGTCTACAAAGGACTGACTCCGCTTTTTGCCGAGGACATTGCCGACACGATCGAGTTCATTGTAACACGGCCTCCTCATGTCACAATTAACGATGTGCTGATAATGCCGACAGCACAGGCAAATGCTTTTTACAATCACAGGGAAGGATGAGGTTAAAAAAACGGCCTTTTAAGATTTCATATTTTCACCTTTTATGATCCGTTCAGCAATAAACTTCCTGACCAACGCATTTCCTCTGTGGATACTCCTGTTCTCCGGTCTGGCATTGGCAGAACCGGATTACTTTACCTGGTTTTCCGGTTCATTCATCACTTACGGTCTCGGAGTGATAATGCTTGGAATGGGACTTACCCTGAAACCCGAAGATTTCAAGCTCGTGTTCGAAACGCCCAAATGGGTGCTTACCGGTGCTTTGTTGCAATTCACGGTAATGCCCCTGTTCGGCTGGTTGCTGGGATATGTTTTTGATCTTCCACTGCCTTACGCAGTAGGACTGATAATAGTTGCTAGTTGTCCGGGCGGGACAGCATCAAACGTGATCAGCTTTCTGGCCAAAGCCAATGTTGCTCTTTCCGTGACGATGACTGCGGTTTCAACACTGCTGGCCATCATTCTCACACCACTACTTACCACATTTCTGATTGGTGAGAAAATGGAGGTAAGCACATATCAGCTGTTCCTGGGTACGTTAAAAGTAGTATTGCTTCCAATTATTCTCGGAGTTACCATAAACAAATATCTGCCTAAATTCACACAAAAGGTACTTCCTGTGGCACCTCTCATTGCTGTTATAACAATAGTGCTTATCGTGGCAAGCATCATCGGTCAGGGAAGAGATGAGATATTCCAGTCAGGATTAAGACTTGCAGGTGCTGTCCTGACTCTGCATTTGAGCGGATTTCTTCTCGGCTATCTTCTAAGCCGTTTTGTTGTGAAGAACAAACAGGTAAACCGAACGATTTCAATCGAAGTAGGAATGCAGAATTCCGGCCTTGGGGCATACCTTGCCCGGGCTAATTTTGTAAATCCGGCTATTGCCATTCCTTCAGCTATTTCAAGCGCCGTCCACTCCATCATCGGAAGCATTGCTGCGGGGATGTGGAGGAAAGACTCCGTTGAAGAAAATGGGGAAAATTGAAAAGGTTCAATAAAATAACACACAGTTTTATTTCTTTTTTATTGTCATTTCTACACACTAATAACTTTTTCATTCGAATACCCCTCCTGCTCACTGTTCACAACATATCCAAGTTGATTAGTTGTTAAAACAGTTTTGCCAATACTGAAATCATCCTGATTAAAATGGTTATGCCCGTAAATCCAGTAATCCGGCGATGTTCTTTCAATAAAATCATACAACTCAACAGCAAAAGCTGTATTCAAAATACTGCTTCTGTACTTTTCGGGATAGTTTTTAAATGTAGGAATGTGATGTGTTACAACAACCGTTTTGCCTTTCTGTTCCTTTTTCAATTCCTCACTGACAAAGCTGAAACACTCATCGTGCAAAGTATTAAATTTATCAACAGATAACCTGTACTTTCCGTTCTTTATCACCCTGAAATCGCTCATTCCGTGCTCAACCTGCCATTGATATTGCGATGCAATATTCGACCAAAGCGTTGAAAAAATCAGTTTGACACCTTTAACGTCCTCAGTTATGTTATTCACAAGAAATACATTCGACAAAATCTGTTCTTTGAAAGTTCCGCTCCGTTTGTTGACATCAGAAAAGTAATACTCGTGGTTTCCTGGCACCCAAAATGTCTTTTCAAAATTGTACGATGCATATCTGAAAAAATCCTTGTGTACATCCATCGAAGCAAACGGCACAATATCTCCGGCAAGAATCAGTATATCTCCTGCCGGCTCGATCAGATTACCTGATAGAAAGCTTTTGTTCTCAAAAAATTCGAGATGAAGGTCGGATGTGTATTGGATGATCATTGCGATTTTATTTCATCAGTTTGTAACGTTTCGAAGGTTGTTTGCAGGCTTCCTGGATATTTACTATTTAACATCCTATCAACATACTCTTACTGCTTACTGCCAACTGAAGATTGCTGACTCCTCTCTATCTCATTATAAAACACCTGGTGAACCGAAGGACGGACATTCAGTTTGTAGATCAGCTTGTTTTCGCGGGTAGGGTACACACGGTTCGACATAAAGATGTAAAGCAGGTCGTATTCAGGGTCCATCCATACGAAGATACCTGTAAACCCGCTGTGCCCGAAACTCTCCTGACTGACACCCGGAGCCGGATATGAATTTTCAAGCGTATACGATGCATTGTTGAAAAGCGGCTTGTCGAATCCCATACCACGTCGGTTATCGTTTTCAGGGTACTGAACTTTTGTGAACTCTTTCATTACACTTTCCGAGATGTAACGCCTGCCTCCGTACTCGCCTCCGTTAAGGTACATCTGCATAAGCTTGGCAAGGTCGTTTATATTGGAGAATAGTCCCGCATTGCCAGAGATGCCTCCCATCACGGCAGCTGCTTCATCGTGAACGTA
>JAOZOF010000197.1:3609-6763 GCA_029933425.1 Marinilabiliaceae bacterium
GACTTGCGGATTGCCTTGTATACTTTTTTTTTAAACTTATCTTCGAGGTAAAGATTTTGCGAAATATGAAGATTGTGTTTTTCATCCTCATTAATGCTGTACATCCGCTCATTGAACTCACCGTCCTTCAGTGTCATCGGGTAATAGTTGATGTACGGCTTCAGACCAGCCTGATGCGCAAGTATCTCCCTGAAAGTAAGGCCTGACTTGTTCGAGCGATGGAACAGCCGCTTTTCCCAGTCTTTCCAATACTTGCTCATAGGGTCATCAACATTAATCATTTTGTTCTGATATGCCTGCATTATCAACGGCAGCGGCCCCGAAATTTTTGTTACCGAAGCAAGATCAAAAATATCTTCTTTATCAACCTTTTGAAGTTTGTTATATGTATGCCAGCCATATGCCTTGTGAAAGATGACCTTCGAATCCTTTGCCACAAGCACACAACCACCCGGAAAAGCTCCGGCGCCTATTGCCATGTTCATTATCGAATCGACCCTAGGAAATATATTTTCACTCACAAGACCTGCTGCCTCGGGAAATGTATACGACAATCTGCCGAGCGATTCCACATCAATGCCGTCACCCTCGTTGAACAGCCCTTTTACCGATACAGGCAATCGCCCCGTTGCTCCGACCGCCCCGAACACAAGTTGTGAAGCAACATCCCTGGCAGTGCTGTTATTCTGATATGTTACTATCAAACCATCGGCTTTTGCCGCTTCAGGTATTTTTACCAGCTTGTACGGATTTTCGTGCCATACAACTATGGTATGTTGTTTTTTTGCCAGGAATGCAAACAACCGCAACCGCATCTCTTCCGATAAAACACTGCTCACACCCTGTACAATTGTCACATATCTTGTTAAGGAATCTCTTGCGGCAGTGAGCTTTTCGTATGTTGTTGAGCGGCTGACCTGAATATATTCCACATCGTCGTATCTCTCATAAAAACCTTTCACGTCACTGCTGTTCCCAAAATCAACAATTACGGTTTTGCCTTTTGCCAGGTCTTTAACAGGGAGAATGTAATTTTCATTCTTCAAAACGGTCAGCGCCTCTTCGTACAGTTTCTGACGAAGCCAGTGAGGATATGCCCTGTTAAGGTAAACATCCAGACCTTTCAGTTCAACCGGCTTGTATTCATTCAACCCTACCCAGTATTTTGCCATTAGATTTTTACGGCAGCTTTCGTTCACCTGTTCTTCAGTTAGCTCACCATTCTTAATGGCCTTTTTAATCTCTTTGATGGCAGCAGGAAGGTTTTCGGTGTACTCTATAATGTCGTTTCCGGCAATAAGAGCCTTTGCATCAATAATAGCAGGCGGACCGGCAACCTTAACCCCCTGCATATTCATTGCATCTGTTATTACAAGGCCTTTGAAACCAAGCTCATCTTTAAGCAAGTCTGTTATCACCGGCTTCGATAAACTGGAAGGTATTCCTGTGGAATCGAGAGCGGGTACGTTTAGGTGTGCTGTCATCACTCCTGTAACTCCGGCATTAATGGCCATTTTAAACGGATACAGCTCTACACTGTCCATTCTTTCACGGTTACTTTCTATTGTGGGTAAAGCTTTATGTGAATCAATACTGGTGTCTCCGTGACCCGGGAAATGCTTGGCAAAAGTCAATAAATGTTCCGACTGCATTCCTTCAATGTATGCGATTGCTTTATTTGCAACCTTATCCGGATTTTCTCCAAACGAACGCCGTCCTATAACCGGGTTAGCAGGATTATTGTTCATATCAACTACTGGGGCAAGATTCGCATTCAGTCCCACTCTCTTCAACTGCCGTGCCACCTCAACTCCCATTTTGTGTATCAGCATATCATTCCGGATGGCCCCGAGCGTCATCTGATAAGGGAAAGAAACTGTTCCCGACAGCCGCATACCAAGTCCCCACTCTCCATCAATGCCTGACAATAACGGCACATCCGACAATGAATTCAGAAAGTTGTTCATCTCAACAAGCCGCTCGGGAGTTGTTTTAAAAAAGAGAATACCGCCCGGCTTGTATTTTGTGATAAGATTGGCATACTTCTTTGAGGCATACGGAGTTCCATCGGCATGAATATCTATCCAGAACAGCTGGGCTATTTTCTCATCAAGGGTCAGGGTATTCATTATGCTGTCAGCCCAAACAGCTCCTTCGGGAGTGTAAAAAGGAGGTTGGTTTGAAGGATACGGAGATTGAGAGTGAACGGTAATATTGAACAGGAAGAAAATGAAAGAAATATATATCCATTTCATTCCAAGGGCAATTCTAAAATCATTTAACTTCTTAATCATTTTTGTCATCTTAGTTTTTTCAACAATTTTCACCTCACCCCCTTTAAAATAACTCTTGTAAAACCCCGAAATTTAACTAGTTCCCCCTCTCCTTCAGGAGAGGGCCTGTCCCGAAGTATTTCGGGAGGGATAAGGGGGTGAGGTGTTGACCACAAAAGTACATTTTTAATACCTGATTTTCAATTCTTACTTATCTCCCGCCTACGCCAACAACAACGGTTGAAGCAATAATCGCTCCCTGCATTTCCCTTATGGTTTTATCGACCACTCCGGCAATAGGACTTTCTTCAATAACCTTTTTCAGTTCCCGCTTTATTCTTTTCAGCTCGTCTTTGTTCGATGCCAGAACCTTATGCATTTTTGTTGCCTCAATAAGTCCCAGCAGCACAACATCTTCCTGCGTAACATCAACAGAAGAGGGATAAAGAGCTGCTTTACGCAAGTGTCTGATCATTTTTCCCCATATGCGTTTATCCTGAAGGTAAAACAAAGTGTATGGAATAAAAATAAACCTTTTACGTTCACTTCTCAAAAGTCCCTTTTTCACCATTCCGGCTAAAACCTCTTTTTTATACCTGTTGGCTTTTTTTGATATTTTGCTTAACCAATACCGTATCTTTTTCGGTTTCTCCGACTGTTTTATCATTCCCGCAATCTCCGACATAACCGGATCCGAGATCTTTTTATCATCTTTCAGAACAATTCTTCCATCCTCTATCTCTATTCTCTTCTGAAGCGACATCTCTATCAACAAAGCCCCGACAATACCGTTCCACAACTGTACTCCGGTAACGGTAAATCGTCCCTTTTCGGGATGGTGTGCAAGCAAAACGAATTTTTCAACAAGAGTTAGTTCCATC
>JAOZOF010000477.1 GCA_029933425.1 Marinilabiliaceae bacterium
AAGGCAAAGAATGAAAAATACTGCAACAGATCTTCTCCTTCAAGCAATTTTCTCAATGCAGTTCCCGGACTGAAAATCGCATCCGAGATCACTCCAAGTTTGTATTTCTTGCTCAGCTCTTTAATGGCATCATGTACTCCCGGAATAAAGTCGGGGCGGAACTCAAGCTCCATCTCCTCATGCAGTCTTACTAATTCAGCAAGCTCATCTTCGGGAAGTGTAACACCAAGTCCTTTGAGGATGATCTCCATACGTTCGCGAACCGTCCAGGTAACATGTTGATCATGCCAGGTCTTGCGGAATGCTGCATCCTGTGTGTCGTAAACCGCATTAACCATCTCCTGTGTTACAGGTTTGTGTTTTTCGACAAACTTTTTCACAAGCTGCCTTCTTTCTTCTGCTTTCGACGGTCTTCCTGCTGCTTTTCGCTTTGGCTCGTCAGAATCGTCAATAAAAACCGTGTCCCAAAGATCGAATGTTATCGCTTTTATCATACTACAGAATATTTTTCAGGATCTTAACCACATCACCTTTTTCAGCGACTTTGGGGTTCAGAGGAAAACAGGGATCACCGATAGCATAATCTTCAATAGCCTGCAGTTTATCCTCGGTTACACCTATACTTGAAAGGCTTACCTTCATTCCGAGTGATTCAAGCCACTTGTCGGCAGCTTCTATAACTTTCTCTGCATCATTCTCAACTCCGAATATCGCGCCTAAAGACGCATATTTCTCACGGATGGAATCTTTGGTCATGTTGTAACGCATAACCTCTGTCATTACAACAGCATTTGCTAATCCGTGGTGGATATCGAAAATAACACCCATTGCGTGAGCAATTGCATGATTAAGTCCCAATCCTTTCTGGAAAGCGATAGCTCCCATGGCAGAGGCCATAAGCATATTTCCTCGGGCTTCCACATCCGAGCCATTATCGACAGCAGTTCCAAGATAGTTTACACACATCTCCATTGCCTCTTTAGCAATACCATCGGCCATAGGGTGGAAGACCTCCATGATGTATGCTTCAAGACTGTGAACAAAAGCATCAACACCGGTCGCAGCCGTGAGTTTTGCAGGCAGTTTAAGTGTTACGTTAGGATCAAGAACGGCAATGTCAGGCATCATGTAAGGCGAGAAGATGATGGTCTTCTTGTTGTTGACAGTAATCACACTGCTCCGGCCAACTTCACTTCCTGTACCTGCTGTAGTGGCAATGGCGTAGTAAGGTGGCATATTGTTAATGATGTACTTGTCGCCGCCTTTCATGTCATCGTACTTTTCAAGCGGGCCGTCGTGAGTAGCCATCACCTTGATAGTTTTACCGGTGTCTAAAGGCGAACCTCCTCCAAGACCTACGATGAAATCGCAGCCGCTCTCCTTGTAAACTTTTGTTCCTTCCAGAACATTCTCTTCTGTCGGATTCGATTTTACATCGCTGAATATCACGGTTTCAATACCAACTTCTGCGAAATATCCTTTCAACTCATCGGCAAGGCCGATACCTTCAATTCCTTTATCGGTAACGATAAGTCCTTTTTTCAAACCGCTCTCTTTAACTATTGAAGTAAAATCCTTCATTGCACCCGGTCCGTACTCTATGCGGGTGGGGTATGTGTATGTGTGTCTTTTTAGTGGCATGATATTTTTGGTTTTAATATGTTTCTATTTTTTTTACCCCTCACTCCCCTGAAGGGTAAGTTGTTTTAAA
>JAOZOF010000198.1 GCA_029933425.1 Marinilabiliaceae bacterium
TGGTGTGGGAGGTGCACCAGTGAGTGTTTAAACTCACTGGCCATCTACCCGATTGATAACTTAGATTCTTTTTTCTTTGATCCTTGCTTTTTTACCGGTAAGGCTACGCAGATAGAAGATCCTTGCTCTTCTTACTTTACCTTTACGGTTAAGCTCAACTTTTTCAATGAAAGGTGAATTCATAGGGAAGATCCTTTCGATACCAACGTTGTTAGAAATCTTTCTTACTGTGAATCTTTTGGTGCTTCCGTGTCCTTTTATCTGGATCACAACACCCTTGAAAACCTGAATTCTCTCTTTGTTTCCTTCTTTGATCTTGTAGTGTACAGAAACTGTATCACCGGGACCAAATGCAGGCAATTCAACGCCACTCTCAAATGCTGACTCTGCTACTTTAATCAAGTCCATTATCGTATTTTTTTCAGATTAAACTTATTCACGCAATATTACTGACACCCTCGTTCAATAAGAGATTACGTGAAATCGGCGGCAAAAATAGTGTTTTTATGCTTATTAAAAAAGAAATGCCGCTTTTTATTTGACTTTTTTGTCCTTGCGGCATTGTTTTTTTCGAACGATCAAAAGATATGCTTTCTATTCTTCAATTACTTCAGCGTTATTTTTCTTTGATCCCGGGGTGACCTTCTGACGTAATCGTCCGAAAAAGCCTGAAACCATATTTTTAACACTGAGGAATATAGGATCAACCACATTGGTAAGCAGGAGATTGTAAAGAACCTTCTCCAGACTGAAATGCATCCTGATGTTGTACAATGTGAGTTGAAGCTTCTTTTCAGCTATCTGAAGATTGTAGTAAAGCTGAAGCTTTTCGTCTTCAAAATCTTTGAATGATCTTATATTTCTGTATTTTCCTGTACTACTCATTTTCTGTTGATTCAAAGTTATGTTCAGGTGGAAAGAAAACCTCTATCATTGTTTGAATTATCGGTCTCTCTATCAATTTATGACGAAGCAGCCAGAATATAAAGATGAAAAGCAGATAAAAGCCTGCAACAATTATAAAACCTATTCCGGGGTAATCAAGCGTAGAGTTGAGCCAATTTGCCACTGCAAGGGATATGAAAAGCATAGCAAACATTAAGATCACCAAAACAACGGTTTTAATGATGAAACCTGAGATCATTTTTGAAAAATTCTCAGCCAGGTTAAGCCTCATCATGTCAAATCGTGCATCCAGATAGTTCTGAAAATCCTCTTTGCTGGTACTGATATCTTCTTTTAAAGACTTATCCATAATGATGGTTTTAAAGAAAAATTGAGGTTGTCCAATAACAGGACAGCCTCAAAGATAGTAAAATGCAAATTAATTATGATGAAAATGCATTTCTGATAAGATTGACCGGATTACTTTACTTCCGGTTTTGCTTCCTCCTTTACCTCTTTGGCAGCAAAGGATTTTTTGTATTCATTCAGAAGTTTTTCGATATTTTTTTCAATATCGTTGATCTTGGTTTTAAGATCACCTTTCAATTCACCGCCTTTATCAACTACTTTTTTTTGCAGTTCGTCAAGGTCTTTTTCTAGGTCATCCATTTTATCCTTCAGAAATTCTCTTGTTTCAGTTCCTGTTTGTGGAGCGAAAAGCAGAGCTAAAGCAGCACCCAGTGTGGCGCCAGTGATCAATCCTCCTAAAAATAATCCTGTATTTTTCATGGCTTAAAGTTTTTAATCGGTTAATAAATTATGTTAATTTAAATAGTTAAATCATTTACTTAAGATACGAAAATATTATCGTTTTGTCAATGATAATTGCAGCAAAAATTATACCATTAACATAAGTTCTTTGAATCATTAAAAAGTAATGCCAATTTGACCTGTTATAAAACATCCGACATTATCGGTAACAGTTGTGCCGCTTTGTTAACATTTCAGTTTTATTACTGATTCCTTTTAACTTAATATTAATAACAACATGTAAATGGCGTTAATGTTTCGTAAAACAACATTGTTAGGTACGATTTTTGATAAAAGTGTTACTGCTTAAGTAAAAGTTCAGCCGGGTTGTTGTATCAAGATCAAAAGGAATTAATTTCAGGTTAAAACAATTACCCGGGTCTGACGTATAGTTAAGTGATGTTTTATTTTGAGTTTGGTTTTCAGAAAAGTTAAGTTGATGAATGCTGTTGCAGAAATTACAAGAGAAGAGCGTAAAGAGATAGTTGACAGGTACAGGTATTTGTTACGTATCAGCAGGAATATACTTAACGATGAAGATGTTAAACTTATCCGTCAGGCAATTGAGTTTGCCTCACTTCAGAATGAGCAGATGGTAAGGCGTAAATCCGGTGTTCTTGCTGTTATTCATGCTCTTGACGTTGCACGTATCGTGATAGAAGAGATTGGTCTGGGGCGTACCTCGCTGATATGTGCCCTGTTGTACGATGCCATTCAATCGTCACGTATCCCCGTTGAAAAGGTTAATGAGAAATTCGGTGAGAAAGTTGCAAATATCACTCAGGGACTTGTTAAGGTTGTGGATCTGTACAATCAAAGCTCATCTATCGAGAGTGATAATTTCAGAAAACTGCTTCTTACATTTGCACGGGACATCAGGGTCGTTCTTATCATCATCGCCGACAGGCTTCGTACGATGCGTACACTTGATCTGTACGACAGAGAGAGTCAGCAGAAGATAAGTGCCGAAGTGTCATACTTGTATGCCCCGATGGCACATCGTTTGGGATTGTACAACATCAAGTCGGAGATGGAGGACCTGGTGATGAAATACACCAAACCTGACGTTTACCGCTTTATTGCTCAAAAGCTTAATGAAACAAAAAGAGGCAGGGAGAAATATATCTTCGAATTCATCGAGCCTTTGAAAAAAGATCTTGCAGCTCACGGGCTTAAGTTCGAAATAAAAGGTCGCACCAAAACCATAAACTCGATCTACAACAAAATGAAAAAACAAAATGTGGATTTCGAGCAGGTGTATGATCTTTTTGCTATCAGAATAATCCTCGACAGTGACAAGAAAAATGAAAAATCCGATTGCTGGAAAGCGTATTCGGTAGTTACCGATAAGTATCAACCTAACCCCAGCAGACTTAGGGACTGGCTGTCGGTGCCTAAATCGAACGGATACGAGTCGCTTCATACAACTGTGCTGGGACCCGATAACAAGTGGATAGAGGTGCAGATACGATCGCACAGGATGAATGAGATCGCAGAAAAAGGTCTGGCAGCTCACTGGCGTTATAAAGGCATTAAAGGTGAGGCAGGAATGGACAGATGGCTGTCAAACATCCGTGAGATACTGGAAAACCCGGAACGTAATGCCGTTGAGTTCTTCGATGATTTTAAACTTAACCTTTACGATAAGGAGGTTTTTGTATTCACACCTAAAGGAGAGTTGCGCAGGCTGCCTAAAGGCGCAACAGTGCTTGATTTCGCTTTCGATATTCATACCGAAGTAGGAAAGAAGTGTGTTGGAGCAAAGGTGAACGGACGTAATGTGCCCATAAAGTATGAGCTGCACAATGGCGATCACATTGAGATAAACACTTCTAATCATCAAAAACCGGCACAGGACTGGCTTAACATTGTAGTGACCTCACGAGCTAAAACTAAACTTAAGCAGGCCCTGCGTGAGCTTCAGTACAAAGATGCCGAGGTAGGAAAGGAGATACTGGCCCGGAGGTTCAAGAACTGGAAGTTCGAGCTGAACGATCAGCTTCTTAATCAGCTTGTGAAAAAATACAAAGCAAAGACTGTCCATGATTTTTACCTTGATATTGCCATAGGAAAAATTGACATGATGGATATCAAGGAATTCCTGACAGAACAGGATAAGACGGAGAAAGAACCTGACAAGGTTGACCAGGAAGCACAACGAAGTGCTGAGAACTTTGTTCAGAAAACAGAAACGGTTGACGATAATCAGGATATTCTCGTAATTGACGATAATCTGTCGCAGGTGGAGTATAAACTTGCCAAATGCTGTAATCCCATACTTGGTGATGAGATATTCGGATTTGTGTCGGCAACGGGAGGTATTAAGATACACCGGAAAAATTGTCCTAATGCTGCCGACATGCGTAAAAAATTCGGTTATCGCATAGTGCCTGCACGATGGTCGGGCGGGGCAGATGCAAACTTTCAGGCCACTCTTAAAGTCACCGGCAACGATGATATTGGTATTGTTACCAATATTTCGCAGGTCATATCGAAGGAGATGAAAGTAAAAATGCGCTCCATATCAATAAATTCCAATGAAGGCACTTTTGAAGGTACTGTTACTGTCTTTGTGCACAACACCCGTGACCTGGACCTTTTGATCAAAAAGTTAAAGGATGTAAAAGGTGTTTTCGATGTTACAAGGATCGATACTGTGGTTTGAATGGTTACAGGGTTATAGTGTTAAATGGCTAAATGGTTTATAACACTCGAATGATCCGTCTGCTGACGGAATGATTCGAGGTTTTTACTGTCTCCATATACTCAGCAGATGACTAAACAGTCATCAGATGAGTAGTTGCTAATAGCTTTCAGATTACTTCGTTGATCTCATACCTCAAATCTGTTGATGCTAATCATTTTGATATTTGGTTGAAATTTGTGATTCGGTGATTTTTTTATTAATTTAAAGAATTAAAAATAAAAAAGTCATGGAAGCAAAAATTATAACTCTTGTAGTTCTCTCGAATGAAAAGGCTCAGATACTAAAGTTATTGCTTGAGCAGGAAGGTGTTGAATGTTTTCTGGAACATCAGAACCTTATCCAGGGAGCCGTATCGATGGGAGTAAATGTTAAGATCAAGGAAGATGATTTTTCAAAGGCTCTTCCCGTACTGGAGAATCTTTTGCATGAAAAGATGAAACAGTCATCTGTAGTGTCTAAGGAAAATAAAAAAGCTGAAACCGGTAGGATACTTCTGCCTATTGATTTTTCCGATTATTCAAGGAAAGCAGCTGATTTTGCCATCGATCTGGCACGGAAAGTGGGAGCCGAGATCACGGTGTTCCATACTTTTTACGACCCGATGATCAATTCATTGCCTTTCCCCGATACATTTATGTACAATGTTGATACTGAGGAACTGGTAATGGAGATCCAGGAAAAGGCAGAGGAAGGAATGGAGGAGTTCAAAAAGTACATTGAAGAAAAAAATGACAAATTAGGCAATGAGAAAGTTACGTTAAAGTATGAGATGACCAAAGGCATTGCCGAGGAGGAAATAGTCAGTTATGCAAAAGAGTATGAGCCCTGGCTGATAATTATGGGAACTCGTGGGAAAGACCATAAATCGGTCGATCTGATCGGAAGTGTTACTGCAGAGGTTATTGATATGACGAAATATCCTGTCCTTGTAATTCCTGAGGACTTTGACTACAAAGGCTTGGATAAGATCAGGAAAGTACTCTATACCACCAGTTTTGATGAATCTGATTTCAAAGCGCTTGACATACTTGAGAAGTTTCTGCGTCCGTGGAACGTTAAGATAATCTGTGTACATGTAGAGTCGAAAGAACATTCTAAATGGGATGAAGTACGTATGGAAGGTTTGAATGAGTACATGAAAAAAACTTACAATCATACTGATGTTGTTTGTGACCTTATCGATAGTGATGATTTTCTGGAGGGGATAGAGAATTATGTGAAAGAGCATAAGATCGATTTCATCTCTATTACTACCAAACGGAGAAGTTTTATCTCCAGGATGTTCAATCCCAGCATAGCTAAGAAGATGCTTTTCCACTCAACTACCCCTATGCTGGTATTCCATTCATAGATCATTATTACAGATTTTTAGATCAAGAACCGGGTTTATTTTTAGTTTTCTTAACATTTTTGGAACAAACCCGGTTCTTTTTTCGTATTAATGATGTAATTATTTGATGGTTTGAATAACAGGTAATTGCATGATGAATTTCGAAATCTGAAAATATTGGTCTGTCTCCGTTACATAGTATTGCTTCTGCTTTTTTTCTCCGGTATATCACTTGGGTCTTATGCTCAGGACATGTATTCTGTGAACGGAAAGATACTGATCGATAACAATGATTACAGCAGTATTACTGTAGGGTTGACAGAAAGAGCTGAAACTACGGACCTGAAAGTTTCAACAACAGGTATTTTTACGGTCAAACTTGATTGGAACAGGATGTATCTTTTTAAGTTCTCAAAACCCGGATATGTCTCAAAAATAGTTGAGTTCTCAACTTTTATCCCTGATGACAGGACACATAATATCGAACCTTTTTTTATGAATGTACGTCTGTTCCCCGTGTTTAACGGCGTTGATACGGTATTTTTCAAAAAGCCTGTTGCAAAAGTGTATTACGATAAAGAGATCAATGATTTTACTGATGATCGTGATTATGCTCTGAAAGTTGTCTATCACATTGAACAGATGAAAAAGAAAGCAATACAGAATAGTTCTGTTCACAAGCCTGATCAAAAGAAACTAAAAGCAGTAAGTAATAACCGGAAGAGAGAGAAAATGAACAGTGTTGAGGTTACTCCTGTTGATAAAACGATAGTAGCTGATATTTCTGTTCCCAATAAAGATAAAAAAACAGAGAAGAAAAGAAACGGCGATAAAAACAAATACAATATTCCCTCATTAAAAAATGATTATCCTGTTGGTAAGACAGTCGAGACTTTTTTAGTTGATAACAAGCAAATAACACGTGTTATAATCCGCAGCCCCGATAAACAGAATGTTTTCATTCAGGTAAAACATCCGTGGGGCGGAGTTTATTATTT
>JAOZOF010000199.1:0-5295 GCA_029933425.1 Marinilabiliaceae bacterium
CCTATTGCTTTAAATGGTGTTCTGAACTTATAGTTGTATTCACCAAACGGTGATTGCTCCGTAAAAACCGCATTGTCAAGGTAATGAGCTTCGATCGAACTGTTATAGTTTTCCCAGATGTTGTAATAGGTAGGTGTATGAACAGCAGCACCTAACCGCAGCATTGGTACAGGCCGGGCTATGATACCGAATTTAAAGTTGAACCCTGTACCTGTTTGATGAAGATAGTTGTAGTAGTTGTAATAATCCAGGTCGGTGTCGAAGGCCGGTGAAAGTCCGTATGTGTTATATTCGGAATAATAGCTTGATCCGGTGTACTGTATACTTTCAATTCCCATTGTAGCACCTATCATCAGTTTTTGACTGATATTTAGGCCGAAAGTGAAAAGATATTCACCTGAATAGCCATCCTGATAAATGGAATTTTTTTGATCTAATCCGTTATTGGCCCTCCAGATAATATTGCCGTTACTGTCGATACCTTCGAAAGCATTAAAATAACTGTCGTTTATACCTGGAAGAGTATCAAGCAACCACGTATTGAAGGCAAGTCCGCTTCCAAACTGATTCAGGTTGTCGGGATTTTTACCTTCGCCATCCAGGACAAATTCTCCCAAAAGTGATGATTGCAGTCCTTTCCCGTTTATTAATGTGTGTTGGTTCAGATTGTTTGTACGGTTGTATCCGAATGCAAAGTGTGTACTTACTATTCCTTTATCACCTGTAGCAAAAGTTTTGTTTGTCCATACGAAACCTCCCTGATTGAACGGCCAGCTGGTATAATTGTCGTCGCTGTTTGTTCCGGCATACATTGCAGATGTATTGTTAAAAATGACCGACGGAGATATTGAGAACTCTGAACTTCTGTAGATGGCAATTCCCGCAGGGTTAATTGACAAAGATGTAAAGTCACCTCCCAAAGCACCGAAGGCATTTCCCATGGCCGCTGAACGTGCTGTTCCTGTATAATTTGTGAGAGAGAACCGGATCGCATCGTCCAGGGTTTGTCCTGTTGTGTATGTTAATGTAGCTGTTAACAGTATAAATATTGATATGACGTTTTTCATGATATCATTATTTTTTGTGTGTAAGATTATGTTTTCATTAAAAGAAACAAATGTAAAAATGTCCTTTTAGTGAGCCTGTTTGATCCAAGATAATGAATTTATCTTCTTCCTCTTGTGCTGCTTCCTCCGGATGATCTTATACTTCCCCTTGATGATCCTGAGGTAGAAGAGGGTGAATAACTACTACCAGAACTTCTGGATACTCTTGATGGTGTTGAAAAGCTGCTGCCACTGCTGCTTTTGGTCCTGCTCTTTGAACTTCCTGTTGAGTAGGAAGGTGAGTATGATGAAGATCTTGAAGAACCTGTTCTGTAGGTGGTGGTCTTTTTCACACTACCCGATCCTCTGTGCGTAGTTGAATAACTGCTTCTTCTCGGGGCTGAGTATACACTACCTGATCTTGTTTTCGATGGAGTGCGGCTTCTTGTTGACACACCTGTTGGTCTTGTATATGTAGACCGGTTGAACGTAGATCTTTTAGCACTCCTTGACGGACTGTATGAAGAGTAACTTCTTCTTGTAGTCCTGACATTGCCTGAAGTTGTGCCGGAACTACGTTTGGTAGAACCTGATTTCTTGGTTACGTCCGACTGACTCTGGTTGCTTCTTGAAACTCTTGTGTAAACATTGTTTCCTTTTTGTATCTGATAATTTTTGTCAGATGTTATATGTCTTGTTGTTGTTGCAGAAGCAACGTTACCCTGAGTTGGATTTGTAACTGCTGAACGCGGGCCTGAGATCCCGGCACCTCCGGTTGACGATATCCTTCCTGTTGAAGGTACACCTTCGCGTGGTCCGTAGTAATAATTATCTGACGGGTAACCCGGTCCGTATATTGGCGGGCAATATCCATATCCCGGCGGATAGTAGTAATAAGGCGGGTAATATGGATAGTAGGGATAATACCATGGATCCCAGTACGGATAACCATATCCCATACCGTAATACCCACCGTATCCTCCATATCCGAAACCGAAACTAAATCCGGCATAAAACCCTGAATTCCAATAAGTCGGATTTGAATATGTCGGGAAGGCATAAACGTAATTGTTATCAACATAAACGTTCCAATCCCAGGAATTAGCAAAAAGAACATCGGTATAAAGTGGTGACCAGTATGGTATACCTACAAAAGGACCATGGAATTTGATAAGCCTAGTGGCATAATCCAGGTCCATTTGTGAACCTTCGAAACCGTCAACCCAATATCCTGTTTCGTCATTGTAGTAAAGTACACTGTCAGCATTTGCTAAGCTGTCGTTGGTTAATATGTCTGCATATGCTTGTTGTACTCCGTTAAGGTCGGCAGTGACCTGTTCGAGAGAATAGTTCGGATTATCACTGAGGTATTCGCTTTGTTTTTTCCTGGTATCTTTGTTGTTATCCTTTTTCAGCTCTTTGTCTGAATACACAGGAATAAATTCATCGGATACCGTAAGAGGTTTATCGCTGGGGCTGTAATAAAGGTCATCGGGGTAGTTCTCCGCGGAAGCCCATTTTGTGGACTTACATGACGCCAGCCCGAGAGCTAAGATTGCAAGGTATATGAAAAAAGTTCTCATGATTTATTCCTCCAATAGTTTTATTATTTTTCTAATAAAACATATGCAATAATAATACCAAATGTAAATTTTATGACTAAAAAAATAAAAAAATGTTAAAGATATTTATCCGGCATTTTACCCTGCCACAATTTTACTTAAAAACTTTGAATAATCAATTAGAGTTTTGGGTTGTTTTTTTATTATTTTTGTGCGCTTTAATGATGAAAGACAAAATAATTTACAATGGCTAAAGTATTAACATCTCGTAGTGAGAATTACTCACAATGGTATAACGATCTTGTGCTGAAAGCAGATTTGGCTGAAAATTCGGCGGTTAGAGGAAGCATGGTGATCAAACCTTACGGATATGCGATATGGGAGAATATACAAAAAGTTCTTGACAGAATGTTCAAGGACACAGGGCATGAAAATGCTTATTTTCCGTTATTCATCCCGAAATCATTTTTCAGTAAGGAGGCTTCTCACGTTGACGGATTTGCAAAGGAGTGTGCAGTGGTCACTCATTACAGGTTAATGAATGATCCTAACGGAAATGGTATTATCGTTGATCCGGATGCCAAGCTCGAGGAGGAGTTAATAGTAAGGCCTACATCGGAAACCATAATCTGGAGTACCTATAAGAACTGGATACAGTCGTACCGCGACCTGCCTATCAAGATCAATCAGTGGGCGAATGTTGTACGTTGGGAGATGCGTACACGCTTGTTCCTGCGTACAGCCGAATTTCTGTGGCAGGAAGGGCATACAGCCCACGAAACAAAGCAGGAGGCTATCGACGAAACAGTAACAATGATAAACGTGTATGCCGAGTTTGCCGAGAAATACATGGCAATGCCGGTACTCAAAGGTGTTAAAACCGAGAATGAGCGTTTTGCCGGTGCTTTGGATACATACACTATCGAAGCGTTGATGCAGGACGGGAAAGCACTGCAATCGGGAACATCGCACTTCCTCGGGCAAAACTTTGCCAAGGCTTTTGATGTGAAGTTTACAAGCAAAGAGGGAAAAGAGGAGTATGTGTGGGCTACTTCATGGGGTGTTTCCACACGACTGATGGGAGCACTCATCATGGCTCACTCCGATGACAACGGACTTGTCCTTCCTCCGAAACTGGCTCCTATCCAGGTTGTGATAGTGCCTATCTACAGGAAAGAGGAGGAATTCAAACAGGTGTCTGAGGTTGCTAAAGGAATTGTTTCCAAACTGCGTGACATGAACATTGAAGTTAAGTTCGACGATAACGACAAGAAGAAGCCGGGTTGGAAATTTGCCGAATATGAATTGAAAGGTGTACCTGTGCGGCTTGCCATAGGGCCACGTGATGTTCAGAACGGAACAGTTGAATTAGCCCGCCGTGACACACTTGAGAAGAAAGTGATACCGGTGGAAGGAGTCGAAAAGTATATTCAGGGATTGCTTGACGAGATACAGGAGAATATTTACAGAAAAGCATTTGATTTCAGAACGGAAAAAACAACAAAAGTTGATAGTTACGATGAGTTCAAGAAAGTTCTGAAAGAGAAGGGTGGTTTTATACTTGCACACTGGGACGGCACTAACGAAACAGAGCAAAGGATAAAGGAGGAAACAAAAGCTACTATCCGCTGTATTCCTTTGGATGGTGAACCGGAAGAAGGAAAATGTATGGTAACCGGAAAGCCTTCTAAACAAAGGGTTGTGTTTGCCGTTGCATACTAAAATATGGGATAGTCACCCGTTGACTCGAAGTCAGCGGGTGACTTTTTAACGAAATAAATGGCTCCCATTGGGGGCCTTTTTTGATTGAATTTCAAAAATACGCGTAAATTTGGGAATATGAGTCCAAGATTTACGCGTGAAAATGAAAATTAAACTTTAAGAATTACGCTAAAATTTAAACTTTGTATTTTGTCTTGATAGTTCATCAGTTGATTTTATGACAAAGTTCATTATCCTAAATCATCCGTCATATTCAATAAAACACTATTTTTATGTTTCATGAATTGCATACGTGCAGAAAAATTAAACTTTATGGAGAAGAATAGCATAAAAAAAGAGATTGCCGGACTCCTTAACACAAAAGCTCCGTCAAAGCAAAAAGTATTTGACAAGACCCGTGAGGTCTTAAAAGAAATGAGAAGCATCCTGGAAGAAATAGAAACAGAGTATAACGATGTTTTGACTTCTGATGATGAACGGGTGAGATTGCAGTATAAAGACATGGGGGAGTATGTTGCACAACTGAAAGTAGCAGGTGATGTTCTTATTTTCAATATGCATACCAATACCTTTGAGTTCGACCGTGACCATGAGATATGGAAGCGCCCGTACAGTAAGAAGGATGTATCGAACACTTATTGCGGTGTGATTTATTTTTACAATTTCCTGTATGACTCGTTCAAATACAAACGGCATGAAGATATCGGGTATCTTGTGGCAAGATTGTTCGTGAACAAGGACGGTTACTACTTTGTGGAAGGGAAGCGTCAGAGGGGAATGGGAGTGAATCATTTCGGAGCAAAGAAGCTTGATCGTAAAGCATTGAAAAAGATCATTGAAGTTGCAGTTTATTATTCACTGAGTTTCGACCTTCTTGTTCCTCCGTACGACGATATGATAATGATGACGCTGATGCAGGTTGAGCAGGAGATAATGCAGTCGGGCATAAAGACAGGTAAGCGCCT
>JAOZOF010000199.1:5395-6723 GCA_029933425.1 Marinilabiliaceae bacterium
ATAAACAGATCATCAAATAAACAAAATAAATTATGGAAAAGTTAATTGACAGATTTTTAAGATATGTAAAAGAGAATACTCAGTCGGACCCGAATACGGGACTTACTCCTTCAACTCCCGGGCAGTACGCATTTTCGGAGAAGCTTGCCGAAGAACTGAAGCAAATAGGTCTGCAGGATGTAGAGCTTGATGAAAACGGTTATCTTATGGCAACTCTGCCTTCGAATATTGAAGAGGAAGTGCCTGTTGTGGGCTTCATTGCTCATGTGGATACGAGTCCTGATTTTTCGGGTAAGCATGTAAAGCCCCGGATAATTGAGGATTATGACGGGGAAGATATCGTTTTGAATGAGGAGGAAAATGTAATTCTGGGAACAAAAGAGTTTCCCGAACTTAAAAAATATAAAGGACAGGACCTGATAGTTACTGACGGTAAAACTCTTTTAGGTGCCGATGACAAAGCCGGGGTTGCCGAGATAGTTACTGCCATGGAAAACCTGATCGCAAATCCGGATATGAAACACGGTAAGATTCGTGTTTGTTTCACTCCTGATGAAGAGATAGGCGAGGGTGCCGATAATTTCAACGTTGAGAAGTTCGGTGCTGATTTTGCCTACACTCTCGACGGTGGGGAAATAGGGGAGTTGGAGTATGAGAATTTCAACGCTGCCGGTGCAAAGGTGATTTTTAAGGGACAGAATGTACATCCCGGTTATGCAAAGCACAAGATGCGTAATTCCATCCGGATAGCAAATCAGTTCGTCACAATGCTTCCGCGCCACGAGACTCCTGAACATACAGAAGGTTACGAGGGGTTTTACCACCTGATGTCATTCAATGGTGATGTTGAAAAGACAGAACTTCAATACATTATTCGCGATTTTGACCGTAGCCGTTTCGAAAGGCGGAAAAAAGAGATGGAGCATCTGGTGCGTAAAATAAATAAAGAGTTTGGAGAAGGAGCTTCAATACTGGAAATGAAAGATCAGTATTACAACATGCGGGAGAAGATAGAACCTGTAAAATATATTGTTGATATTGCCGAGCAGGCCATGAAAGATGTAGGAGTGAAACCGATAATCCGTCCTATCCGCGGAGGAACTGACGGTTCAAGGCTGTCGTTCATGGGGCTCCCGACCCCGAATATCTTTGCCGGAGGACACAATTTCCACGGACGCTTCGAGTTTGTGCCGATACCGAGCATGCAGAAAGCAGTGGAGGTAGTGCTGCGGATAACGGAGCTGGTAACTCAAAAGAAATAAGATAACGAAACGGGCGGGTGGCATAAGTCATCCGCTTGTTGTATGTGGCATGTCGTTAAACCCGAC
>JAOZOF010000200.1:0-5256 GCA_029933425.1 Marinilabiliaceae bacterium
TTATCCATCCGATAACTTTTTTTGCAACCTCTTCACGGTTTGTTTCATTGTGAAGTTCGTGGTATTTGCCTTTCCATTCCACGAATTCGATCTTTCCCTTGCTGTTTTTAGCTGCAAGCTTTGAGGCTTGGAATGATGTTATTTTATCGGCATTTCCATGCATCAGCAATACGGGGATTTCCAGTTTCCCTGTGTTAGCAACGACCCAAAGGCCTGTTCTAGTTATCTCACTGAAGAGGCGAAATGAAATGCGACTGTGGTTAAGAGGGTCGTTCCTGTATTTTTCAACCTCGCTTTTATCGGTTGACATGTAATCGTTCTCTAGTTTACTGTCGAGGGTAATGTTTGGAAATATGCGTTTAAGGAAAGATGCAACTGCTTTGATGATGAAACCCGGATCATTGGCAAGAACAAGCCAGGGAGAACCGATTATCCCGCCTTTTAATTCAGGTTTTCGGCGTATCAGATAGTTAAGAGCAAGGTTTCCGCCCATGCTGTGCCCGTAAATGAAATGGGGCACTCCCAAAAATTGTTCTTTAGTTTTTGTGACGGCAATTTCGATGTCATCCAGCAGGGCATCGTACGATGTGATGACACCGCGTTTGCCACTCGATTGTCCGTGTCCGCGCAGATCGAAGCCGAGAACGGCAATGCCGCTCCCGGTGAAGTATTTCAAATACGGAGTATACCTCAAACAGTGCTCACCGAATCCATGAACCAAAGTGATGCAGGCTTTGATGTCGTCGTCGGGCTTCCATACGTGTGCAAAAATATCGATCCCGTCGGGCGATGTCCATTCAAGGTTTTTTTCTGTCATTTTCTTGTTCAATCAGTGACGAGTATCTCATAATCGTCGAAATAGCTTTGGGCATCAGCTTTCGTCCAAAGTCCGACCTTACCCTTTCCGGTGAAGGTAGTGTCTTTTACTTTGAACAACTCTTTGCCGTTCAGGTAAACAGTGAACAGGTCATCTTTAACTTTCAGCTCAAGGGTGTTCCAACCGCTCCCTAACTTAGGTACATCTACCCCGTATGTTCTTCCTTTTCCCAGAAGAGGGAGGTCTGATCTTTTTCCATTCTCAACCTTGTAAAGCACAACATTGTCTTCAAGGGGATTTTCACGTACAACGTAGTAGTTGTCTTTATCTGTAAAGCGCCAGATGAATCCTCCGCCCTGATCTTCGTGTCCGGCAACTCCTTTTATTTTCACTTTCAGTTCAACATTCTTTGCTTCAAGGTCGTTGTATACCACATCATTAAAATGATAACTCGGATTTTTCTTTGACAGCTGCGCAAGAACTTTGTTGCCGTTGTCATCCACTATCTTCCAGTCGGTAGTTTGTCCTTTCCCGGTAGCGTACTGTGACCAGTCGGAAGGGAGTTTGCCTGTTTCATAATTCTCGAAGTCAAAAGTTTTGGTAGGAGCCTGCGAAAGTGTTGCATTGGCAGGTTGTTCTTTCACTTCAGCCTTTTTGTTGTTTTCGGCAGATTCTTTTTTTGCTTTTGCCTGTCCGCATCCAGTCAGAAAGATTAGTGACAGGATGATCATGCTTAATGTTTTCATAATAAATGTTTTTAAAGGTTAGAACTAAATGTTTTATTTAAGTAAATTTTTTATTGACAGTTAAGCCTATTAACCGGACTTAGTGTGCTTCCAGCCAGTTATTCCCGGTTCCCATATCAACCGATAATGGTACTGAAAGCTTACATGCCGATTCCATCTCCTCTTTCACGATGCCTCTCACTCTTTCCAACTCCTTTTTATGCACATTGAAGTTCAGTTCATCATGTACCTGAAGTATCATCTTTGAAGAGATCTTTTCTTTGTCGAAACGTTTTTGGATAGAAACCATTGCTATCTTAATTATGTCAGCAGCAGTCCCCTGGATAGGTGCATTTATAGCATTCCTTTCAGCAATGCCCCGAACAACCCCGTTACGTGAATTGATATCGGGGAGGTAACGTCTCCGGCCGAAAAGGGTTTCAACATACCCTTTCTCACGAGCCTCTTTAATACTTTTGTCCATAAATTCCCTTACTCCGGGAAAGTTCTCGAAATAGCCGTCAATTATGGCTTTGGCTTCTGAACGCGGAATGTTAAGTCTGTCAGCCAGACCGAAAGCCGAGATGCCGTAAATGATCCCGAAATTGGCTGTTTTGGCCTTCCGTCGCATGTCGGAGTCAACTTCTTCAAGAGGCACTTTGAAGATCTTGGCTGCGGTGGCTTTGTGGATATCCTCACCGTTAAGGAAGGCATTGATGAGATGTTCATCGCTGCTGAAGTGCGCCATGAGCCTGAGCTCTACCTGTGAATAGTCGGCAGACAGAAAGATGTGATGATGGTCGGAAGCAGTAAAAGCCTTACGTATCTCACGTCCTGCTTCATCCCTGATAGGAATGTTCTGAAGGTTTGGATTGGTACTGCTTAATCTGCCTGTCACCACCACTGTCTGATTGTATGAGGTATGTAGCCGGCCTGTTTTAGGATTGATCAGTTTCGGCAGTGCTTCAACATAGGTGTTAAGCAATTTCTTCAATCCCCGGTACTCAAGTATTGCAGGAATTATCTCGTGTTTCGACTTCAGTTTCTGCAATATATCTTCTCCGGTACTGTATTGCCCCGATTTGGTCTTCTTGGCCTTATCGTTGATCTTAAGTACATCGAAAAGTATCTCTCCCACCTGCCGCGGACTTGCTATGTTAAAACTCCGTCCTGCCATCGAATAGATCTTTTCTTCAAGAGCAAGGATATCTTTTTTCAACACCTCTGCATAGTTCTTTAATGCTTTTACATCAAGATTGACCCCTTCGAATTCCATGTCGGTAAGAACTCTTACTAATGGCATTTCTACATTGTAAAACAGGTCTTTTACCTCGCTCTTCTTAAGCTCTTCTTTAAATAATTGTGCAAGCTGAAAAGTTATATCGGCATCTTCGGCAGCATACTCTTTTATTGTTTCAGCCTCAATATTTCGCATGCTTCCCTGGTTCTTTCCTTTTTTACCTATTAATGATTCTATTGAAACTGGGGTGTATCCGAGATATGTCTCTGCCATGAAATCCATGTTGTTCTTTAGCCCGGGGTGTAACAAGTGGTGAGCTACCATTGTGTCGAAAAGGTCACCCTTTACCTCTGTATCATAGTTTTTCAGAACAAGCATGTCGTATTTTATGTTCTGTCCCGTCTTGGTTATCTTTTCATCTTCAAAGACAGACCTGAAACTATGCACGAGCTTTTCTGCCTTATGCCTGTCAGCGGGAACAGGAACAAAGTAAGCGACACCTTTTTCCCAGCAGAATGACATGCCCACAAGCTCAGCTTCCATGGCATTGAGTGAGGTGGTTTCGGTATCGAAACAAAAGTCTTTCTGTACGCTCAGGTCAGCTCTGAGTGATGCAATGGCCATGTCATCATTTACAAGGTAGTACTTGTGTTTTGTTGAATCAATGGACCTGCGCGATGAGTATGAGCTGCCGGATACAGTACCCGCTGCAGCCGGCTGTGAAAAAAGATCCATCTGAACGGGTTGTTCATTTTTCTGTTCCTGAGCTTCTGCCGGCGGATTTAATCCGAATACCGTAGCAACACGATCTTTCAGATTCCTGAACTCCAGTTCATCCATGATAGACATGACCTTGTCGACATCCGGCTCTTTTACTGTAAATTCATCAGGGTTGAAGTTCCCCGGTACATTCTGCTCAATGACCACAAGCTTTTTCGACATGTCGACCTGATCTTTGTAGGTCACCATGTTCTCTTTCTGCTTACCTTTCAGTTTGTCGATATTTTCGTAAATGCCGTCAACGGAGCCGAATGAGGAGATCAGCTCTTTAGCCCGTTTTTCACCCACACCGGGACATCCTGGAATATTGTCGGCAGTGTCGCCCCAAAGTGCCAGTATGTCGATGACTTGTTCGGGGTGCTCCACTCCGAACTTTTCCTTTATTTCATCTGTCCCCCACACTTCGTTGCCTCCACCCTTTGAGCGCGGCTTGAACATATAAACATTATCGCCTACAAGTTGTGCGTAATCCTTGTCGGGAGTGACCATGTAGGTTTCAAACCCCTTTTCCGATGCAATACGTGAAAGAGTACCAATCACATCATCAGCCTCGTAACCGTCAACTTCAAGTATCGGGATGTTGAATGCTTCCAGAAGTTTCTTTATGTATGGTACGGCTTTACGGATATCTTCCGGTGTCTCTTCCCTGTGAGCCTTGTATTCCTCAAACATCTTGTGTCTGAAAGTAGGGCCTGAAGGGTCGAAAGCTACAGCTATGTGTGTGGGCTTCTCCTTTTCAAGAATTTCGAGCAGTGAGTTCATAAATCCGAATATCGCTGAAGTGTTAAGCCCCTTTGAAGTTTTGCGCGGATTACGGATAAATGCGTAGTAAGCACGGAATATCAGTGCATAAGCATCAAGCAGGAAAAGCCTTTTTTTGTTTTCTGACGGCATGGACAGTGTTTTTATTCAAAGATAAAAATATTTAGGGAAAGAGGGAAAATATGATCAAAGGAATGCGGAGCAGAGAAGAAGCTGCAATGATCAAAAAACAATTCGGGGAAACAAAAAAATCCCCTCCTGAAAAACAAGAGGGGGATTAAGATAGGCAAGGTTCAATAAACAAAGGATTATTTCACTATGAATTTTTTGGTTACCATATTCTTGTCTGATCGTACCATCAGCAAATAGATGCCTTTTTTGTGTGATCCAAGAGATATCTTTTCATGCATACCCATTCCGGAATTAGTAATTTTTTTCGAATAAATTTCGTTACCCGTAATATCCAAAATGATGATCTGCACTTCTCCATGGTTTTCATCTGCAATATTCAGGGTAAATGTACCGTTGTTCGGATTGGGATAGATGTTCAGTTCAGTTTTCTGTTCTGTATCTGATATTCCCGTTGGTGTACTGATAGTTACTTCGAACGAGCATGAAGAACTGTTTCCTGCATTGTCAACAACCTCCCATGTAACTGTGGACGTTCCTATATCGAAGGTTGCGCCATCAAGGCTGCTGAATGTATTGAAGTCGTTTGTGATGGAAGTTACTTCACAGTTATCCGATGCCGTTGCATCAAGCAATGTGCCGTCAACAATGAATTTGTCACCGATGTTTGGACTTGCAACAAAATCATCGGGACAACTTATCACCGGCGCTGTGTTGTCAATTACAGCAACGTTAAATGTTACAGTAGTCGAGTTATTGCTTGCATCAGTGACTGCAATTGTTACTGTGTTGGTTGTTCCGCT
>JAOZOF010000200.1:5356-6708 GCA_029933425.1 Marinilabiliaceae bacterium
ACCGAAAAAGTTACAGTTCCTTTAGTTGAAATGGTTACATTATCGGGTTGGGTATTTATTGCTGATACTTCAACCGATTCCTGCCAGAAATCAACATTCCCGTCACTATCCCTGTCGAGAGGATTGTCATAGCTTGCTCCAACAACTTTACCATCAGCATCAACTGTGGGTGTTCCTGTGCCGTAAATACCGTCATTGTCCGGATCGGCATCAAGACCATAAGCTTCAACAACATCATTACATCCGTCGTTATCAGAGTCATAATCGAAATGGTCGAAGATTCCGTCTTTGTCGTAATCAGTTACAAATGGCAGTGTTTTGCTCATTTTTTCGATAATGACCTTTTGTTCATTCTTCGAACCGCCTGTGGAAGCTGTAAAGCCGAAATAAACCTGTTCTGCCTTAAAAATCCCGTCAAGCAGGTCGTTTATTGTTGCCGATACTTCATATCCTCCGTCCAAAGTATAGGATATTGTTTTTGCATCATAGTCCCATGTGATAACAACATCATGCCACTGTCCATCTTCAATATCTCCGTAACTTACACTTGCCCCTGAAAGGTTTGTGAAGTCGCTTGATCTTTCGATAGAACCGTGGTCGTCATCGATATCTCCATATTTGTTATTGTTTTTCCATGTATCCAATTCAAGAACAATTCCGTTTTCGATACCTTTGGCTCCTAGTCCTTCGCCATCCTGTCCTGTTGCATTTACCCCATCCGGGTCATTCTGGAATACTATGGCAATACCATCAGCCCCATCAGAGTCATTTGTTCCGAGGTATACTTTTATGGATATGGTAAAGTCTTTTGAAAAATCAACCTTAGAGTATGACCACATCTGACCGGCCTTATTATTGAGATCAGGCGTCAAGCGAATTTCATTGTTATCTTCATCAAGCAATACAGCATCACCGTTTATCTGGAAAACGTCTGTGATAGTTTTTGAGTCATCGATCTGTCTTTCGTAACTGTCGAGTATCCCATCGTTGTCACTATCAAGATCATCGATATTTTTAACACCGTCGCCGTCGAAATCATCCTCAGGGCCTGTGCCTCCGGTTTGTCCGACAGCAAGCATTGATGTAAACAGAAAAACAGAAAACAGAGTAAATAATCTTTTCATAGCGTGTGTGTTTTAAGTGTCAATTAGATTTAACGTGCGTTACTAAAATTAGTTACAGTTTCGGTTCATGCTTTGATAAATGCAGTTAAACTTTAGATCAATACTTTTTGAAGATAGACTAAGATATTAGCTTCATTTTATGATCATTTCTGACAGATTTAAAAAAGCCATAGGGATTGATTGACTCATTTTACAGCTGAAAAAGTATTTTGCCTTTATCTGAAAATT
>JAOZOF010000030.1:0-5684 GCA_029933425.1 Marinilabiliaceae bacterium
TTTAAATTTTTAACTTCGCATCAGAAAAAATTAACCGCATGAATATTTTATTACAACATTTTGACACACCATACCAAACACCTCCGTTCCATCTGATAAAAGAGGAGGATTATCTGCCTGCTTTCAAAGAGGCAATAGCATCGGCAAAAAATGAGGTTAATGCCATAGCTGACAATACTGATAAACCTGATTTCAGGAACACCATAGAGAGATTGGAGAAGACCGGCAAGCAACTGAATATTATCAGTAACATCTTTTTCAACCTCAACCATGCCGATACAAATGAGAATATTCAAAGTATTGCCCGTGAAGCATCTCCTCTGCTGACAGAGTTCAGCAATGACATACGTCTGAATGAAAAATTATTCGCAAAGATCAAGGAGGTTTACGACAGTTGCGACAGATCAGCGTTAAGAGAAGATCAAAAGAAACTTCTTGAAGATACTTACAAGGATTTTGTGCTTAATGGCGCACTGCTTACCGGCAAAGACAAAGAGCGTTACCGTGCAATAACCAAAGAGCTTGCTCAATTGTCGCTACAATTCGGTGAGAATATCCTGGCCGAAACAAATGATTTCAAACTTCATATCACTGATAAAAAAGACCTTTCCGGTCTTCCGGAGGGTGCTGTTGAGGCTGCGGCAGCCCTGGCAAAAAGCGAAGGCAAAGAGGGCTGGATGTTCTCTCTGCACTTCCCGTCATACATGGCATTTATGAAATATGCCGATAATCGGGAACTCCGTGAAAAACTTTTCCGTGAATTTTCAAGACGCGGAAACCAAAACAATAAGCACGATAACAAAGAGGTTATAAAAAGCATGGTATCTCTGCGGGTTGAGAAAGCAAAACTACTCGGCTATGACACTCACGCCGACCTTGTACTTGAGAAAAGCATGGCTTCGTCGAAAGATCGTGTTACCGGCTTTTTGCAGGAGCTTCTGGATGCTTCCATAAACTTTGCAAAGAATGATATTGAAGAAACGAGAGAATATGCCAAACGTAACGGACTGAATGACGAACTGCAGCGCTGGGACCTGATGTACTACAGCGAAAAGCTGAAAACAGAAAAGTTCGGGCTGAATGATGAAATGCTGAAACCATACTTCAAACTTGAGAATATCGAAAAAGGAGTTCTCGGTCTGGCAGAAAGATTGTACGGCATAAAATTCATTGAGGTTGACAACATACCGAAATACCATGATGAGGTAAGAACGTTTGAAGTGCTGGACGAAAACAGTGAACATCTGGGAGTTTTGTATCTCGATTTCTTTCCCCGCCCTTCAAAGCAGGGAGGTGCATGGATGACCTCCTTCCGCGATCAGTACATTGATGACGAAGGGAAAGATATCCGACCACACGTTTCACTGGTGATGAACTTCACCCGCCCCACTGAAACAAAACCGTCACTGCTGACCTTTCGCGAGGTGCAGACATTTCTGCATGAGTTCGGCCACGGAATGCACGGAATGCTAAGCCGTGTGCATTACGAAAGCCAATCGGGAACAAATGTGTACCGCGACTTTGTGGAGCTGCCTTCGCAGATCATGGAAAACTGGTCAACCGAACGGGAGTGGTTAAAAGAGGTTGGTAAACACTACAAAACAGGTGAGACAATACCTGATGATCTCATCGACAAGATAATCGGCAGCAACATCTTCCAAAGCGGATACCTGACCGTTCGCCAGCTTTCATTCGGGCTGAATGATATGGCATGGCATACTTTGCAGGAGTCGTTTGATGGTGATGTGATCGGGTTTGAGAAAAAGGCAATGGCACCGACAGAGCTGTTCCCTCCCGTAAAAGGCAGCAGCGTAAGCACAGCTTTCTCCCACATCTTTGATGGTGGCTACTCGGCAGGATATTACGGTTACAAATGGGCAGAGGTGCTTGATGCCGATGCTTTCGAAGCATTCAAAGAAAAAGGCATCTTTAACAAAGAGGTAGCAGACTCTTTCCGCAGGAACATTCTTGAACGGGGAGGCACTAAGCACCCTATGGAGCTTTACAAAGCATTCAGAGGCAAAGAGCCGTCGATTGAGCCATTACTGAAACGTAGCGGACTTATCAAATAGAACTTTTCACACAGAAATGAAATTTATTTAAACTGCTGCTTTCTCTGCTCTCTTCAGGGCAGAGGTAAACAGAAAAAGCAGCAATCAAACAAAGAAAAAAGAAATGAAAGACCTCTACCCTCTCCACGGCATTGTGACCGTACTTAACACTCCATACACCCCTGAGGGCGAAGTTGATTACCCTGCGGTAAACTGCAATGTAAAAGAAGCTTTGCGGGCAGGAGTATCAGGTTTCCTTGTTCCTGCCATGGCATCTGAGGTTTCCAAGCTTACCCTCTTCGAAAAGCTGAAGATACTGGATACTATTTTTAATACAGTTGGCGACAAAGTTCCTGTTTTTATCGGTACAGGAGGAGGCACTGCCGATGATGCTGTTAATGCTTTGAATATTTACAATGCTCTGGGAGTGAAAAATGTTCTCATTCAACTACCTTACAAGAATGATGAACAGTTCAAAGCTGATTTCAAAAAGGTGGCAGAACATGTGCCTGAAACCATAATGCTTCAGGACTGGGATTTCGCCGGTTACGGACTTAGTGATGAACTTATCCTTGATCTGTTCGAGACAGTCCCTGCTTTCAGATGCCTGAAGATCGAAACTGTTCCTGCGGGAGTAAAATACTCACGCATTCTTGAGCTGACTAACGGCAATCTGAATGTAAGCGGAGGATGGGCAGTAACACAGATGATCGAAGGACTTACGCGCGGAGTTCATGCTTTTATGCCTACGGGAATGCATTGGATCTACACTGAGATTTTCAACCTTTTCAAAGAAGGGAAAGAAACAGATGCAGTTTCTCTCTTTAATGAGATATTGCCTGTTCTTGCTTTTTCTAATCAGCATCTCGACATATCGATACACTTTTTCAAACGTCTGCTGTGGAAACAGGGCATCTTCCCGACACCTGCCGTAAGAGAACCGATATTGCCGTTCGATAAGATACATGAAGAGATCGCAGACGGACACATAAAAAGGATAATGGAGATCGAGAACAGGATCAGAAAAAGCAGGGAATAACCACTCCATATCTACGGTGTCGCTTTGAGCGACGCCGTAGGTCACAATATATCACATTTTGAAAAAAATTCACTATATTTAGAATAAACTTCTAAATATTAACCCATGAAACCCAAATCCTTAAACTCAGCTTTAACATTTTTATTTATCTTTTTTTTGATCTCATCATCTTTCGCAAAGAACAAAAACACGAAACCTGAACCCAAAGACACTCTTTTCACATCTTCAACTTTTGCAGGACTGAAATTCAGACATATCGGACCTGCCCTGAAGTCAGGCAGGATAGCCGACATTGTCATTCATCCCGACGATCCAAATATCTGGTACGTTGCCGTCGGCTCGGGTGGAGTGTGGAAGACCGAAAATGCAGGTACAACATGGAAGTCAATATTCGATGGTCAGCCGGTGTATTCAATAGGCTGCATTACGATTGATCCCAATAACCACCACACAGTATGGGTAGGAACAGGCGAGAATGTAGGCGGTCGACATGTTGGCTGGGGCGACGGTATTTACCGCAGTACCGATGACGGAAAATCCTGGAAGAACATGGGACTAAAACACTCCGAGCATATCTCAAAAATAATTGTTCACCCCACAAATCCCGATATTGTATGGGTAGCAGCACAAGGCCCTCTCTGGAGCAAAGGTGGTGACAGAGGCCTCTTCAAAACAACCGACGGAGGTAAGACATGGAAGAAAACCCTCGGCGACGACGAATGGACGGGAGTGACCGACATAGTTATTGACCCACGCGATCCTAAGCGTCTGTATGCTGCAACATGGCAACGCGGACGTAACGTTGCCGCTTACATGGGCGGCGGCCCGGGAACGGCTCTTTATCGGTCGGAAGACGGAGGCGATACATGGCAGAAACTGACCAACGGACTTCCAAAAGCAACAATGGGTAAGATAGGCCTTGCCATCTCACCACAAAAGCCGGATGTGCTTTACGCGGCCATAGAACTCGAAAGACGTAAAGGAGCTGTTTACCGCTCAGCAAACAGAGGCGCTTCGTGGACAAAGATGTCGGATGCAGTATCGGGGGCAACAGGCCCCCACTACTACCAGGAACTTTACGCATCACCCCATAAATTCGACCGCATCTACCTTGCCGATGTGCGCATGCAGGTCTCCGACGACGGAGGCAAAACATTCAAGGTGATGCCTGAGAAAGACAAACACTCCGACAATCATACTTTGACATTCAGAAAAGATGATCCCGATTACCTGCTCGTCGGATGTGACGGCGGAGTTTACGAAAGCTTTGACCTGGCTAAAACGTGGCGTTTCATCTCAAACCTGCCCGTAACACAATTTTACTTTGTGGCCGTTGATGATACAAAACCGTTCTACAACATTTACGGAGGCACACAGGACAACAATACACAGGGCGGCCCGTCGCAAACTGACAACAAAGCCGGTATTACCAACAGCGACTGGTTCATTACCATGGGTGCCGACGGCTCACAACCTGCCGTAGAACCCGGCAACCCAAACATTGTTTACTCACAGGGACAGGAAGGAATGTTGAATCGTATCGACCGTAAAACCGGTGAGATACTGTTCATTCAGCCCCAACCCGGTAAAGACAAAGGATTTGAACGCTACAACTGGAATGCTCCCATCCTTATCAGTCCCTTCTCCCCCACCCGCATTTACTTTGCATCGCAACGGGTATGGCGTTCCGATGACCGCGGTAACAGCTGGACAGCAATTTCGGGTGATCTTACAAAGAATCAGAACAGAATAACACTTCCCATAATGGACAAAACATGGAGCTGGGATTCACCCTGGGATTTTTACGCAATGTCAACATACAATACCATTACAGCTCTTGCGGAATCACCTTTGAAAGAGGGCCTAATTTACGCAGGTACTGACGACGGACGTTTACAGGTTACTAACGATGGTGGCAGCAACTGGACAAAGATCGATGTGAACACTCTGCCCGGAGTACCGGCAACAGCTTACGTTAATGACATCAAAACCGACCTGTTTGATGAAAATACCGTTTACGTCGCCCTCGATAATCACAAGTTCGGCGACCTTAAACCATACCTTTACAAAAGCACCGATAAGGGAAAAACATGGACTTCCCTAAAAAACAACCTGCCCGATACTACTATCGTGTGGCGTATCGTACAAGACCATAATAAGCCGGAGCTGCTTTTTGCTGCAACCGAGTTCGGGATGTATTTCAGCATCAACGGAGGTCAGAAATGGACAAAACTCACCGGCGGTGTTCCCACTATTGCCATCCGTGATGTTGTGATACAAAAAGATGAAGATGACCTCGTTTGTGCATCTTTCGGCAGAGGCTTTTATATCCTTGATGATTATTCTGTATTAAGAAACATTTCCGAAAAGCAGCTAAAAAAAGAGGCTACACTTTTTAACACTGAGAAAGCGCTATGGTATATTCCGCGCATCAGTTCACGACAGGATCAGGGAGCAGCATTTTACAAAGCCCCCAATCCGCCCTTCGGAGCTGTATTTACCTATTACCTTGCCAACAATTACAAAACCCTTAAAGAAGTACGTCAGGCAAAAGAAAAGAAACTTGAAAAAGAGAAAAAGCCGGTAACATTCCC
>JAOZOF010000030.1:5784-8329 GCA_029933425.1 Marinilabiliaceae bacterium
AAACGACACAACTGTCCGGACCTGTTTCATTCGATGTTGTTCCGTTGAGAGAAGGAACACTTAAAGGAGCTCCTTTTAATGAGAAGGAAAAATTCTGGAAAGAAATAAGCAACACATTAAAAGATGCCATGGCTCTGTCGCAAAAAGTCAACAAGGCACTTTCAAAAACCGAAGCCATGCAAAAAGCGCTTAACAACTCAACTGCTGTTCCGGGAACTTTGGATAAAGATCTCTATATTTTAAGAGAAAAATTATTGAACATGCAAACAAAACTATACGGCTCCAAGGCCCGGAATGAGGCAGGAGAAAAAAATGCTCCTACAGTTTTCTCCAGAATAAGTGTTTTGATGATGGGTACAGGAAATTCAACTTACGGACCAACCCCGATGCTGCAACAAACCCTTGATATAGCAAAAACAGAGTTTGAAAGTCTGCAACAACAGATGGATGAGATAACGAAGAACACATTACCTAAACTGACTGAAGAAATTGAAAAAGCGGGGATTATAGTTGTTGAATGATCCCCATTGTTCTCCCCCTTTTTAGGGGGAGACACAGAAGCCGGACCCGCGATAAGTAAAAGGAAATAATTCAAGGGATATGAATGCAATACTAATTAGTCTGGGTACGATTGCAATTATTGTTTTTATCTGGTCAACAATTGCAATCTATTCATTTCTAAAAAAAAGAGATGAAGACATACCGGGTTTCATTTTTATAAACCTTTTTATTTTTAAATACATAAAGAAATACAAAGCCATAACGAAAAATGAGACCGGCAAAACAGGTATTTTATATTATGTATGGTTAATTTCCATAAATGTGGCTTTACTTTGTTTTATTTTATTGATGATATTTGGAGACATATCTTAATGTGTTTTACAAAAACCCAATGGCAAAATCAAAAAACTTTTTCACTGATAAAGAAGCAATAAGGACTATTGACCTGTTTCGGATAATCTATTTCATGATCACTGTGCTTGCATTTTTTGTCACAGAGGCAGGCAGAAATGTTTACAGACCATTCATCTACAAGAACGGGATTGATGATCACGGAATTGCTGACAGCATAGGTAATTCAGGTGGGATTATTGTACAAATATTTTTAATGCTGGCAGTCCTGAACTCCCCACCGAAAAAAGTATTCAATGTAATTGGATTCGTTACGATCGGATATATTGTTTATGAGATACTACAACCTTACTTACCAAAAGGTGTTTTTGACTGGAGAGATATTTACGGCACATTAGTGGGTGGAATTATTAGTATTTTTATTTGGCTGTTTATTAATAAGATAGTTAAGAACAACAAAGTGATATACAAATTCTGAATTAAACATTCCATCCTCTGACATGCGTCAGGCAAGGCACATGTGTACCTGCAAAATAAGCATAAAAAAAGCCCTATAAAGAAAATATGCTTTGACCTGACGTGTTCACCCCCGGAATCCAACAACCCAAAATATTTGGTTTTGACGGGATTTTTGCCTTTTTTGCACAGATCCTACCTGACTGCAAATAGTCATTTAAAGGTAGAGGGATAATATTAAAACACAAGCCCTGTAAGGGTGATATATTATACCCCCTGCCTGACGTCAGGCAGGCGGGGCGAAAGCCCCGGGCACAAATAACCCTATAATTTGGTTTTGGCGCATCTTTTTGTTGCGAAGCACACAAAAAGTGTGACAAAACCCCACACGCAAACTTTTAAAAGAACGAACAGTTATGACATTTCTCAAACTCATAGAAAAACGCCAGAGCGACCGCAAATACACAGACAAACCTGTTGAAAAAGAAAAGCTGATGCGCTGCCTTGAAGCGGCACGGCTTGCTCCGTCGGCATCCAACTCACAACCCTGGACATTCGTTGTGACCGATGATCCGGAAAAAGTAGTAGAAGTAGGTAAAGCCGCACGCGGCCCGCTCGGCTCATTCAACACTTTCACCGATAAAGTACCCGTAATTGTCTCTATCGTACTTGAGAAATCCAAAAAGGTCACTGAACTGGGGATGAAAGTTAAGAACAAAGAGTGGCCCCTTATCGATATAGGCATCACTGCCGAACATTTCTGCCTTCAGGCAGCTGAAGAAGGACTCGGCACATGTATGCTCGGATGGTACGATGAAAAAAAGGTAAAAAAGATACTTAATGTCCCCAAAGAAAAAACCGTAGCACTTCTGATAACCGTCGGCTACACGCCCGAAGGCTACAAACACCGCAAGAAGATAAGAAAACCGATGGACGAGATAGTGAGGTGGAATAGTTATTGATACTATCTACCGCGTAGTTTGAAACTACGCGGCAGATAATTATTTTAATTTCTCATCATCTCCACATCATCAATGGTTTTTGCCTTTTGCTTACCAAGCAGGCGGTATCCTGTTTCCGTGATCAGAAAATCCTCCTCATTCCTTAGTCCGCCGAAATCACGGTACTCATTTATCTTATCATAATTCAGGAATTGCTCAAACTTCTTTTCTTTCCGCCACATGTCAATCAGTTCGGGAATAAAGTAAATCCCCGGCTCAATAGTGAGAACAAAGCC
>JAOZOF010000030.1:8429-22187 GCA_029933425.1 Marinilabiliaceae bacterium
TCCATCATTCCCGGACGTGCCATACGCATTGCAGCATGGTGCATATCCACAGAAGTATCTATTGCCTTTTCTATCTCTGCAATTTCCTCATCCGACTTGTAGTTACGCTGACTGATAACAGCCTTTACAAGCTCAAGAGACGACTCTGCCTGTACCTCCGCCGGCAACACACCGGTCCACTCAAACAGCTTCACCTTGCTTTCACTTCTGTACAAAGGAAGGAAATGTATCTGCCTGCCACTTTTCAGCGCTTTCTGCAGGTCTTCAACCAGCTTACGTATCGGAGCCGACCTTTCAATCCCGCAGGATAAAGCTTTATCCCTGATTGTAGGTTGAGGTCCCATCCAGACAATATCGTCAATGGTGTAATCGTTACCGTAAAGAACCTCTTCACCCGATTCGGCATCAAAAACCGCAAAAAGATCGGGATGACTTATGCCTGTAAAATAGAGGAATGTGCTGTCCTGTCTGAAACGATAACCGTTATCGGTATAGTTCATCGGACTTTCACCGTTTCCCATTAAAAGTATCAATCCTTTTTCAACATCATTTTTCAGTTGTTGACGCCTTTTTATGTAAGTTTCTTTCGGGAACATTTTATAAGTTTTAATAAGTTGATCTTTGGAATTCAGATATTTATGTCTAACATTTCAATTATTGCAGAAAATTAAGCATTTTTAGAGTAAATGCAACAAACAAATCATTAAATTAGTTGCTTTAAAATCCATACCATAAATCTCAAAACAATGAACAGATCAATAGTTTTCATTTCGATAATCGCTCTTCTCTCCTTTTCTTTCACTCCGGACAAACCTGCATACAAGCTTTTCGACAAGAACGGCAAAGAAGTCAAATACTCAAAAATGATAAATGATCTGAAAAAGAATCAGATCGTATTTATCGGCGAACTGCATGACAATCCCATTGCCCACTGGATGGAACTTCAGATCACAAAAGACCTTTACGATTCCACATCTCAAAACCTTATCCTCGGTGCCGAAATGTTTGAATCAGACAACCAGCTCGTGATCGACGAATACCTCAGAAAACTGTTTGATGACAAAAAATTCGAAGCAGAACTGAAATTGTGGAAGAATTACAAAACTGATTACAAACCGTTAATGCTGTTTGCCAGGGACAACGGATTACGCTTCATTGCCACAAATATTCCCCGCAGGTACGCGAACATTGTTTTCAAAAAAGGCTTTGAAGGCCTTGATGAACTGTCGGATGAAGGTAAAAGATGGATCGCTCCCCTGCCTATGAAATATGACCCTGAAGTGAAATGTTACAAAGACATGCTGAATATGGGCAATGCCCCTGCCGGCAAAGCAGCCAAAGCAAGTCATTCGATGGCAAACCTTCCAAAGGCGCAGGCAGCAAAAGATGCTACAATGGCATATTTCATTGACAAGAACATGAAACCGGGGAAGATTTTCATTCATTACAACGGTTCGTATCACTCAAAAGATCACCAAGGTATCATATGGCATCTTGATCAAATGAACAAAGGATATAAAATAATTACAGTATCCACTGTTTTGCAGAGTGACATATCAAAACTTGATGAGGAATACCTGGGTGAAGCCGATTACATCATTTGTGTTCCCGATGACATGACAAGAACATATTGACACCTGATCTTATAAAAATATCATAAGAGTAAAATTTTAATATAACATTTTACCTTCATTTTCGTATCTTTGAGTGTAGTAAACACCTAAAAGCTTCGGTTTAATGGATCAATTAAAACAAAGATCGAGACGTTACCTGTTTGTGGGTATCATTTTAGCTGTTTCAGGTATAGTATTTACTACTTCATTGAAAGAGCAGACCGGGATTATCGGAATTATATTTATAATTATAGGCTTAATATTTGTTTTTACGGGAATCAGTATCAAAAAGAATAAAGGCTGAATGGACTTCCATTCCTCTATAAAAATTATACGTTGACAAACCTTATCAAACATATTGTAAAATAACGGTTTTACATGTTAGTAAAATATTGAATTTTAGAATTATTATTACTAAATTGAGTTAACTAAACCGATCTAATCAACAAATACACTTCAGATGGCACAGCTTAAATTCACATTAGGTTTTGTATGTGCAATTACTTTTCTCATAAGCAATATTAGTGCACAGGATCTCACAGGCAAAGAACTCACAAAGAGCGATGACGTAGGCTCCCTCGTTGAATCAGGCATAGGAATGCTGTTAGGTGCCTCAAAGATGGAAGGAGATATTAAAAAAGTAACCGTCATTACTGATACTCACAACTCGTTATCAGCAAAGATCAACTTCGAGGGTTTTTCAGGAGCATGGCTAAAAGGCAGCATTATCGCACCTGATAAATCTAAAATAAAAGATATAGTTTCTACACCTGTTCAATTACCCACATCAGGTTCCGGCGAGATCGAAATTACATTCGAACTAAAAGACAACCCTGAAAACAAAGACATTCAATCATCTCTTTTAAAGCTGTTGGTATGCAAAAGGGAGAATGATGCCTCGGGCAAGGTTTATGCCTTCATTCTTGAAAAAGAATGGAAAGCTGACGGACTCTCGGCAAAAAAGAACAATTATGACTTCATCAATGAAAATGAAGTTGTTGACATTACGCCTGTACCAATAGGGAGTGCTTCAGGTATCAAAGATGCTGACATTAAATTACCTGTACCTGCAAAAACATTCAGGGTTGCTGTAAATAAAAATCTTTACCGGAATAATGTTATACGAAAACCAATGGTCATAAAGCCTGTACACATTCAACAACAACCAAAATCAAACCAGGTTAACATTTCGAAGACAGGCAACTTCAAGCCCCTGCACACAGGCAAAACAACACAAAGCAGTAAGCAGACAAAACCTGTTTATCGACCCAACATTAAACTTACGGCAAAAACATTTCAATTAAGTAAAGAACAGATCGACAAGGGAGCTTTAGGCCCGGGTAACATGGCAATATCTCTTTGGGATGAGATCATGTCAGATGTAAACTTCGATTACTCCGGTAACAGTATCACAAACATCAACACAGATATTTTCCCTGACAAAAATGAAAAATCGGGCTATTACTATTATTTTCCGGCCTCCTACAATTTAGAGTGGAACAAAGATGATTCATACAAATTGAAAATATTGTACGGAACTGCCTCCGAAGGTGAAAGCGGACAGGTGAACATGTTCGTGCAACTAACCCCCGGCGTAGGCACAAAAGAGAAAGCAATGGTAAAGGAACTGGTAAAAGAGTATGCAAAGGCAAATAATTTACCTTTTGAAAAACTGCTTCCCGTTCCGTTATCAAGTGTTCCTCAGGTAGATCTTTCGAATCAGTTGAGCAGTCTTTACAACATCCCTTCGGACAAAATATCAACAACTGTGACCGGCTTGTTCGATCCTGTTGACATTTCGTGGCCGATGAGCTCGAAAAATGCCGATGACCTAATGATTGCACTGAAAGAGATCAACCTGACCGGTCAGTTTAAACTCACTCCTCAGGGAGAAATGCCCGAAGTGAATGTTCCTGTCACCATCTCTTTCAACGATGAAAAAGTTCTTGGAAGGATTGAACTAAGTAAGAACTCATGGAGAGCCAAAGAGTGGAAAAACGAGATGCCTTTTCCTGTAAAGTTAAAATATATTCATGCACTGATCCTGAATAAAGACGACAAAGGAACTACGGTGCCTTTCATCTATTCATGGGATCTGGGCGATAAAGAAGTGCCTGTTCTTGCTAAAGTAAAAATCAATTCTTCCGGAATCCCGAAGATAGTGGACTCAAAAGCACAGCGCATCTGGATGGAATATTCGGTACCGCAATGCCGGCCGTGTATGGATAAAATAATCAATGAATTAACAGGAGGGACGACAACAGCCCGCGAGCAAAAGATCGAAATTGTATCCTACGTTAAAGAACGTACCGGCGCATTGGCACTTGAGGTCAGGATACGTTCAAGATTCGCAGATACCAAAGGAGAAAAGATAATTGAATTGCCTCCTGTGAAAATACTTGAAGACGGAGAAAGCTACTTTGCCGGACCTTTGTTAGTTCCCGAAGGAGAGAAATTAGAATATGAATATCAGATCAAGCTGGTAACCGACGAGGATGTTCTCGTTTCAAAATGGATATATTCCGATGCATCAAGCATTTATCTGAACAAAAAAGTTATAACCGATGCTTTAGGAAAATTTCCGGGAGAATAACGGAAAAACAATTTAACCTTAATTAGAAATGCAAATTTCTAAAAAACATATTGTAATTATCTTAAACCTTATCCTGCCTCTTTACGGGATAGCACAGCCTGATTTCGGCAACTCTGTTGAAATTGACGGAATAAAATGTTTCAGGGATGCAAAAAACATAAATACTGCTTACTACACACCCGGCACTCTGAGTCTTAAGTACGACCATGACGGCAAACCCGATTTTAAGTTTCTTGAAACACGCTATACCGGAAATGCAGCATACAACGACAGGGGTGAGATCAGGTTTCTGAGCATTCTGCGATTTAAAGTAATAATGGATCATATCCCGTCCGAAAAGTTATCACTAATTAAAAAGACATTATGGCCCCATGGAGGAGGACATTTACGCCCTCTTCCTGTAACATCGGTAAAGACCATGCTCGTATTCATTCCCGTTGCCGGAGAAAACGAAAACACAGACTCCCTGACCTTTACCCGGGGAGACCTTTCTGCAGACAATGCTGAAGGACTGAACAGTAAAGGTGAATACTGGAGAGAAAGGGATTACTACTTAAAGGTTGACGACCAAACCGCACAACTTCTGAGTAAGTCTTTCGAACTTGGCAGTCCGCTGATCAGTCTAAGCTACGCTTTCTTCTCATCAGGCGTTAACATTCCTCAAAACAAAATCATAACAGAAGGGGAAGACAAGATACTGAAAGACATTGAAAAGCATATCAAAGAGAATCAAGACACAACGATAGTTGAACAGATATGTGTAAGGTCAGATGCATTTCCGGTTACCGTAGACACACATAAATGGCCCGACCTGGTAAAACAGATAGACATCAATGAGGAGATACCCCCCGGCTATGCTGCACTTGAAGTCAGATGCTATGACTTTTACAATGGTCTCAGACCTGACCTGTTTGCAAAGAAGATAGAAATAAAAGCACAAGGAGTGGGACACGGAGATGTAATTATTAAAAAGACGTTCAGCAGTAAAACACCGGATATTTATGTTTACAACATAACCTTCCCATACGCAGTGCGTTTGGACAAACCGTTGTTTTACAGGGTCACTACTATCAGCGACAATTCACCTCCTGAAAAAACACAATGGAAACAGCAAAACTCATGGACATCAATGATAGATATAACATCTTCACCCGAACAAATTGTAAAACATGAAGATGATGATATGAACTGATAAATAAACCTATAACCTATATAAAAATGAAAAAAACAGTCTTTCTAATAATTTTAAGCCTGATCTCGTTCAGGTTTACGGCACAGGTAAAGTATGAAGAGGGCCGTATTCAGGTACTTGGAGTACAACTGTTACAGGATGCGAATGACGAAAATGCATATTACTATCTGCCCCAATATCCGCGACTCGCAACCCACAGTAACGGGGATTTTGAACTGATGTGCATAAAATATGTCGGGGAAGGTGATCAGCCGAGCGGAGGATTGTTCCATGCTCTTATTCAGTTTACTCTTCCTGACACACTGATATCTCAATTACAAGATGCCCTGAAAAAGAAAGTTCCCGGTGCTAAGATTCTCGGACCTGTGCCACTGCAGCCTCTTGCTTCAGGTGAAGGAGAAGGAGCAGCCGGATTTCAGCTCGTGTCTGCCATCTTATCTAACGCTGGCGGTGAAGGTTCATTTTCAAGGTCTGTGATAACTTCAGGATATGCCCCTCTCCTGCCCGGTTCAAAATCAGCCATTGCCGCCAACCTCACCCCCGAAGGAGCAACACTGCTTTGGAACTCATTCACCGGGGCAACCTCCGATGTCTCGGTTTCGATAAATGCCTGCTACGAGGCTGCCGTTAAAGCATACAATGCTGTAATAACTGCCAACATGGATGTGATATACAAACATTTCAGCACTGTTTACAACTACCAGCACAAGTATACAAAGCGCGAACTGCGCGATGTGTCGGATGAACTGATCAAAGACGGAAAAATAAACATTGAGGCCTTCGACCGTTCCAAAGGTTTGAATATTAAAAACTCTGACATGGAGGGTATCCTGAGTATCATCACCGATAAAATAACCGAAATAATGTTCAATACCGAAACAGGATGGTCAAAGGCCCCTGAAAAGGAAGATGCTGTTACGGCAGGTCAGATCAAAGGACGGCAGAAAAGAGGATGGATAACCAAGCTGTTCAAAGGTACAGGTAATACAAAATACATATCCGACGATCAGTTCGTTTTGAAAAAAAGAAGCGATATACGATCTAACAGTTTTTATCTTAATCTGAGCAAAACGACAACGATAAAAGTCCCTGTACACAGTTCAGGAAACCTTGGAGGTTTGTACGAGGAATTAGGCAACGACACGAAATATTTCAGGATCGTGAATCTGAACGATGCTGCATTTCAACATCGCGACATATACTTTCAGATCGACGGAGAGTACGTTGATGCATTTAAAAGCAAAATAAATTTTGTAGCCGTAAATTTCAAAAAAGAGTATAAATCCAGTGCTGCAACTACAAAAGAGATATTCTTCAATTACAGCAATATTGAAAAGGGTGAACTGATAAAACCGGTCAGTTATCCGAGGTTGGGCGATAAGAGCGCAGATTGGTTGAATTACGAATACCGGCTTAACTGGAGCATAAGAGGAATCGACAAAAAGATCACCGTTCCCGCCGACAGCTCTTGGATACGATCGAATGCTCCGGTGATATCACTGACGCCCCCATTCAAAAAAGAGATCGTGGAAATAGATACCGACCTGTCGATGTTCACTGATGCAGGATTTTCAACTGCAATAGTGGAATTTGCATCAATACTTGCAGGCAACAAAGAAAAAGTAGGCAGGGTGATGATCAGGGCAAGTGATGCCGAAGCATTGAACAAAGTAGCTCTTTACCATGATGACGGACAACCGGTAGCTTACAGGGTGACATGGGTATCGAAAAAGGGAACCCAGAAATCAGAGCTCAAGCTGCTTGATTCCGACTATCTTTTTTTAGTACCACCTGAACAGGAAAACTAAGTTCTATGAAGAAATTCTATTTTTCATTACTATTCATTGCGCTGAGCAACCTGATATCAGGTCAGCAGATCCTGATCGACAAAGGATTGAGGATAGAGGGGCTTTGGTGCTTTCCTGATGCAACCGACAGCTTAAGCTATTATTATTTGCCTAACGAAGCGACCCTTGCTTTAGATAAGAAAAACGATCCTGAATTCTCATTCATTCGTTACGTAATAAACAGCGCTGCATCTACAGGGGCAAACTCTATTCAGCAGGCGGAAGGAGGTGCAATTCTTCATTTCCTTGTTCAATACGATACTCCGGAAGAAACGATACAGAAAGCCGGACAAGCATTGACAGACAAATTCCAAAACGATAACATTAAACTGAAAGGTCCGGTAATATTCGATCAGGGAAGCTATGCTTTGGTATCATCGATACTGACGAAAGACGGGAACAAACAAAACCTGTTAATGGCCTCGGGAAGTGCACCAGTTCTTGAAGGCAGCAGAATAGCCCTTTCGTTCGAACTGGAACCGGAGACATCAAAACTTTTGCTCGAAAGTTTTAAAATGAAAACACCTGACATCTCCATCATCTTCGATTTGGAATTTTCAGGATTATCAAAAGCTTTTAATGCAGAAATGAAGATCAACTGGACACAGGTACAGAAATATCAGCACATCAAGGCCGGCCTTAATGCATATTACGTAAGTGCGGATATTGACATGATGTACAACGAACTCAGGAAAGATAATGCCATTGAACTGACAACAAAAGGAGAAGATACAAACATGCAGGCATTGATCGACAGAGTTTATGCAAAGCTTACCGATATGTTCTTTACTCCTGTTAATGCCGATGATGTTCCGCCGGCTGTAAAAAAGAACATAGTAAGCGGATACAAAAGCATGCTCAAAAAACTGGCATCCCAGTCACCTTACAGTGTCAATGGCGCTTACAAATTAAAAACCCTTAAAACAGAGGGAACTTCAACACTGTATTTTAATTCAAGTGCTACCATCTCACGTCATCACTACATAACTTTCAACATCGGTGATCTATACAAAAAATATGGTGACAACAGGCATTTCTTCCGGACTGTTAACATGGATGACCCTGATTTCCAACAGCGTACAGTTCAGGTAAGTATCGACGGAACGCTGCAAAAAGAATTGGGTAAAATGATAAACAACGTAACGGTAACACTGAAAAAAGAACATGAGAACGGAGAGCAAACCATAAGAGAGGTAATAGTTACTCCGGCAACTATAAACGACTCTTTATTCTCATTAAGCATGGTCTATGGTTCAAAAGATGACAAAGACCGCATGAAGTGGCTTGAATACCAGTACCGTACAAACTGGAAATTCAGCGGAGGAGGTGAGTACATTACCGGTTGGAAAAAAACATCATCATCAATGATCAGTCTTTTTGCTCCGTTTAGAAGAACGGAAATACAGTTGATAGGTGACACCCAAAAACTTACTGATGCCGGTGTCAGAGTTGTTATCGTTCAGATATCATATCCGTTCTTCGGAGAAACGCGCTCGGAAAGGATGGTCTGGAAGCCGGGTGAGAATCCTGAGGAAAAAACAACCGAGATCACTCTGCCCCTGAAAGATGAAGACTACAAATACAAGATCACCTGGATAATGAAGGACGGAAGCAGAAAAATAAAAGAGAATACCGATAATACCGGAATGGTTTTTATTGATGAACTCTAAAACAAACAGCAAACCTTGAGTAAGAAATAATATTAGTGAAACCTTTAAATCATTAGATATGAAAAATCCTTTCTTTAAGAATCACAATCATTACACATTATCTCTTGTTTTATTTATGATAATGTTTGGCACATCGTTCAAAGCCGTCAAGGCACAACCACTCGACGCTGACAATCGTGTTACGGTAACCCTTGACGATGGAACAAAAGTAACCCTGTTAGGGAAAGCAAAATCAGGCAGGAACAACAATTTTACAGGAGAGTATTACTACCTTCCTGTAGGTTTAAGACTGTCGAAAAACACAAATGGAACACCTGATTTCCTTTTCATAAAATATACTACCGAGAAGGATGAATCGGCAGGAGGAGTTCAGGGGGCTATTCTGCATTTCCTCATGCAATGGGGCTTAACAGGCAAACAGGTTGCCGAAGCCGAAACAAAACTAAAAGCAAAACTGGAAGAAAAGAGGAAAAATCCCAGATTCCGGTTTCTGTTAGACAACTCACCTAAAATAAAGATCATGGGACCTGCCGATGTTCAGCCTATACCTGAAGGCTCATTTCAGATATACTCTGCATCATTGAGCGACCCGGCTTCTTCAAAACTGATACAGTCAGGAAGAGCACCTGCACTGGAGGGAGGGAAAGCTGTGGTAGCAAGCAAGATGGACAAAAACACTGCACAGCTGTTTGCAGCCTCACTTGAAAAAACAAGCTCGATATCCGACCTTTCGGTAACATTGAACTATCAATATTCTGTAATGCTGCCGGCCATTAATGCCTCAGTGGTGATAAACTGGAAGAAGGTTGCAGAAACCATGGACTCTCTGTCCACAGTTTACAGACACACCTACAAATACAAAAAAAGATTCTGGCACAAAACAAGCAGCTCAACATATTCGTATGACGAAATGCATGAGATGTATCAGAAATCCATTGATAACAAAGCTGTTCAGGTAAATATTGAAGACCGTTCACTGGGTGATGAGACAAGTGCAATGATACTTCAGGCATTTATGGACTACTTCACAAATGCATTGACCGACAAGGATACTTCAATTCCGCCTATTGCACCCGAAGAGGATAAAAGCGATGATAACCTGAACAATAAAAAAGGTAATTATTACAGGATAAACAAAGTGAAATTTGAAAAGCGTGTTCAGACCGGACGCGAGACCATATCGCTTAACTATCGCAGGGCTGTACCAAAATATATTGACGTTACAGGCAATCTCCGATCATGGTACGATAATGTTAAGGATAATCCAAAATGTGTAACATCAGTTAATCTGAATGATCCGTTTTTCCAACACAGAACAATATCCTTTATCATTGATGGAGAGGTCAATGATATTTTCAGCGATGTGGTGAATTATGTAAATATCGAGGTAAGGAAAAAAAGAAACTCGGGAAATGATTTCTCCGACAGGATCACTGTTGATAAAAAGTACATAAATGAAAACGGCGTTACCGTAAACTTCACTTATGCACGCGGAGAGGACACAAACCCTGATGTGTTTGAATACAGAACCCAATGGAGTCTGAGGGGAGGAAAGGTCTTCCCGCAGAATGCCCCCTGGATCAAAGGAGATTGGGGCGGTATTGATCTCTATCCGCCTGTAAAAATAAGGAATATCGAGTTTGAGGCCGATCCCGATGAGATGAAGGACAGAGGAATTACCCGTGTTACTGCACAAGTAAGATATATGCAATTCGGTAAAGAAGAAGAGACCAATATTCACATTTCGGCAGCAAAAGGCGAACCATTGGTTGAAAAAAAGATTTTCATCGACAAAGACACAAAAGGATATGCATACAGACTTGTCATCAACCATAAAACAAAAGGTAAACTGATTCTGCCATGGCAGGTCAGGATGAACGATGACTACATTTATGCAACCATCCCCGAAGAACTGGATGACGAAGGATCGCAAATGTTCAAAGAAGCCAAGAAAGAGGCTGATGATGTTGTAACAAAAGCAAAAGAGAATGTTCTGGATAAATTCTCAGAACTGTTTGACAAATAAAAAATGAAAGCCATGAAAAAGTATAAAGGTCGAATATTATGTCTGATGATGTTCTTTGGTTTTCTGTTTCCGGTAATCCAAATCGAAGCACAGCAGATAATAATTGACAAACCTGTTAAAGCAGGTGAACTGACCCTCTTCCCTGAAATGGGAAATGAAAATGTTTACTACTACCTCCCCGATAAGTTACGTCTGGCAACGGACGAGAATGGAAAGCCTCAATTCTCTTTCATAAAATATGTAGAGAATGTACGTTCTGCACCCGGAGAAAAGGATATTCGTGAGGGAACAGGCGGCGGTATCGTTCATTTCGTGATATCACTGTCGGTAACTCCTGATCAGATCGCAGAAGCAAAAAATGAATTGCGGAAGATAAATTCTTCGGGAACCATAAAAGGCCCTGTGATCTACCGAAGCGGTACAGTTTCAGTCATATCCTCATTTGCCAACACAAAAGGCGATCTGACAAAGCAGGTCGTAGGGATTGGTAATGCACCTCTCATCGACGGAGAAAAGGCCGCTGTATCGATGGAACTTTCGAAAAAGGGAGCTAAGATATTATGGGAATCATTTAAAATGCCTACCCCCGATATAAGCTTTTCGTTCGAAATGGAACTTGGCGGATTCAGGGCACCTAAAAAGGCCATCATTGAAGCAAATTTCGATAAGATATACAGCCATCATGGTTTTGATGCGGCAGCAACAGGCAACTATGGAAATGTAATGTTCGGTGGTGAAATAGAACTTGCCTTTGATGACCTCAGGAACAACGGAGCAATAAAGATAACCAGCATGGGTTCGGATGCCGATATGGATAAGCTTATTGAAACGGCTTACAACAAACTTACAACAATGATCTTTAACCCTGTCGGTACCGGAAATCCTGTTGTTGAGAAATTCATGAACAGTATAACCGGCAAAAAAAGTGCTCTTGACAGAGCAACGGAACTGTATAACAAGGAAAAAAACAAAAGCAGTGTTCCGGCAAAAACAACGGGTAAAAAGAAAACAGCATACAATTTTGCAACCCCGATCAATGACTACAATTATCCTTTGGCATTTAACGACTATAAATCCAAAGGTCCTTATGATCCATCCAACCTGATCTTTAACTTACCAGCAGATGATGGATGGAAAGTCCCTGATCTGAAAGATTTTATTATCAGCTATATTAACACCATGCAATACATCTCCGACAAAGAGCTGACAGAATTAAGAGATCGTGTTAAAAATAACGAGGAAATAGACTTCTTAGAATTAAGAAAGAAAAACATAGCTGAAGCAAAAAAGAAAGTCGGTCACATAGAATCATGGTTCGACATTAAACCATTACTTACAGATAAAGAGTTCAAAGAAGTTGAACAACTGTTACGAAAGGACACCATAAATATCTATTCTGTAAAAGAAAAATATATTGAACCGAGACTTTTATCAATTATAAAAAATCAAAAATGGTTAACTGAATACCAGAGGAGTATGTGTGAAGGAACCACAGTCCTGGATCTTTCATTTACTGTTGAGTTTTTGTACTTGTATTGGAGATTAAATCAAACAGGAATCGAAACAACGGAAACTGCTACTGCCTCCGCATTAACTGATGCAATGGAAGAAGCACGTAAAGTTACAAAAGATGATGCTAATAAAAATCAGGATATATCAGTTCCCCCTGATGATGATAATAATATCGATTTTGAGAAATTAATTAAAGAACTGACCTCGGAAAAAGATACAATAAATAAACAAATTGATAATAGTAAGGGCATAACTTCAAAAAACAGTTCAAATAAAAATAATCCCCCCGGTTTACAGGAACCTGCTGATGTGAAAAATCAAAAAAACAAACCGGCACAATCACAGGGCCACCAAACACCTGTAGCAGCTGCGGCCGCTTCAAAACCTCAAGGGAAAACCACCGGTACAGGCAAAAACAAACCAACCACAAAACCAACATCATCACCGAAAGAAAAAACCGATTTCAAGATGGCTGTTATGGCAACATATCAGTTCAAAAAGATCAGGCAAAGAGGTAAATTCAAGATCAATCTGAATAAATACACAGCCGATAAGTTATTGCTGCGTTTCGACGAAAACATTGGCCAGATAAACTGTAAAGAGTGCTTTAAAGAGGTAAATCTTGATGATCCGATGTTCAAACAGCGGGAAATAGTAGCAATACTCGACGGTTTTAATTTTGATGATTTCGGGAAATACATCAACTATGTGAATCTGAAAATGAAAAAAACTCACCAAAACGGTGATGTAACCGTTGATGAGGTACGTATTGACCGTGAGAATTTCCTGAAATCCGCAAACAATTTCAAGCTGATGTACGGATGGAAAGGAGACAATGACCGTACTAAATGGTTCGATTATGACATACAAACCCAATGGAGTTTCTTTGGTGGTAATGAGATATCAACAGACTGGGAAAAAGTCAACACCAACATTATCAACCTCGCTGCTCCTTATGTTCTCAAAACCATTGACCTGGAATCAGATCCTGAACTGATTAAAGAGAACAAGGTACGTATGATCAATGTTAAGATCTATTATAAAGTAGGTGATTCCGAGCAGGTAAAACAGGTAGCTTTGTTACCATATAAAGAACAATACTCAGGAACGGTTGATATTCTGTTACCAAACAATGATCTGAAGTATGATTACGAGATTTCATGGAGGCTTTACGGTAATAAAACCAAAACCACTGGACGTCAATCCACAACAGAGCCAATACTTTTTGTCGATGAACTATGATCTTCGCTAACAATATGGCAAAATAAACAGTTCCTCTCTTATCAAAGGGAGGAATTGTTTTAA